>CAZXIE010000001.1:0-120269 GCA_964640065.1 uncultured Saprospiraceae bacterium
CCTAGCATCACTAAGTAATCTACACCTCCTCCTATGACGTGCTCGATGATACGCTCGATAGAATCAAAATCAACCTCTCCATTCTTGAAAGGAGTGACTAGTGCGACTCCTGTACCGATATATGCCGTGTGCTTCATGGCCGAAAGATACCTAAGTCTATCCTATAACAGGAAGACCTATGCCCAACTTCGTAAGCGTCCGATAAGTTTGCTCGCACTGCTTGTATAGCGAAAGTGGTACGCCAGACGAAGAGTCTATCCACAAATCAATGTCATAGCTTTCTCTATTGATGTTATCGTCGTATACAGCGGACTTCAGCTTACTATTAGATGCAGCGCAGAGATATCGCATAAGTGGTTGGCGATTTGGATCAGAGATAATCAGAAGGTCAGTCTTATTAGCTAACCAATTGATGAGGATTTCTTGACTGGGGACGCCATACCATTCGCAATCTTCACGACTGATGATATTGACTCTATCTATTTCCGATAAGGGTTCACCTTTTTCTCTGAGCAGATATATGTGCAAGTTGATCTGCATTTTATCAAAGAAGGATTTGATATCCTTCATATCGCTATCACTGATGCTGCTTGCCGGTGCCAGAACGGTCACTGAGGAGATCGTATTAACTGAGCTTCCGGACCTAGCTGATCTAGTCCGTAATAGCTTATCGTAATGCTTGTTGTATAATTTGTCACGGAGTATCCTCCTCATGGATCACCTACTTCTTGGACTTAAAATTGCCCATTTTTTCGTACTTGGAGATACGGGTGTTTACTAGTTCTTCGGCTTCTATCGGCATTAATTCGTCAAGCTGACTTTTGATATGCTTCTTGAGCACCTTCGCCATCTTATCTGGATCAGCATGAGCACCACCTACAGGCTCTTTGATGATACCATCTATAAGCCCAAATCCTAGCATATCATCTGATGTAGGCTGTAATGCTTCAGCCGCTTGTTCTTTATAATCCCACGTACGCCATAATATAGATGAGCACGACTCTGGAGAAATAACAGAATACCAAGTATACTCGAGCATAAACACGCGGTCTCCAAGTCCTATACCTAATGCTCCGCCCGATGCACCCTCTCCGATGATATAGCATAAGATCGGCACAGTTAACTGAGACATCTCAAAGAGATTCACGGCGATCGCTTCGGCTTGACCTCTTTCTTCTGCTTCGATACCAGGATATGCGCCAGGTGTGTCTATTAGGCTGATCACTGGATATCCAAATTTCTCAGCCAGCTTCATCAGCCGCAAAGCCTTACGATATCCCTCAGGATTAGCCATACCAAAGTTGCGATACTGACGCATCTTCGTATTGACACCCTTTTGATGACCGATTACTATGACAGATTGGCCATCGATATTAGCGAGACCTCCAACTATGGCTTTATCATCGCCAAACTTCCGATCTCCATGTAACTCAGTGAATTTTTTGAAGATATTCTCGATGTAATACATCGTATAAGGCCGAGCAGGATGTCGAGACACCTGTACTTTTTGCCAGCGCGAAAGATCTGTGTACACTTCTTTGCGCTTTTTGCGGATTTTAGTTTCTAACTCTTTGATCTTATCTGTTACATCGATATCTCCTTCTTCCTCCAGAGATTTGATGGTATCTAACTGCTCAAAGAGATTCTCTAATGGTTGTTCAAAGTCCAAAAAGACCATGAGTAGGTTTTAGTGCGCGGCTAAATTAGCAAACTATCCCTTTCGACAAAGTTTGTGATGCTCTCTCTTACGATCTTATCGCTCAAGGCAAATGTGGATTAGGGGCAAGTGAAAGTTGAGATAATATGTACCTTAATTTTGAAGTAATCAGATATGACAGTAGAGGATATATACAAACTGATGGCTGATCAAGCCTACTATGCAGACAAGTCAGTAGCCATCTCCGTTTTTCTTTCTATACAGCTCCAGAAGCCACTACTTATAGAAGGTCCAGCAGGTGTAGGTAAGACTGAAATCGCCAAAGTTTTGTCCAAAGCACTCGATACTGATCTGATCAGACTCCAATGTTATGAAGGGCTCGATGCCCACCACGCCATCTACGAATGGCACTATCAACGCCAGTTACTTCACCTAAAACTCATGGAAGGCGAGAAGAATACCGGACAAATGGAAGAAGAAATTTTTTCAGAGAAGTTTCTCATGGAAAGACCTCTTCTACAGGCCATCAAAAGTGAGAAAAGTGCGGTACTCCTGATAGACGAGATCGATAGGGCCGATGAAGAGTTCGAGAGTTATCTCCTAGAACTACTCAGCGACTGGCAGATCACCATCCCAGAGCTCGGTACCATTAAAGCCAATAGTAAACCATATGTCGTGCTGACAGGTAATCGTACACGCGAACTATCAGAAGCACTAAGAAGAAGATGTCTTTATCTCTGGATTGACTATCCTTCCTTTGAAAAAGAACTGACCATCTTAAGATCGAAAGTGCCAAGCGCCGATAAAAAACTAGGCGAACAGATCTGCGAATTCATGAAACATTTGCGACAGCTTAAACTTGAAAAAACTCCAGGTGTAGCTGAGACGTTGGACTGGGCAGAAGCATTGGCTGCTATGCATTATGATCATCTCGATAAAGATGTCATAGCAGATACACTAGGCGTGGTGCTCAAAGATTGGCAGGATATCCGTACCACTACTGACTCGCTATCCGAGTTACTTGAAAAAACGGGCGTCAGCTCTAAGATCGGTTGATGGATCTCATCACTCGGCAAACTACACTCAGCGGTCATGTGATCAGATTCTGCAGATACCTGAGATCTAAAGGGTATGCGATATCCCCTTCAGAAGAAAGTGATGCCATGAAGTCGCTATCGGAGATCCTACCTTATAGTGAAGAGCGATACCAACTTGTGCTACGGGCCATCCTCAGCAAAAACAAATATCAATACGAACACTTCATTTCTCACTTCAAAGACTTTCAATATGAAATCGAAAAGGCTGTCGATAGCAAGGTGAAAGACATGTCTCACAAGAGTCAAAAGCCTTCTCAGATGAAGACTCCTTCTATCGAGGATCTGAAAGATTGGTTGTACAATCGAGGTGATGATGAGCAGTCACTGAAGTCATCCTACAGCGATGTAGAAATATTCACAAAAAAGGACTTTGCGGAGATGAGCGATGACGAACTGAAGTTAATCACTTCACTCCTTAAGAAAATCGCTCAACGCATATTGAGGAAAAAGAGTCGACTTTTCATCACGTCAAAAAGTAGAAAAAAGATAGATCTCAAGAAAACCATCCGGCACAACTTAAGATCTGGTCTTGATATCAATAAAGTGATATACACTCAGCGCAAGATGAAGAGACTCAAGCTGGTTCTACTTTGCGATGTCAGTAGGTCCATGGATGTATATAGTAGATTCTGTATTCAGATGATCTATGCTTTTCAGCAGAGCTATGATCGGATAGAAACATTTGTTTTTAGCACCGCTCTTCATCAAGTGACGGATATGCTTGCGAATCATGAACCTGATGACGCATTTCAACTCATCTCAGATAGAGTACCACAGTGGTCCGGTGGAACTCGGATAGGCACTTGCTTAAAGGAGTTCACAGAAGACTACGGCCACCACCTACTAGATCGCAAAACGGTTGTGATGATCTTGAGTGATGGATGGGACACTGGCGAACCAGCAGATATCACCGCAGCGATGAAGTTTATATACAAGGCATCACGAAAGATTTTATGGCTCAACCCACTGGCAGGTCATCCAGACTTTGCCCCCGAAGTGGTCGGTCTAAAGAGCATACTTCCCTACATCGATCATCTCGTACCAGCTCACAATCTCACCAGCTTAAAAAGAGCATTACTCCTTACCTAAGACACCTAGGCACATATCTTTATGAGTTGCCCTTAGTCTCCCGAATAAATGTCTATATTAGTCAGGCTTAAGTAAATTACACTTACCTGCATGAGATGAAGATAGATGGACGTCATGTAGTAGACTTAGATGTGGCTTCCCTATGGCCCATGCTACAAGATGAGGAGGTGCTTGCGAAGATATCTCCCGGAGTAGGTCAAATCATTAAGAACGAGCAGTATGATTATACTGCCATATCCGATATCAATATCGGTCCTGTAAGAGGTTCATTTAAGGGAGACTTAACCTTATCTGACGTGGTCGAACATGAGACCATGACGCTGAACCTAACTCAAAACAGTAAGATCGGCAATGCCAAAGCAAGCATTAAGATGATGCTTGCGCCGCTAGATGATAGTCAAACAGAGATCAAGTACCAAGGCACAGCTCAAGTATCAGGTCGACTTGCCACTATGGGCCAGCGCATCCTCGGTGGTGTAGTGAAGACGCTGAGCAAGCAAGTATTTAAGGAACTAGATAAGTTCATCGAGGAGATGCCCAAAGAGGAGACTCAGCAAGTGGAAGTACATAAAGAAAAACCTAGTTCAAAAGAGCAACATCCGGTGGCAGCAAAAGAGCCAACAATACAAAAGAAGGATATCAACACACCACCTAAACAAGAGACCAAATCATTTTTTCAAATAATCGTAGAGAAAATCAAAAGCATATGGAAATAAGCATCAAGGTCAATGGAAAGGAATACACGAAAGATGTAGCTCCTATGACCACCCTAGTCCAATTTTTGCGAGAACACATGTCACTGACTGGTACTCACATAGGCTGTGACACGAGTAGCTGTGGCGCATGCACTATTACTATGAATGGTGATGCGGTCAAGTCCTGCACTATCCTTGCCGTCCAAGCTAATGGTGCAGAGCTAACTACTATAGAAGGCATGTCCACTAATGGAGAGCTGCATCCCATCCAGGCTGCTTTCAAAGAACATCATGGACTACAGTGCGGATTCTGTACACCAGGCATGGTGATGACCGCAGCAGATATCCTCAAAAACAATCCCAATCCAAGTGAAGAAGAGATCAGACATGGTCTCGAGGGCAACTTCTGCAGATGCACTGGTTATCACAATATCGTCAAGTCCATCCAGCATGCTTCACAAACTTTAAACGCCTAAGCCATGACAAAAAACTATGTAGGTAAACCAATAAAGAGAAGAGAGGATAATCGCTTCTTAACTGGAAAAGGAAAGTACACAGATGACATCAAGTTGCCGGGTATGCTGCACGCTGCTTTTGTTAGAAGTCCATATGCACATGCCAAGCTAGTGTCCATAGACACCGATGCAGCGAAAGATGCTTCAGGTGTCATAGCGGTGTATACAGGAGAGGATGATTGTGGTAACTATGGTGTGCCATGTGGATGGCAAGTGGATTTTAAAAATGGTGATACCATGAAGGAACCCCCACATCCACTGCTTGCTAAAGGCAAAGCCCTACATGTAGGAGAGAATGTAGCTGTCGTGATGGCAGAATCACTTCAACAAGCTCGCGACGCTGCCGAACTGATCGAAGTCGAGTACGAAGAGTTACCCGCAGTCACTAATCCTCGAGAAGCGGTCCAACCAGGAGCTCCACAAGTACACGCAGATGCACCTAATAACACCGTATTTGATTGGGAAATAGGAAATCCTAAGGCCGAGGTTAATGCGGCTATGGATGGAGCGCATCATATCACGAAGCTTGATTTTAAAAATCAAAGATTAGCACCTAACGCCATAGAGCCTCGAAGCTATATAGCTGACTATGATAGCAATGCCGATAACTGGACACTCTACACCAGTACGCAGAATCCTCACCTGATAAGACTACTGATGTGTGCCTTTGCTTTAGGCATACCGGAGCACAAGGTGAGAGTGGTGAGTTATGATGTTGGTGGGGGATTTGGCAGTAAGATCTATCACTATACAGAAGAAGCACTTCTTACCTGGGCATCCAAGCAAATCGGCCGTCCTATCAAGTGGACTTCTGATCGTACAGAAGCTTTTTATACAGATGCACATGGCAGAGACTACTGTACGACTGCGGAGATGGGTTTTGACAAAGAAGGGCATATAGTTGGCTTACGTGTACACTCCGAAGCAAATCTTGGAGCATATCTCTCGACCTTCTCTACGGCCTGTCCGACTTATCTACATGGAACACTGGCCCAAGGATGTTATAAGACACCTCTCATCAATATCGATATAACTGCTGCCTTTACACATACAAACCCCGTAGATGCCTATCGTGGAGCAGGTCGTCCTGAGATCACTTACATCTTAGAGCATCTGATGGATACTGCTGCACTCGAAATGAAAATAGACCCAGCAGAACTGCGATTCAAAAACTTCATAGACCCATTTGATGGCGTGGACCAACCTGGGTATCAGACACAAGTAGCTCTACAGTATGATAGCGGTAACTATCATGGCACTCTAAATCGTGCACTCGAGATGGTCGGTTATGAAAACTTTAGAAAAGAACAAGCCGAAGCACGAGGTTCTGGAAAACTACTAGGTATTGGATTCTCGACCTATATAGAAGGTTGTGGGATCGCTCCCTCAGCAGTTGTTGGCTCATTAGGTGCTAGAGCAGGCCTATATGAAGTAGGTCATGTACGGATCCAACCAACGGGCATGGTCAGCGTATACACAGGATCACACTCTCATGGTCAAGGTCATGAGACTGCTTACGCACAGTTTGTAGCGGATCGCTTGGGCATCGATATGGACAATGTCCAGATCCATCATGGAGATACGGAGCAAGTGGCTTTTGGTATGGGTACGTATGGCTCTCGAAGTCTAGCAGTCGGTGGAAGTGCCATCATGAAGAGTCTTGATAAAGTCATCGAAAAAGGAGCCAAGATCGCCGCTCACAAGTTAGAAGCTGCTGAGGCAGATTTAGAGTTTGTAGAAGGTCAGTATAAAGTAAAAGGAACCGACAAGGCCATCGCTTTTGGTGATATAGCTCTGACGGCCTATGTCCCTCATGATTATCCAGAAGGACTGGAGCCGGGACTCGACTTTTCAAGTTTCTACGACCCTGCCAACTTTACATATCCTTTTGGTTGCCACATAGCCATCGTAGAAGTAGATCAAGATACAGGGGCAGTAAAAATAAAACGATTCATCGCCGTAGATGATGTAGGCAATGTCATCAACCCTATGATCGTAGATGGTCAGATACACGGAGGCGTTGTACAAGGTATAGGCCAAGCGATGCTCGAAGGAGTATCCTATGATGAAGGTGGACAGATGATCACTGGCTCTTATATGGACTACGCCATGCCTCGTGCTGACGATGTACCATTCATAGAGACTGATCGCACAACAACTCCCTGTCCGCACAACCCTCTTGGTGTGAAGGGAGCAGGGGAAGCAGGAGCTATCGGATCAACTCCAGCGATGGTAAATGCCGTCATGGACGCTATATCGCATATTGCGATCCGAGATATACAGATGCCTTTAACTCCAGAACGCGTGTGGAGAGCCATGCAAACCACTTAGACCTCATCATTAACTGACTAATTAAATAGAGAAAAATGATACCAGCTCAATTCGATTATATAAAAGCTACTTCCGTGGATCACGCAGTGTCACTGTTATCAGAGCACGGTTATGATGCTAAAGTCATATCAGGTGGACACAGTCTGATTCCGGCCATGAAGCTCAGATTGAACCGACCAGCAGTGCTCGTAGATATAGGTGGTCTCGCTGATATGAATCAGATCACAGATGGTGGCACTTCTGTTACCATAGGTGCTAACTGTACGCATAAGATGATTCATAAGTCCACTGTCGTAAATGAACATGTAGACATACTTTCTGCTGCTGCAGGAGTCATAGGAGACATACAGATACGTAATCGTGGTACGATAGGTGGAAGCTTAGCGCATGCCGATCCAGCATCTGACTACCCTGCTGTCATCCTCGCTACGGATGCTACCATCGTTGTGCAAGGGCCCAATGGTAAAAGGGATATCCCTGCGCAGGACTTCTTTCAAGGCATCTATACGACTGCTTTAGAGGGTGACGAGATCATCGTATCGATAAGATTCCCAAAGTGCCATGGTGTGTATAAGAAGTTCTTCCAGTCTGCATCTCGATTTGCAGTAGTAGGATGTGCCGCTGTAAAAAATGGTGATCAAGTCAGCATCGGTATGACTGGTGTATCTGACACTCCTTATCGTGCATCGGCTGTAGAAGCGGCCTATGATGGTACCGCTTCGGCATCAGAGCATGCAGTAGATGGTGTGGATGTGATGGGTGATCATTTTGCTTCAGAAGAATACCGATCACACCTAGCCAAAGTATATGTGAGAAGAGCTCTAGAAGCTCTTTAGATTCCTTTGATCCTTGTGAAGAGGCGAGAGATCATCTCTTGCTCTTCACCAGGAGGAGGACCACCATTACTTCCGATCATCTCAAATGATTGATCAGTAGAAGGCTTCAACAGAAAGTTGAATATGTAGTGCTTGCCTCCAGCCTTATCTGGCTGAGAGCCAAATCGAAGATCATTAAACTGAATACCGTTTCCTTGATTGATCACCGAGTAATAATCATCACTAAACCATCTTAAGCGCTCGATAGTCGGATCGTCTAAGTTGATCGAATGATCAGTATTGTTTCTTGCTATAAATTCTGTAGCGGTAGGCGACTTGTCAAAGATGGAATACTGCCCAGTCACGTATCCATCCTTCGTCTCGGCTACCAACGTCCAGAGAAAGTTGGACAGGATAGAAGGTGATGTCATGTACCTCTCGTAGACTATACTCTCATCAGCTAAAGTCTTCTCCCAGTGAGCGTTAACTCTACTCTTATTAAAAACACAGAATGTCATATAAAGAGAACTCACAGCAAGTCCAGTCCAAACCAATTTTCTTCTGATCTCTCTTTCTCTTCTATAGTATGAGGCCGCTATCACACAAAGCAAAAAGGGCACTGTGTAGAATGGGTCTGCCACAGCTATCGCATTAAAAGCTACTCGATAATCAGAAAAGGGTTGGAACAACTGCGTTCCATAAGTCGTAAAGCAATCCAGTATGGGATGTGTGACAACTGTCCAAAACATCAGCCAGCGCCAAGTATTGAGTGATACATCTGGTGATGTAATCTCCGATTTGAAGTACTTTCTAAACAGGATATAGCCTATACCTACGAGTACAAACAATAGAAGAGCAGCAGACCAGATTTCAAATCGGGCAGCATCAAATACCCGAGAAAAGAAAAGTAATACTCCTGCAGGCAAAGCAAACCAACTCACGAAGGCTATATGCCGATGATAAGGCGACTTGTACATGGCATGGATCAACCAGCCAAAAACAAAGGCCCCCATGATCGCGAACAAGATCGAATGACTAAATCCGCGATGAGTAACTAGAGCTTGTAGTGGCGTTAGAAAGCCATTGGCGATGATATCGAGGTCCGGTATAGTGCCGCCTATGCCACCCCACAACAGGGCGCGATTACCAAGCTTTCGTCCAGCGACGGTCTCTCCGACAGCAGCACCAAGAACTATTTGCGTAAGCGAATCCAATCTATCTCAATCTGAATGATGTATAACCGAAGGAAAAAGAACCGAATTTGTTCACTTAAGATGTGACAGGTTCAGTGGTCTTAATGTTCAGTTTTTGTATCGCCAGCTCAGAAGCATGCTGCTCAGCGGCTTTCTTATTAAAGTCGTCTGCGTTTGCCACCTCTTCTCCACCTACAACTACAGCCACTTTAAATCTATCTCTCTTGTCACGTTTATACTTGCTCTTGAGTCTATAATCGATACTGATACTATTCTTCTGACCCCACTCAAGTAGTTGACTTTTGAAGTTATCATCCATGCGTTCTAGCTCATGGATGTCAAGATGCTTCAGTAGCACCTCACTTATGATGTAGTCGCGTGTGCCAGCAAATCCCTTCTCGAGATACATAGCACCTACTAGAGCTTCAAATGCATTGCCAAGCATCGACTTACTCATCTTTCCTTGACTGTAAGATGATAAGATGATATCTAAACCCATGTCATTAGCCAGCTTGTTAAGCGTCTTCCTCTTGACGATTTTAGATCTCATCTTAGTGAGAAAGCCTTCGTTACGGCGTGGATATTTTTTGAAAAGGTATTCTGCGACAACAGTGCTAAGGATAGCGTCTCCAAGAAACTCGAGACGTTCGTTGTGCTGATTATTATGGGTTTGGGCATCATTCATCGACTTGTGATAGAATGCCAACTTGAAGAGTGAAAGACTACGAGGAGTGAAGCCTAGTATGCTTCTGAGCTTTTTAGCTAGAGCCTTATCTTTTGCTAGGTAATAATTATAGACTTCTTTGATCAAAATACTGCGCTAAGTCACAAACCTCTTGATGATAACTGATGCATTGTGTCCTCCAAAACCAAAGGTATTGCTGAGAAAGGCATCAATCCTCCGTTCCTGTGGATTGTTAAAAGTAAAATTTAATTTTTGATCGATATCAGGGTCGTCGGTAAAGTGATTGATAGTTGGTGGAATAAAATCGTCTCGGATAGCTAATATACCTGCTATAGCTTCTATGGCACCAGCAGCTCCAAGCAAGTGACCAGTCATAGACTTCGTCGAACTAATATTGAGATCATAAGAATGATCTTGAAATACTTCTTTTATAGCTAACACCTCTGCCTTATCTCCTAGAGGTGTAGAGGTACCATGTACATTGATATACTGGATTTCTTCGGGATTCATCTTCGCATCAGCTAGAGCATCCTTCATAGCTTTGATAGCACCTTTACCTTCTGGATGAGGAGCGGTGATATGATGTGCATCTCCTGACATGCCACAACCACCGACTTCGGCTATTATGTTAGCACCTCTCGCTTGAGCATGCTCTAAAGACTCCAGTATAAATGCTCCAGCACCTTCACCAAGGACAAATCCATCCCTGTCTTTATCAAATGGTCTACTAGCTGTCGCGGGATCATCATTACGAGGACTCAAGGCCTTCATAGATCCAAATCCTCCGACGCCAGTCTGAGTAATAGCTGCTTCTGATCCGCCGGTAACTACTATATCGGCTCGACCCATCCTGATTAAATCAAAAGAACTAGCAAGTGCATTAGTCGATGTAGCACAGGCCGATACGACTGAGTAGTTCGGACCCTGTAAGTTATACTTCATCGATATGTGGCCTGAAGCGATATCGATAATCAACTTAGGTATCAAAAAAGGATTGTATCGAGGTGGTCCAGTACGGACCGCCGCATTAGCTATCTCATACTCGAGAGTCTCGAATCCTCCAATCCCACTACCCCAGACTACTCCTGCTCTAGTGGAGTCTATTTTTTCGGTATCTAACCCAGACATGGCCCAAGCCTCGTCAGCAGCTACCATAGCATACTGCGAAAAAGGATCCATCCTTCTTGCTTGCTTGCGATGGTAGAAGTCTTCGATATTAAAGTCCTTCAGCTCACAAGCAAACTTTGTTCTAAAATCTGTAGCATCAAAGTGGGTGATTAAAGCCGCACCACTTTTGCTTGATTGCAATGCATCCTTATAGGCAGTTACATCATTGCCTATAGGTGTCAATGCTCCAATACCGGTGATCACAACTTTCTTCATGTGGTAAAATTACGAAGCCATAGCTACAAACAAAATATCCACAGATCTGAAAGACCTGTGGATACCTTATTCATTCAGTATATAATACTTACTACTTGCTTAGGTAAGTGATAGCATCACCTACTGTTGCAATTTTCTCTGCTTCTTCGTCAGGAATAGAAAGGTCAAATTCTTTTTCAAACTCCATGATCAACTCTACTGTATCAAGAGAGTCTGCTCCTAGATCATCTGTAAAACTAGCTTCCGGTGTCACTTCTGACTCGTCTACGCCTAATTTGTCTACGATGATTTTCATAACTTGATTAGCAATATCTGCCATATCTTAAAGTATTTAATTGTGTTGAGGTGCGAAATTACGAGTTTACAAGGCATACACCCAAGGTAAAGTTCCAGTAATTTTCTTTTTATACTTTTACCAATGTAGTTTGGTATGCTACTTTTATCTCGACCAGAGGCTATGAAAACCCTATTTTCACTAGCAAAGTCGAGTCGTCGTCATTATATTATCATAGAAAAAGGTTGTTATGCGCATACACCATAAACAGAACACAAAGATCGTAGCTACGGTCGGTCCAGCTTCACAGGATAAGCACATGCTTAAGGCATTGATCGAGGCAGGAGTGGACATTTTTAGACTCAATTTTTCACACGGGTCTCATGAAGTTCACAAAGAAAATTTTCGGAAAATCTCTGAGCTCAATGCTGAAATGGGTAACCATGTCGGGGTATTAGCAGATCTGCAGGGACCAAAACTGAGAGTGGGAACAGTACAAGAAGGGGGTATACCACTAGCAGCTGGTGACGAAATAAATTTTGTCAGTGAAGAGTGCATCGGCGATGCTAACAAAGTCTACATGAGGTATGAGCACTTTGCCAGTGATGTAGAAGCTGGAGAACGTGTACTCTGTGATGACGGAAAGTTAGTCTTCGAAGTAGTTGAAACAGATGGCAAGAGTAACGTAAGATTGAAAGCTATATATGGAGGAATCCTCCAATCTAACAAAGGAGTAAATCTGCCGGATACAAATATCACCTTACCTTCTCTAACTGAAAAAGACCGCGCAGACCTAGAAGTCATCTTGACGATGCCCGTAGATTGGGTAGCATTATCATTTGTTAGAGAAGCAGCAGAAATAAAAGAGCTCAAGAAGATCATCGAGAGCAAAGGTCATAGGGCTAAGGTGATCGCCAAAATCGAAAAGCCCCAAGCAGTAAAAAATATCAAGAGTATCATTAAGGCTACCGATGGTATCATGGTAGCTCGTGGTGATCTGGGTGTCGAAGTGCCTATGGAACAGGTACCTACCATTCAAAAAGATATCATCAGGAGATGTATCCAAAAAGGTCGGCCAGTGATCGTGGCTACACAGATGATGGAGAGCATGATGACTGCTCCTAGTCCTTCGAGAGCTGAGATAACTGACGTGGCCAATGCTGTGTTAGATGGTACAGATGCTGTTATGTTATCTGGTGAGACTTCTGTAGGTAAGCATCCTGTTGAGACAGTCGTTGCTATGAATAAGATCATCTATGAAGCAGAGCAGCATTATCAACTAAAGGATAAGCGGCCTAAGGCAGATCGAGATTCGAGTACTTACTATAGTGATGTGATGTGTTATACCGCTTCCGAAATAAGCGAGAAGATTCGTGCCAAAGCCATTATTGGGTTGACTGTATCTGGATATACAGCTTTTAAGGTTTCCAGTTATAGACCAAAAACGAAGATTTATATATTCTCCAATTCGAAGCAAATACTAAGGACGCTCAACTTAGTTTGGGGGGTAACTGGTTTTCATTATGATAAGTTTACCACTACTGATGGAACTATCGTTGATACTATTGCGATTCTAAAGGATAACAACTTAGTTGATGTCGGTGATGCTGTGATCAACACAAGTAGCATGCCTATCGAAAAAAGGTTTACCACCAATATGATCAAGATCACTATCGTCGAATAAACTGCAATGACTGCATGCCTCTGGACGTTTAGTTGAAACTATGGATAGAGTTTTTTACATGAGAATTTCATCGCTTATACTAACCCTACTTATGGGTTATACTCATATCTCAAGTCAGATAACTGATAGTGGGACGCGATATGCTGAAGAGGAAATCCAAGTTCAAGACCTATACATAGCTGCCAACCAGAAAAAGATACTTCAGAAGTATGACGAAGCGATAGAGATCTATAATCAGATACTTAAGAAGAATGAAGTAACTCCAGCTGTCCACCATGATATGGCTCGTATATATCATGAGATGGGAAAGAAGGAACTTGCCATCGCTTCTGGATTAAAAGCCACTAAGTACGAGCCAGAAAATCCATGGTATCTTATATCGCTTGCGCAAATGTATGAAGAGGGCATCGAGCCTCAGAAAGCTGCAGATGCTATATCAAAAGTGATCAAACTCTCACCTAGTGAAGACCTATATAATCGCTGGGCGATTAATCTGGAGGAAGCAGGTCAAGAAGAAAAAGCTATCAATGTCTATGATCAAGCTGATCAACAATATGGATGGAGTCTAGGCCGTAGCGATAGCAAAGTTGATTTGTATTTAGCTCTAGGAAAAGACAAGAATGCCCTTTCTGAAGTAAAGAGATGGACAGAACTTTATGAGTACGACGTAGATGCTTGGGTGAGATTAGCTAGGTATCATGAATATAGAGGAGAGCAGAAGAAAGCTCAAAAAGTATATAATAGAGTACTGTCTATAGATCCCAATAATGAAGAGGCCCTTTTCAAAAGCCAAGAGAAGGAACTCACCAATGTCAAGACTGATGAGCTGAGTACTTTTATTGATGATCAGCGTATCACATTAGATAATAAGATAGCAGCTCTACTCCCTAGGCTCGAATCTGATGCACCAAACATACTGCCACATCTCGAATCATTAACTAACCAGTACCCCGATGATGCAAAGGTGTATGCATTCTATGGAGATGCCTTATGGATATCGGGTGATCCAACCGGTGCTGCTACACAATATGAGTTATCTCTAGATAAGAGCAAATCAGTATATGACGTATGGTCACAGCTCATGGAGATGCTCAAAGTGACACAAGACTTTGACAAACTACAAGACGTAGCCGAAGAAGCCATCGATTACTATCCTAATCAAGCAGGACCATATCACTACCAAGCGGTAGCACTATATACTTCTGGAGAACTTGATGATGCTGCCGATGCCAATCAAGAAGCCTCATTTATCGCTGGCGATGATATTATCATGCAAGAAGATATCCTGATACTTTCTGCTCAGATCTCTGCAGCACGAGGTGACTTATCAGGAGCAATAGCATCGATTACTTCTAAGGAAGATTCATCCAATTCTGCAAGCTTACTAGAACTCCTTGGAGACTTATACTTCCAGTCTGGTGATAAGACTAAGGCCGCTGATGCTTGGAAAGAGGCCCTATCAAAAGGAGGAGTAAGCGAACGCTTATCAGCTAAGATCGATTCTCTTTAATGAGATCGGATAGTTTCAAATATTTAGTAGGGCTAGGTGGATTATGTTTGATTTTACTTTCATGTAAATCGAATAAAACCATCATAGAGCAGGTGCCTCCAAGAACGATCTCTGAAGTACTAGATACCCTCTCTTCAAAATATAAGTCCTATGACTTTCTATATGCTAAGGCAAAGCTCAAGTATAATGGAGAGGAGTCAAGGATCGGTGGGAGGATGACCGTCATGATGGTCCCCGATAGCGTTATTTGGATGAACTTTAAAAAAATCAGTATCGAAGGAGCGAGAACTCTCATACGTCCAGACTCCCTGTGGATCCTTTATCGATTTGACGATTTATATGAGGCGGACTATACACAAGAGTACCTCGACTTCTACAAGATCGACATGAGTTTTAACCAACTCCAAGAGTTGATGGTGGGTAATGTACCTATCCCAGAACCTGAAGAAATCGACCTTTATCAAGAATCATCAGAGTACCTTCTAGAGTTTTCTGACGTGCAAGGGCGATATCGCTATAAGCTCGATATGGATATGAATTTGTCACATATAGAGATAAATGATATGCAAGGGCGTACTTTTGCCATGAGCATAAGCGAATATGATGACGGTGGTTTTGGACGAAAGCGCGATATTCAGATAACAGATGTCGACTCCACTAGCTCTCATATCGCCATGAAATTTTCAACAGTAACATTTGATGAACCTAGATCTATCAAGTTTGACATACCGGAGCACTATCGCAAGCTGCCTTAGCTTGTTAGTGGTTATATCCCTATGTGCTCAAGATCTAGAAGAGGTAAACATCAGGTCAAGGCCGCAGACCATAACTGTTAAAATCGATTCGCCAACTGTCGTCGATACTCCGATGACAACGCTCCCTACAACTATGGCGATTGATATACAGCGAGTTGATGAACGTGATCCAGATACCTATCGCAAGCAAGCCTACATACATGCGATGTTCAGACATACCTATTATCACAGACTAACGACCTCACCATGGTCCAGATATCTCGAGCCGAAAGGCTGGAGTGCAAATGTGGGTAAGTGGAGATACTGGAGTCACCTTAAATCCTATCTTACTGGCAATGACCAGAATATCATCATACTAAGAGAACCAGAAGAAAGATCTTCGATAAACTCACCGCCTGTGGCAGCTGCTCCAGAGGTAGAACCTGCACCTCTTAATGAGATCGACACTAACTCTCTTTCATCTAAAGAAGCCCCATTAAAGGACTCCTCATCGCTGGTATCTTCAGAGATGGATGCGAATACACAAGAGCTAGAAGGTCCACATGAAGTTGAGATATCAACTCCTACTTCTGAACCTACTCCAAGTGAAAGGCCAGTTTACCAAACTGTTACTAGGGCACCATGGCTCAAATCAGATGAATACTATGCCCAACTAAAAACTGAAGATGATACCATATCATTGGAAGTTCCTTCAGAAGAACCGATGATCGTTCATGAAGAAGTAGAGGAGATTGTTGAAACACCTGAACCATCGACCGCCACTATACAGTCTCCACCTAAACCTCAACCAGAGATTGTCATTCAAGAAGAAACTCCGGCAGTGGTAGCCACTCCGCCGCCGCCTCAGGAGTCTGTCGTGACTACGAGTACTCCTCCTGCTACACCTACATTCAGTTCTTCATTAGCGGCGTCTGCTTTCGGGAGTCTACGCAAGAGCGTGCCATGGCCAGTTAGAGGGAGAATCACATCTAGCTTTGGAATTAGAGATAATGCCGAAGCTCGTGGCCTGAGTCCACAGAATTATGGAATCGATATGTTATGTCCCGCTGGGACCGTTGTTAAAGCAGTGCATGGCGGTACAGTGCTTTTAGCCAGAAGACAATCTCCTTATGATATCATAGTCACTATCAAGCATGGCGACTATACCACAGCCTATTACTATCTCATAACACCTTATGTCAAGCAAGGAGATATCGTACAAGCAGGTCAAAACATAGGGCAGCTTCGTACAAGTGTTGATGAAGCGGACTTCCACTTCGAAATATGGCATAACCAGGAACGATTAAATCCAGAACTTTGGCTGAAGTAAGAACTATATGAGTGATCAGTGGCAGATAGGTAAACAAAAGTCTTCTGGATTAGCCAAGAAGAAAGAAAACGCCGTCTTAGTTGGACTTGCAAGAAAAGATCAATCAAAGGAGCTAGTTCAAGAATATCTTGATGAGTTAGAATTCTTAGCACAAACAGCTGGGGCAGTGGCTAAGAAAGTCTTTATCCAACAGCTAGATCATCCTCATCCGCGGACATTTATAGGTTCTGGTAAGGCTGAAGAAATATCCGAGTATATCGAGGATAATGAAATCGATCTCATCATCTTTGATGATGACCTCACTGCCAAACAAACTGGCATTCTCGAAGAAATATTTAAGCGAAAGATCATAGATCGCAGTTCATTGATACTTGACATATTCGCTGCAAGAGCGCAAACGGCGCAGTCTAAGACACAGGTCGAACTGGCGCAAATGCAATATCTGTTACCAAGACTAAGAGGTCTGTGGACACACCTCGAAAGACAACGTGGTGGTATTGGCATGAGGGGGCCTGGTGAGATGGAGATAGAAACTGATAGAAGGATCGTCAGAGATAAGATATCTCAGCTCAAAAAGAAGCTGATTAAGATCGATAAGCAAAATAAGACCCAGCGAAATAATAGGAATCAGATGATCAGAGTAGCCCTAGTTGGATATACTAACGTGGGGAAGTCTACTTTGATGAACATATTGTCAAAGTCTGAGGTATTTGCGGAGGATAAGTTATTCGCTACTTTAGATACGACAGTAAGAAAAGTTGTCTTCGAAAGGATGCCTTTCTTACTTTCAGATACAGTCGGATTCATCAGAAAACTTCCTCATCATCTTATCGAGAGCTTTAAGTCTACTCTTGATGAAGTCAGAGAAAGTGACCTCCTGCTTCATGTAGTAGATCTATCTCATCCACAATATGAGGACCATATCAACACAGTACAGGAGACGCTTATCTCGCTAGGAGTAGAAGACAAAAAGCAAATCTTAGTGTTTAATAAGGTAGATGCTTACAGAGCAAAGAACTTTGATCAACTACTTGAGGTAGACGTAAAGGCACAAATACTGGCCGAGCTAAAAGAGAAACTCGCTAATGATTATCAAATTCCAACCATATTAATCTCTGCACTTAAAAAAGAGAATATCGACGGGCTCAGAGTACTCCTAAAGGAAGAGGTCGAAGAAAGATATAAAGTGATATATCCCTACAAAGTCAAACAATTCTAAAAATCAACTTACATGCGTTCTATTGAGTCAAAGTATGCTGACTTACTTGTTAATTATTGTCTCGAACTAAAACCTGGCCAAAGGGTCCATATACACTCTTCCACACTCGGGGAACCTCTTGTAAGAGAAGTATATAGATCTGCCATACAGGCTGGAGCACTACCTGAAGTAACATTGGACTTCAGAGAACGCAATAGGATATTCATGGATGAGGCTAACGAGAAGCAAGTGCAGAGTGTCTCTCCGATTACCTCCTTAATCATTAATGAGTTCGATGCAACGCTTTACATCAGAGCACCACATAACCTACGAGAAGACGGATCTATCGATCCTAAAAAAAGAAAGCTGAGATCTCAGGCAATGTCAGATGTCAATCAAGTCTACTCTAAGCGGACTGCTGAAGGCAGCCTAACCCGATCACTCTGCCAATACCCTACTCTAGCTAGTGCTCAAGAAGCGAGCATGTCGCTCGAAGAATACCAAGATTTTGTTTTTGGTGCGTGTCACTTATTCGCAGATGACCCTGCTGCCTCTTGGCTAAAGATTAGGAAGGAGCAACAACGGTATGTCGATCATCTTAACGAGGTCAAAAAAATAAATTATAAAGGACCAAAGACGGACATATCGTTTTCAGTGGATGGCAGAACTTGGATCAATTCTGATGGAAGAGTGAATATGCCGAGTGGGGAGGTTTTCTCAGGTCCTGTGGAGAACTCAGTGGAGGGTGTTGTCTACTTTGATTATCCGGCCATCTATCTCGGTCGAGAAGTAAGAGGTGTTACACTAGAGGTAGAAAAAGGACAGGTAAAGAAATGGCACGCCGAAGTTGGTCAGAGTGTACTTGATGAAGTGATGCAGCTCGAAGGAGCAAGATATTTTGGAGAAGTAGCCATCGGCACGAACTACAACATACAACGGGCAACAAAGAATATTTTATTCGATGAAAAGATAGGTGGTACGATCCATATGGCTGTTGGACAAAGTTATATCCAGACTGGTGGCAAGAATAAATCAGTGATACATTGGGATCTTATATCTGATATGAAAGAAGGTGAGATTTATGCCGATGAAGAGCTCATTTATGAAAATGGAAGGTTCAAAATCTAAGAATCTTATACTTTCGCATACAATTACTTCCAACCTCTTCAGTTAGATAGCATTAACCAGATAACTCATGACTGAGAGCGAGTATCATCAATCGTATAGTTTAACTCGCATTACGACAAAGAGGAAAAGTATAGTTTTGCGTACCAATAAAACATATCCTAAAAGCTGAAAACCTATGGCGAAGAATCTTCTTATAGTAGAGTCTCCTGCAAAGGCCAAGACCATCGAAAAGTACCTTGGAAAAGATTTCAAGGTGAAGTCTAGTTATGGTCATATCCGGGATCTTGACAAAGGAAAAAAAGGCATAAGTATCGAGAATGACTTCGAACCACACTATGTCGTTTCTCCAGAAAAGCAAAAAGTAGTTAAGGAGCTCAAAGCCGAGATTAAGAAGGCAAGTGAAGTCTGGCTAGCGACGGATGAAGACCGCGAAGGAGAGGCTATCTCATGGCACTTGTGTGATGAGTTAGGTCTAGATATAGACGAAACTAAACGAATCGTCTTCAGAGAGATCACCAAGCCGGCCGTAAGAAAGGCGATAGAAAATCCTCGACGTGTAGATAAGAATCTTGTCAATGCACAGCAAGCACGCAGGATCCTAGACAGGCTCGTTGGTTTTGAGTTGAGTGGAGTACTCTGGCGAAAAGTAAAGAACAAACTATCTGCTGGACGTGTACAATCGGTGGCTGTCAAGCTCATCGTCGAAAGAGAAAGAGAAATCCAAAAATTCGAATCTGCCCCATACTTCAAGGTATCTGCTATCTATGATGTAGCTGACACGAATGGCTTCAAAGCAAAACTTAAAGCAGAGCTTAAAGACAGACTTGTATCTGAGGCAGAAGCCAAAGACTTCTTAGAGAAATGCAAAGGAGCTATCTACGATATCAAGAAGATCACCGTCAAGCCCGCTAAAAGAAAGCCGGCTGCGCCATTCACTACTTCTACTCTCCAACAGGAAGCTAGTAGAAAGTTAGGCTTCAGTGTGAAAAGAACCATGTCCAATGCTCAAAGACTATATGAACAAGGTTTTATCACCTATATGCGAACGGATTCCACAGCACTAAGTGCGACAGCAATAGGTGCAATCAGCGATGAGATCACTAACAACTTTGGTGAAGAGTACCTTAAGGTGAGAACCTACAAGTCAAAAAGTGCCAATGCTCAAGAAGCTCACGAAGCGATCAGGCCCACTTACGCCGATCGCAAAGAGGTGACTGATGATAAAGACCAACAAAGACTATATGAGTTGATCTGGAAGCGCACGATCGCTTGTCAGATGTCTGATGCTCAGCTAGAGAAGACAACAGTTGACATAGCCATCTCTTCTCACCCAGAAAGAAATCTCGTAGCACATGGAGAGGTCCTCAAGTTTGATGGATTTCTAAAAGTGTATATGGAGTCAAAGGATGAGGACGATCCAGAAGATACTAGAGGCATATTACCTCCTCTTCAAGAAGGACAAAAGCTCGATCTCGAGCACATCAAAGCGACAGAGAAGTTCACGCGTCCACCAGCAAGATATACAGAAGCAAGCCTTGTAAAAAAGCTAGAAGAGTTAGGTATCGGAAGACCATCTACTTATGCACCAACAATCTCTAAGATTATGGAGGAAGCGAGGGGATATGTGACAAAAGAAAGTAGAGAAGGTACTCTTCGGCAGTATAAGGAGATGACTTTAGCGAAAGATAGTCTCGACGAAAAGACTCTTGAAGAGACGACAGGCGCTACATCAAAACGTCTATATGCAAGTGATATGGGCATGGTAGTCACCGACTTTCTAGACCAGCACTTCGATGAAGTCATGAACTATGGCTTCACGGCTGAGATGGAAGCCAAGTTTGATAAGATCGCAGATGGCCAGGAGAAGTGGAAAAAGATGATCAAAGAGTTTTATGGTCCTTTTCACACGGATGTCGAGGAGACCCTCGAAAAAGCTGAGCGTGCTAAAGGTCGCCGAGACTTGGGCATAGACCCTGAGTCTGGACATACTGTGATGGTGCAGTTAACACGCTATGGACCAGTAATCCAGATAGGAACAGTCGAAGAAGTCGGAGAAGAAGGCAAACCAAAGTTTGCCAATCTTAGACCTGGACAGTCCATGGAGACGATCTCTTATGATGAAGCAATGAAGCTCTTTGAACTTCCAAAGACGCTTGGAGAGTTCGAAGGGAAAGATGTCATCATAGGCGCTGGTAGATATGGACCGTATGTGAAGTATAACGAGAAGTTTATCTCTATCCCTAAAGGTCAAGACCCGATGGAAGTAGGCATGGACATGGCTGTAGACCTCATCAAGCAAAAGCAAAAAGAGGATGCTCCTGTCGCCATGTACGAAGACAAACCTGTCACAAAAGGGAAAGGAAGATTTGGTCCATATCTCAAGTGGGAAGGGCTCTTCGTGAATGTCCCTAAAAGATTTGACTTTGAGAATATTACAGAACCTGAGATGTTCGAGTTGATCGCAGCAAAGGTTGAAAAAGAAGCAAATCGATATATCAAGCAATGGCCAAAGGAAAAGATCGCCATCGAAAACGGAAGATGGGGGCCATTCTTCCGAGTCAAAAAGAAGAGTGTCAAGATCCCAAAGGTCGGAGATAAAAAGCTTGAGAAAGAAGATCTCGAAAAGCTCACATTAGAAGAGGTTAAGAAGATGATTAAAGAGGCTCAAGGCTAGACCTTACTCCTCATAGCAATCTGATCTTTAAAGGCATCATATTTGATGCTAGATAGCATATGATCGTTCCATCTAACAACGCCATTTTATTAGCGCATAGTCCGGATGCAAAGGGTATCCTGCATGCCGTGACGGACTTCGTGCTCAGCAATAATGGTAATATCACCAAGCTTGATGAGCATGTAGACGAAGACGAATCACGATTCTTCATGCGTGTTCAGTGGGATATATCTGACTTTGCTATTCCTAGAGAAAAGATCGGAGAATACTTCAACACCCTCATCGCACAGAAGTATGACATGACTTGGGATCTATATACTTCTCAACGCAAACCAAGAGTTGCACTATTTGTGTCGAAGTATGCTCATTGTATCTATGATCTAATCAGCAGATATGAATCTGGAGAATGGGCTATTGAAATACCGCTGATCATCAGCAATCATGAGAAGTTCAGGCCATTGGCTGAACGGTTAGACATCCCATATCACTATATCCCGATCACAAAGGCCACCAAGAGTGAACAAGAGGATAAGGAGATCGCCTTACTGAAGGAGGCAAATGTAGACCTCATCATCCTAGCTCGATATATGCAGATATTGAGTGGTAAGATGACCGACGCCTTTCCACTAAAGATCATCAACATACATCACTCTTCCTTGCCAGCATTTGCAGGAGCGGATCCATACAAAGCCGCCTTCAAGCGTGGCGTAAAGTTTATGGGTGCCACTGCACATTTTGCAACTGAAGATCTGGATGAGGGGCCTATCATCTCTCAAGATGTCTTTCCCATCTCACATAGAGATAGTATATCTGATATGAAGCGGAAGGGGCGTGATATCGAAAAAATCGTCTTAGCTAAGGCCGTATGGGCACACCTCAATCACACGGTGCTCATCTATAAAAATCGTACAGTACTGTTCGACTAAGTTGTGGCTGTATTCATTTGTGCTGGGGCGATAGCTTGATAAGATACTAGAGCCTGCTCAAGTATATCCATAGCTATAGTTAGTGCCTCAACATCTAAGACAAAAGCGATCCTCACTTGGCGTCTACCCACCTCAGGTGTCAGATAAAAGCCTTGGCCAGGAGCCATCATGATTGTCGCTTCATCATGCCTAAAGTCTGAGAGCAACCATTTACAAAAGTGATCGGTGTCTTCTACTGGTAGCTCTGTCATGATATAAAAAGCGGCCTTTGGAAGGTAGCACTTCACTCCATCCATCTGACTCAGTCGACTATGTAGATAGTCTCTCCTCTTCTCATACTCATCTCTCACTTCACTTATGTAAATATCTCTTCCATCATAACAAGCTTGTGCCATATGCTGACCGATCATCGGAGGACATAACCGCAACTGAGCATACTTGAGAATATTAGACTTTACTTGGTCATTGCGTGTGACAATGTATCCGATACGAGACCCACAGGCACTAAACACCTTAGAGATAGAGTCGATCACCAACACTTGATCTGATATATCATCCAACTTCAGAACACTACAAAACTCATCGCTATATGTGAACTCCCTGTATACCTCATCGACTATCAAGAAGAGGTCATACTTCTTAACTATCTCTGCTATGGCTAGCAACTCTTCTTTGCTGTAGAGATTACCAGTTGGGTTACTCGGATTACAAAGAAATATACCTTTAGTCTTATTAGTGATTTTAGACTTTATATCCTCAGTATCAGGAAGTCCAAATCCCGTGTCAATCGTACTGGTCACTGGCACTAGTGAGACATCCGACACTTGTGAAAATCCGATATAGTTGGCATAAAATGGCTCAGGTATGATGATCTCGGCACCTTCATCAAAACATGAAAACAGAGAAAACATAATCGCCTCCGAAGCTCCTGTTGTGATAAATATATCTTCGATTTCTACCTCCGCCACTTGAGCACAATAGTAGTCCTTAACGATAGCCCGCAGCTCATAGAGTCCTTCTGAGGCTCCATACTCGATGATACTATGGTCATAGGTCCTAAGTGCTTCTAGTGCTGACTTAGGCGTTTCGATATCTGGCTGCCCTATGTTAAGATGGTACACCTTAACACCGCTTTCTTTAGCCTTTCGTGCATATGGTATGAGAGACCTAATAGGCGAATGAATCATCCTATTACCCCTCTTAGAGATCGACGGCATTACTTATAGTTCCTTTTCATGATCAACAACTCCACAATACTCTTGCTCCTCTTATCAGACTCAAAAGTAAGGGTTCTCTTAGTATACCAAGTATGAAGTGTCTAATTGGGTACAATAATTGACCTATAAAAGATATGATGCAGCTTAATAAGCCGTCGAAAAAGAAAAAGATCTTTCCTCCATCGGAAACCTTAGATGGTTATCTATCTCAATATGGAAGAAAGGATACACTTCCTATCCAATATGAGGATATGCTGCGCTATATGGCTTCTACTCAGCTTGTCGATAGCAGTGGGAAGGATACACTTTGGGAGACCGTCTACTTCGATCAATCAGAAAGCGAGGATATCAACCAAAGCCTTTGTGAAATCTATGCTCTTCTCAAGACGGAAGGCAACACGGAGGTTATCGAGCATCTTTCAGTAGCGAGGATCGACTTCTGCACATTTGGTAATACCAAGCCATTCAGAATTAGGATCATCAATCGGATCAACGACAACTATGATCACTTTTACATCAAGCAGATAGATAGTAGCCGGATATACGGGCTTGAACTCGAAGGGATCCTATCTCCTAATCGAGTATCATATCTGACATACGGGAAGACACTGATCGAAGAACATGTAGCAGGCGTGCCTGGTGATGACTTTATGAACCACTACCTAGACGTACCAAAGTTTGATCAGATCAGGATCGCCAAAGAGTTTATCAAGTTCAATGAAAGGTGCTTTGTAAGACTCCTCGGAGATATGAGGGCGTATAACTACATCGTAGATATAACGCCGGATATCGAAGGAAATCAATATAGGTTTCGAGCTATAGATTTTGATCAGCAATCATATGAAGGCTGGAAGAGCTTTTATCTACCTCAGTACTTCAAAGAAAATAATCCGATCATCTATCTAGGCATCGACCATCTCAAGTCTGAGGCAGTACGTCAGTATCAACTAGAAGAAAGGTCGCTTATCGCAAGGAGGGCGAGGTCGTCAAAAACAAGACTGAATCAACTTTTAGATTGTATGTGTAGTGATACCATATCAAGCACGGAAAAAGTCAAGAAGTTATCACAAGACCTTGCTGATCATCATAACACTGATATCTTCTACTCATGTACTAGTATGGGTGAGATCGTACTAGCTAATCTTAAACTAGTACTACAGAAAGAGTTTATCCAAGGTATTATCGAAAGATAATCTCCTACTCTTCTTCAGCAGATTTTACGCTTGCAGGTTCTGCTGCTTTTTCATCAGGTACCGCCTTATCGTCAGGCAAATTAGGATTATCATCGTTGGGTTTTTGGGTCGTTGGTTTATCAGACTTCTTCTTGGGTCCTTTAGAAGTCTTTATGGCCGCAGCAGCAAGGGTAAGTTTGTCTGCTACTTCTGATCTCTCTTCAGATTTTGATTCTATGTCTTTCGCGATATTTTCTTTGATAGTAGCCTTTGCTTTTTTCACTTCTTTAGCTACTTCTTTCTTCTCTGCTTTATCTGCAGCTCTTTTCTTCTCTTTCTCAATCTTCTTTTCTAACTCACTTCGAGTAGACAGCATATCATCAAGCTTCACCTGCTTACTCTTGATACGCTCTTCGATCATCGCCATCTTTGCTTGGCGGATCTGAAGCTCCAATTGTCCATCGGTAGCTCCTATGCGTTTTACTTGAAACTCTTTGTCCTTGACATCTCTTTTGATAGACTGCTCCATCTTGTCGATAGCGCCAAGGAGACCTTCGTATCTTCTTGTTAATCGTACGACAGGTCCACTTCCTTTAGAAGCACCATCGCCATATTTTTTCTCCTTGACCTTCTTGAAAGATCCATCGATACGCTTCCAGACATCATTATGATGCTTACGTGTAAACTTGGCTCCTTTAAATTTTTGTTGGATGTTCTTGAGCTCATTAAAGATCGGTTGTAGACCTAGGCCTTTTTCTATCCTTGCATCTATATCATCAAGCATCTTGATGAACTTCTCTTTATGTCCTATGCTTTCTCGCTCAAACTCATCATTCATAGCCTTCTTCAGGCTTTTCAGCTGATCGAAGACCTCATTGGTCTCTTGTCTAAGCGCTACTGCGTGTTCTCTAAAAAGATTTTTTTCTTGGACTTGGCTTTGGACTTTTTTCCAGAAAGCTTTCATCTCTTCCCAGATTCCTCCGTTAAACTCGGAAAGGTCTTGTACTCGCTCTTTTATCTGATTTACCTCATCAGCGTATGCTTCATATAATTTACTTGAGAGAATAACGAAGTGCCATTCTGTCTTCGCTCTAGCAAGGATATCCTGTCGGTCTGTGCGTATCTCATCAGGAAGTAATCCTTCCGTCATAGAGAGAGCTCTATCGATCACCTCTGTAGACTCTGGCATCTGAAGTGGTTGACCTTGACGCCACTGGTTCATCATCTGGTTATAGAAAGTCTCGGTAGCCTCGCTTTCTTTTATTTTATGAATCCTGATGACATTGTCATCCTGGATCAGCTCGATACCCAGTAAGATCTTTTCATCTTCACCAGTTTCTCCCCATAGTACGATCTTAGTTTTCATAGTTAGAGCTTGTTTACATTCTATCCTTATAGCTTAGTTGCCTAAGCAATTAC
Source organism: uncultured Saprospiraceae bacterium (assembly GCA_964640065.1). Lineage (GTDB taxonomy): Bacteria > Bacteroidota > Bacteroidia > Chitinophagales > Saprospiraceae > JAJRXG01. The sequence continues at coordinate 26,727 of CAZXIE010000001.1, forward strand.
AGCAGTCGTTTTTATTATTCCTTCGTTTACTAAGTACTCTGCGATTTGTACTGCATTAGTAGCAGCACCTTTTCTTAAGTTGTCAGATACGATCCATAGATCTAATCCATTCTCTATAGAGTGATCTCTTCGGATTCTTCCGACAAATACATCATCCTTCCCATGCGCATGTAGTGGCGTGGGGTATTCATTGTTAGATGGGTTATCCTGCACACTTACTCCTGGAGTATCTGCAAGCACCTTTCTTACTTCTTCTATCTCATACGGCTTTTTGAAAGCGACATTAACCGCTTCTGAGTGTCCTCCGACTACAGGTATCCTTACAACCGTAGCTGATACTTTTATATCGGGGCTGCCATAAATCTTTCTGGTTTCATCGACCAGTTTCATTTCTTCCGTGGTATATCCATTCTCTAAGAAGCTTCCCCCATGAGGAAAGCAGTTCTTATCTATAGGATGTGGATAAGCCGGAGAGTCCGACTTGCCACTCGTTCTTTCGTCTTCTAACTGCTTAACAGCATTGACACCAGTTCCAGTTACGGACTGATAGGTACTGATCACCATGCGATCTATCTCATACTTCTTATGTAACTCATGGAGAGCTACTACAAGTTGGATAGTACTGCAGTTAGGATTCGCTATAATCTTGTCTTCTTCAGAAAGCAGGCTAGCATTGATCTCAGGTACTACGAGGTGTTTACTGTTGTCCATCCTCCAAGCGGAAGAGTTGTCGATCACAAAGGTGCCGACTTCAGCAAACTTTGGAGCCCACTCTTTAGAGGTACCTCCACCTGCCGAGAAGATCGCTATATCCGGCTGAGCATCTATAGCATCTTGCATAGAGATAACAGTATGATCTGTCCCTTTAAATCTGATCTGCTTACCTACAGATCTTGGTGAAGCAACAGGAAGAAACTCTGTGATCTCGAAGCCTCTTTCTTCTAAGACTTCCATCATCACCCCTCCTACTAATCCTGTGACACCTACTACTGCTAATTTCATTGTTAAGTTTAACTATTATCTCTATCGTTTATATAGGTCAAAATGTATGCCTAATTGCATTTCGTAATCATCGGCCACGTCATTATTCTTAATCAGGAAAATCTACCCAGATAGAAAGATGAAAATTCGCCTATTTTGCAAAGACGTAAATCTGCCTTTAATGAAGCAAATGTGGCTCATATTTTTGTTAATGACAAGCGTAAAACTACTGCTCTGTCAGGTGGAAGATAGCTTTGAGCCATCCTTAGAGCTTACAAGTCAGTGGATCGGAGATAGAGATAAGTTTATCATCACAGAAGATGGTCTCCTTCAACTCAACGATACTGATGCTGGGCAAGCCATACTTTATGCTAGTACCACCTTCATGGATACCTTGTCTTGGGAAGCCTTTATGAGGATGGATTTTAGCCCTTCTAATAGCAATAGACTTGAGTATTTTCTCTGGTCTGAAGGAGAAGATCTTGAGACCTCAGATGGTCTTCTTATCAGGATGGGTGAGTCGGGAAGCGACGATACGATAGAGCTCATCCGACAAGCAGGCGGCGATAGAACTACACTTGCAGAGGGCAGTTTAGGTCTTGTGGGTACAGGACCCGTCACACTTCGTCTCATCGTTCATCTCACAGATGATGTATTAACCATAGAAGCGGACGATTTTGGAGGTGTTTGTTTTTTGCCTGAGATCGACATCACTCTTCCAGAAGATATAGCCCGCCCAACAGGTGAGTTTTTTACTGGTTGGATCTGTCGCTATACGAGTACTCGAAGTGAAGCCTTCTTTTTTGACGATGCTTACGCCGGTGCCCCAAGGGTCGATGTAACTCCACCTGAGATCGATGTCGTCAACTCAACTCCTGATCGGATCAGTGTCACATTTACGGAAGTGATGAATGAAGCCTCTTTGCAAAACGCATCGATACAGATTTCTCCCGATGCTACTTTTACTACGTCACTCACGAAGAATCAACTCGTTCTTGATTTTGCTAACCCTCTGGCTAGTAGTATCGATTATGACCTCTCGTTATCGGGTTTAAGCGATCTCAGTGGTAATGAGATCTCGACTAATATCCTAATCCAGGTCGCAGAGGCACCACAACTAGGTGATCTCCTCCTCAATGAAATCTTATTCAACCCCGTAGGAAGTAACTCCGACTATATCGAGATCATTAATGTATCTGATAAAAGAATCGACCTGACTGAGATCGTGATCCTGAATACGCAAAACTCACAAGACGTCTCATTAGCTGGACTACCAAGTTTGAATGCAGGCTCCTTCTTGTTGTTGACTGAAGATATAGCTGAGACGATAGAGTCCTTTCCGACAAACGATCCAGCAGTTATGGTGGAGGTCAATATCCCCGCGCTCAACAATAGTGACGGCAATGTGACCATCCTGCTCCAAGGCAACATCCTCGATAGCTATGATTATGACGAAGATCATCACATCACTCTCCTAGACGATAATGAAGGCATCAGTTTAGAACGTATCTCACTCAGCCTACCCAATGATGCGTCTAATTGGACTAGTGCTTCACTTGCCATAGGTGGCACACCTGGTCTTCCTAATAGTGCCGTAGGAGAGGTAGGGCCAGAAGTGGATATCCAGACGGCTTCCAATGTTTTTTCTCCTAATGGTGATGGAGACAATGACGTGGCCATCGTTAACTATCAGCTGGATCGATCGGACTATATCGCCACGATCAGATTATTTAATGATCGAGGGAGGGAGATAACGGAGATCGTCACGGCCTCTCCAGCCTCCGCACAAGGACAATGGACTTGGGATGGCATGATCGACGGAGAGCGAGCACCGATCGGTATCTATATCATGGATATCAGCTTATTCGCTTTGGACGGATCTACCTTCAGAACTAAGAAGACGATCGGACTGGGTGACTTTATAGATTGACCTTATCGCTTTCGCAAATATGAATCACCCGATAGCATTGAGCGTATCGTGAGCCTTCGCTAGTGTGTCTTTGACTTGGTCCATATCTGGTGCTTGCGCATATACTCTCAATACTGGCTCGGTACCTGATGGTCTCACCATCACCCAGCGATCTCCAGATAAGTAATATTTGTGTCCATCGATATTTTCATATTTCTGGACAGGCATACCACCTATACTCGTAATGCCTCCTTCTGCACAGTGCTGTATAATTTTTTGCTTGGCAGCATCAGTAATATGAAGGTCATCTCTGCTAAACTTGAATGGACCCACTATATCATACACTTCTTGGATCAGCTCCTTTAATGACTTGCCTGTCTTAGCCATAAACTCCATGATCACGAGTCCGATCCAGATACCATCGCGCTCTGGTATGTGTCCTTTCACAGCAAGGCCTCCGGACTCTTCGCCACCAACTAGGACGTCTTCAGTCTGCATAATTTCAGCGATATACTTAAATCCAATTTTTGTGATCTGGACATCCAACCCATAATGCTCAGCAAGGGTTTGCATCTTATCGGTAACTGAGAAAGTGATAATTACTTTCCCATTCAGTCCCTTGTGTTTGTGCATATACACAAGTAGTAATAGAAGGATATGGTGAGAATCTACAAACTCGCCATCCTCATCAAATAATCCAATCCTATCTGCGTCACCATCATTGGCCAATCCGATGTTATAGACGGGGTCATTTTTTAAGAAGTCTGCAAGCTCCGGAAGATTACGTAAGATCGGTTCTGGGGCACGCCCCATGAAAGAAGGATTAAAATCACAGTGAAGTAGATGTGCGTTATCAAAGAGACGTCTCACAGCATTTTGTCCAGCGCCATACATGGCGTCATAAGCGAGCATCACATTCTTTCTGATAAGATCTAAGTCGAAGTTTTCTTCGATATGATCCATATATATCTGCTCAAGATCGGAGTAAGACACTAGGCCCTCCTCGATAAGCGTAGCTATCGACTTAGTAGATCCCAGAGGATTATCCGGTATAATGGATTCTACTTCTGCTATCTCACTAGGCACTGAGGGGCCTCCAAATTTTGACTTGAGTTTATAACCACTGTAGCTCGGAGGGTTATGACTCGCTGTGATGACTATCCCTAAGTCCGCCTCATGTTTTACGACGCCTAATGACACCATAGGTGTACTCACAAATGAATCAGAGAGAATCACTTCGATACCAAGATGTCCAAGCACCTCAGCAGTCACCTCACTAAATAGCTTACCTCCGAATCGACAGTCATATCCGATGACTGCTTTCTTTGCCCCCTTGGAGATCATCCACCTTGCTGTTGCTTCGGACACTCTCTTAAGGTTATCTACAGTGTAGTCTTTGGCGATTATCGCTCTCCAACCGTCAGTTCCAAACTTAATCTTGTACATATTAAATATTTCTTTAATATATTAGCATCACATTTACAGAAGTATAGCAAGTCCAAGATGAATAACCAAAGCCCAAGGTCGGGCTCTACTCTCGTTGATAACTATCGTCATCGAGGTCTACGCCAGCAACTAGTTAATACACTACGAAGTAAAGGAATTAGGGATGAAAATGTGCTGTCTGCTATATCTATTATTCCTAGACATTACATGCTCGATAAAGCTTTTGCAGATTGGGCATACAAAGACATGGCTTTCCCTATAGATGCCGATCAAACGATCTCCATGCCATACACTGTGGCACTACAGAGTGAGCTACTAGAAGTACAGAAAGGCGACAAAATATTTGAGGTAGGAACCGGCTCAGGTTATCAAGCTGCAGTCCTTCATCATCTAGGGGCTAAGGTGTATACAGTAGAGAGACAAAGAGCATTATTTGAGAAGACGTCCGATCTTCTCAATCAGATCGGTCTTCATCAGATCAGGACTTTATATGGTGATGGATATCAAGGCTCCACTAGGTTTGCACCTTTTGATAAAATCATAGTTACAGCTGGAGCTGCTACGTTTCCCCATCTCCTACTAGATCAACTTAAGATCGGAGGCATAATGGTTATCCCAGAAGGTGATGACAAGCATCAAGTGATGATGCGATACATCAAGACTTCTCAAGGAAGCTGCAAAAAAGAAAACCACGGTCCATGTGCCTTTGTACCTATGCTGAAAGGGACAGCAAGGAGATAAAAAGAAATATTTCACAATAATATGCCCATATACTTTGATTCTAAACGCCAGAGTCAATGGTTTAGGACAGAAGTGATCTAGAGAGTGACTTGACAAGGTGTTTTGACATCAACATTATGCATCATATGAAATTGTCGCATTCTCATTATTCAAATTAGTGATAACTTCGCGGCGTGATGCAACCATCATCTATACACATATTACACGTTCGCAGATTCAGGCGACTCAGGACCGACAGGTCCTAAATCTTCTTTTATAAAGGGGTGACACGTCCGTCATCCTAGACATCTAATTATAATACACCCTTACATCACAACACTAAGATTTTCATGTCTTCTGATTCTATAGAAATTCGCATAGCGACCCAAGAGGATATCCAGTATGCGCAAACCATCTCAGATTGGTATGTCATCTCATCGAAAGAGCGAGGAACTGGGATAGCAACAAGATCCCCTGAGTATATAGAAACTCGCATGCTCAATGGAAATGCCATCATCGCATTTGTCGACAAGGAGCTAGCAGGCTTCTGCTACGTAGAAGTATTTAGCTCAGGAGAATACATTTCTAATAGTGGTCTTATCGTCACACACAACTTTCGTAAGATGGGCTTGGCGAAAAAGATCAAAAAGGTAGCCTTTAATCATGCCAGAGATACTCATCCTGATGCCAAAGTGTTCGGTATCACAACGAGTGATATAGTCATGAATATCAATAGTGATCTGGGATACCGACCAGCATCATTTAAGCAGCTTACTGACGATGATGAATTCTGGAAAGGCTGTAGTAGTTGTAAAAACTATGACATCCTACTTCGCAATAACAAGAAGATGTGCCTCTGCACGGCCATGTTAGCTCCAAGTAAAAACGAGCAAAAAGAAAAAAACTCTCAACAATCAAAAAAAGAAAATGAGCAATCATAAAGTGGTACTCGCCTATAGCGGAGGATTAGACACTAGTTTTTGTATACCCTATCTAAAGGAAAAGGGGTATGAAGTGCACGCACTACATGTGAACACTGGGGGCTTCTCTGATGAAGAAGTCGAAGATCTTACTAACAGAGCACTTCACCTCGGGGCTGCGACCTGTAAAAGCATCAATAATGAAAAAGACTACTACGCTCAGTGTCTTAGATACTTGCTATATGGAAATGTGCTTAGAAACAATACCTATCCTCTTTCTGTAAGTTCCGAAAGAGTATTTCAGGCAATCGCCATATTAGAATACTGTCAAGAGATCAATGCCACTCATGTGGCACATGGTAGTACCGGAGCAGGTAATGATCAAATCCGTTTTGATAGCACATTTGAAAGTCTCGCAGGTGATATGACGATCATCACTCCGATTAGAGATAACAGTCTAAGTAGACAAGAGGAAATCAAGTTTTTGCAAGATCGAGGATTTGATTGGTCTGATGAAAAAGGCGCTTACTCTATCAACCAAGGGCTTTGGGGTACAAGCGTCGGAGGAAGAGAAACACTAACAAGTCGTCATGACTTACCAGAAGAAGCGTGGCCACACCACTGCACGAAGGAAACATCTGAAGAAATAATCATCACCTTTAGCAAGGGCCAAGCTATCGAATTGAATGGCGAAAGATTTGATACCCCAGTGTCTCTAATTAAAAAGCTCAATAGCGTAGGCCACGCCTATGCTATCGGCCGAGATATCCATGTAGGTGATACTATCATCGGCATCAAAGGAAGAGTAGGCTTTGAAGCTCCTGCAGCACTTCTTTTGATCAACGCCCACGAACTTTTAGAAAAACATACGCTGTCGAAGTGGCAGATACACTGGAAAAAACAACTCGCTGATTGGTACGGCATGTTTATGCATGAGGGTAAGTACTTCGAACCAGTCATGAGAGATATCGAAGGCTTTTTAACAAGCTCGCAAGATACCGTCAATGGGAAAGTCTTCATAAGACTACATCCTTACCGTTTTGAATTAATAGGTATAGAATCAAAAAATGACCTGTTAGAAAATGACTTTGGTCAGTACGGAGAAGTCAATAAAGCTTGGTCTGCAGATGACGCGAAAGGATTTATAAAGATCTTTTCAAATGCTGATAAGATTTATTATCACGTAAACCCAGATAAGAAATGAGCAAAACAAAAGTAGATATAGTAGGTGGCGCGGGTTATGTCGGAGGTGAGATGATCCGATTGATTCTTACACACCCTAACTGCGAGATCAACAAAGTCACAAGTAGATCTCAAGCAGGCAAAAAACTATATGAAGTCCACCCAGACTTAAAAGGTTGGACAGAACTTAGCTTTCAAGAAGGGTATGAATCTGACGCTGATATCACCTTTCTGTGTATGGGTCATGGTAAGTCCAAAGGTTATCTTGAAAAAACAAAGTCTTCTGATATCGTCATAGACCTCAGTCGTGATTATAGACTTAAGGAAGATGCCGAAGGATTTGTATATGGTCTATGCGAACTAAATAAGAGCGAGATTAAAAACTCTCAAAAAATCGCTAATCCAGGCTGCTTTGCTTCTTGCATACAACTCGGCTTACTTCCATTAGCAGCTCATCAGTTGATACAATCTGATGTACATGTAACAGCGATAACTGGCAGTACCGGAGCTGGTCAAAACCCAGTAGCCACTACACATAATTCATGGAGAAATAATAACGTCTCAATTTATAAGCCATTTACACATCAGCATCTTGGTGAGATTACTCAGAGTATACGTCAGCTAGATAGCAACTTTGATCAAGAGATCAATTTTATCCCTATGAGGGGTAATTTCACACGAGGGATCTTTGCAAGCATGTATCTGGAAAGCCCTGTTTCTACAGAAGAGGCAGAAGAGATATACACCGAGTATTATAAAGACTCGCCCTTTGTACATGTTTCTAAGGATCCACTTTCTGTGAAGGAAGTAGTGAATACTAACAACACACTAATCTACCTCGAACAGAACAACGGCAAACTAAGAATAGAGTCTATTATAGACAATCTCGTGAAAGGTGCTGCCGGACAAGCCATACAGAATATGAATCTCATCATGGACTGGCCAGAAGATGCTGGACTGAAATTAAAAGCAAGTGCATTCTAAATAGTCTTTATGGATCTGTACAATGTTTATACTTTATTTGATGTGTCGCCTGAAAGAGGTAATGGAGCTTATGTCTATGATAAACAGGGCAAAGAGTACCTCGACTTTTACGGAGGTCATGCTGTAATCAGTGTTGGTCATAGCCACCCATCATATGTTGCTGCGATCCAAGATCAGATTTCTAAAATCGGATTTTATTCTAACTCAGTTGTTAATCCACTGCAACAAGAGCTAGCTGATCGATTAGAAGAAGTCAGTGGATTGAAGGGGTATGACCTTTTTCTAATTAACAGCGGTGCTGAAGCCAATGACAACGCACTTAAGCTTGCCTCTTTTTATAAAGGAAGGAAGAAGATATTAGCGCTGCACAATGGTTTTCATGGTAGAACTTCAGCAGCCATCAATGTCACCCATACGGGTCAAAAGCATCAGGCTCCTATCAATCACGGTGTAGATGTAACCTACTGTGAGCATGAGGACATAGACAGTATATTAAAAGAGATTAACACCCAAGATTATGCAGGCATCATCATCGAAGCTATACAGGGTGTTGGAGGACTTGATATGATATCTGGTGATCATCTCAAAAAAATAAGAGAAGCATGTGATGTTACTGACACCATTCTAATCATGGATGAAGTGCAGTGTGGGTATGGGCGATCAGGGCATTTCTTCGCTTTCCAATCTGCGGGCATCCATCCGGATATCATCAGCATGGCTAAAGGAATGGGAAATGGTTTTCCTATCGGAGGTATACTTATTAATTCAGATAAAATGCCAGCTGTAAAATCTCAGCTTGGCACAACCTACGGTGGCAATCATCTAGCATGTAGAGCGGCATCGGCAGTCCTCGATATTATCAAAGAAGAAAATCTCGTTGCAAATGCTCAACAACTCGGTGTATATCTCAAGGGTAAGCTCAGCACTCTTCCACATGTAGTTCAAATCAAAGGACGCGGTCTCATGATGGGATTAGAGCTGGATCAAGAAGTGGCAAATATCAGAAAGAAATTAGTATACGATTATAATCTCTTCACTGGAAGTTCTACTAATAAACGACTTCTAAGATTACTTCCACCATTGAATATCACAAAAGAGCAAGCAGATATTTTTTTAGAAAAAGTATCTACTGCTCTTCATCAAATCTAATAATGGAAAAATTCTACTCAGCTCAAGATGTTCAAAATCTTGATGAGCTTATACAGATAGCTAACGGATATAAAGTACATCCTCACAAAGACAAAAGTCTTGGAGAAGGAAAGCTTCTAGTTCTTTTATTTTTTAACCCAAGTCTTAGAACTAAACTTAGCACGCAGAAAGCTGCTATGAATCTAGGCATGCAAGTCATCAGCATGGACATGAAAGATAGTTGGGCGTGGGAATTTGAAGACGGAGTTACAATGTCTGCGGATAAAGCAGAACATGTGAAGGAAGCCGCAAGAGTTATATCAGGGTACGCGGATATAATAGCTATCAGATCTTTTCCAAGTCTTACTGATAAGGAAGCAGATTATCAAGATCGCGTGATTAAGAACTTTATAAAATACAGTGCAGTTCCTGTGATCAATCTTGAGTCCGCGATCAGACACCCACTACAGTCCTGTGCTGACCTAATGACCGTTAAAGCCCATGTCAAGAATTCAAATCCAAAAATCGTCTTATCGTGGGCTCCACATCCTAAGGCACTACCTCAAGCCGTAAGCAACTCTTTTTTAGAATGGATGAAAGCTTCTGACTACAGTGTGACCATCACTCATCCGAAAGGATACGAGTTAGATCAAGAGTTCACAAGTGGCCATACTGTAGAGTATGATCAACCGAAAGCGTTTGAAGATGCTGATATCATATATGTAAAGAACTGGTCTCCACTATCTGACTATGGAAAAGTTGTGAGCAAAGATCCATCCTGGATGATCACAAAAGAAAAATTAGACCTGACGAATCATGCCAAGCTCATGCATTGCTTGCCTGTAAGAAGGAATGTAGTAATCAGTGATGATGCCATGGATAGTGATCATAGTGCCATCTATGAACTCGCTGAAAATCGACTGCATACAGCGCAGGCCGTTATCAGTAGGATATTAAAAAGTATGGACGTCTAAAGAGATTAATTTACCTCTCGTACATAGTTGCCCCACACCCAGCCTTCTTGGTCAGCGTAGACCACTCTGCACCACTGACCCATAGCACCGTCAAGCACTAATTCTCTTTCGTCGTAGTAGAGTATACTCACTGTGCTTTGTGTAGGGATCTTCAGAAGGATAGCACTTTCAAGTGATGGTTCTGATCTTAGGTTAAGAGTTGGGGAAGAGGTCTCGATGATACCTTTTGTATAGCCATCGTCATTTTTACAATCAGCAAGTTGGCTTTCAAGGCTGGAGATAGTGCCTTGGCTTTCTTCTAATTTCTGAATGAGTTCATCCTTATTTAATCTTCGCAGATCATCGGCAGGCAAATCAGAAGCCCAAAGAGACTTGATCACAGCTGCAGGTGATTTTTTAGAGATAACAGAATATCCAAGCAAAGCGATGATAGCTCCAAAGACAAGAAAACTTACCCATGTCCAGATCGGTGATCTTTTGCTGTATTTCCTCCTTTTCGCCATCTACTAATCAACTGAGGCATACATCACCTCGACGTTTTCTAGGCTGTGCTGAGTGCTCAGTCCAGCTTGTATGACATATTGCTTGTCACCTACTACTTGGACTCGCCTAAAATCATAAGTGATATAGTTTTCATCTATCTTTTTCTCGAAGATGAATCCTCCATCTTCTTCTTTTACCATCTTAGAAAAGAAAAGAGAAGCTTCTATATCGGCCTTGATCTTCTGAGTGATATCCTTGATGATTAGAGTGGTCGCTTCTGACTCAAAAATCTGAATGGAAAAGCCTTCCTCATTTTTCACAGTAACATCTTTCATGATACCAAGGTCGCTTGAAGCCACTACTACATCTTCTGGAGCTTTTATCTTTAGAGGTAAGCCCTGAGAGAGAAGATCAAGGGTTGGCAGAACAGGCTTGGCTTCCTTGCATGAGCACAATAGTGCTATTAATACAAGTATCACAAGAGATCTAATTGTACCCATAATGAAGGATGAAATATTCTGATAACAAGATATCCTATCTACTAGGACAAAGTTCTACTGATAAACCCTAGCTAGTTAGGATATCTTGTTCATTAATAAATTATATCGCTGGTATCCGCAGTATCTGTCCAGGATAGATTTTATCTGGATGAGACAGCATTGGCTGATTAGCCTCGAATATAGCATTATACTTCATAGGATCTCCATATACTTCCTTCGCTATCTTAGAGAGGCTATCTCCGCTCTTAACTGCGTGAAACCTTGACTCTGGCTCAGGATTGAGCACTGTGATGTTGTCAGAGACAGCTCCGATACCATCCACGTTGCCAAGCGCTAAGATGATTTTTTCTCTTTCAGCATTCGTGTCAGTAGTTCCTTCTACGAGGACTTGTTCTGCTAGGTCGATACGGAGACCTCTGACAGGTATACCTAAGTTAGCAACTGCACTACCGAGAGCCTGTATCTTAGCTTGCTCTTCGGATAGCTGTGGAGCAGATTCTTTCTTCTTGAATACTTGTTTTCCTGCGTTCTTGATAAATGAAAATAATCCCATGTTTTAATCTGTAAGTTTAAGTGTTAGCTTTATTAATTCTCAAGCGCCAAGCGGCACTGTACTATACTAATGCCATTGCTATGGATTTGAGTTCCCAATATAGCACTTAGTCTTGATGCGATTCTATTGTTATGGTCGAGCCAAATGAACATTTACGAAAGTATAAAAAGATAAAAGTCCTAGATATGACTGCACACTAGGACTAGATATAATCGTTCTAACATTTACTTGATAGCTTCTTACATTTGTGTATATGACTTTAAAGAGCCTGTATAATGTGATAATCCTGATCAGTATCGGGATGATTTGGCCTACTGATATGATCGAGGCGCAAGTCTCCGAGCCTTTTTCAGAGCCCGGAGACCAATATGAAAGAATATACCCGGCCCGCGGCTTGGACATTACAACCTCCGCTGTCTTTCCCAATGGCCGTGGTCATGTCATGTTGGGCCTAGAAATCCGACAAGACACCACCCAAGAACGGCTCTTAGTGACTTTCTTAGATTTCAAGGGGACGATCAGCAACTCGATAGAGATCACTTACGGTGATAGTATAGATGTCGACATACTAGAAGCTGGAGATGTCATCCGTCTGAGTGATGGAACTTATGCCTTCTCTGCTATACTTGATAAAGACTCTCTTAATAAAGCTGTGACCCGCATAGATGGTCAAGGTAATATCGCATGGACGGAACTTACAGGCCAAGAAACAGATACGAAAGATCTGAGAAGGAGTAATTCGATCCTCCTTGAGATCCCAGGTGAAAAAATATGGCATGCTCATATCGTAGATGGACTTGGAAGTACTACTCAACTTCAGATCACGGAGTTCGAATTCGATGGTACTCAAAACTTTGTGCGTACACTTAACATCAGCAGTGACGGCAGAGCAGCTCTTGATGAAGACCTCTTTGAGATGGCCTTAGCTATAGACTCGACTATCATGCTCCTCGGTTCCACCGATGATCCTGAGATACCATTCTTCTTGAGTAATCTCGATACGTTAGGTACTGTCAACTGGACAAGAGGATATAATGGGGACTTTGGTAGAGTACTAGGGGATGATGGATATGATTTCATTCAGCGCGTTGATACAACGTGGGTTGTAACAGGATCTGTACTCGGTAATGGGGTGCAACGCAATGAGGGATTTGTGATGCAGGTTGATAATGACGGGGAGCGTCTTCGGACGATGAGGTTTGCTGCTAACTCTACACAATTTCAACTCTACCCTACTGGAGTTGTCGAGCTACTAGATTCGACAGTAACGATCAGTATGACAAGAGAAGACATGATCACGCAGAGGTTGAATCCTCTCCTCGCTAATTATGACTTGGATTCTATATTTAACTATCAGACTCTGCTGGATACCGTTGTGTCGGTAGAGCCGCGGTTTTCTGAGCTTGTTACAACAGATAGCATGAGTGCGAGTTATCTAACAACCAGTGCCTTTCTTACTGATCGCTTACCATATATCACTAAGGTTGATCCTTCTGGAGCAACTCAGTGTGAAGAACCATCAGAGATCCTAGTAGTTGATACTGTTGACTTTCAAGAGATGACTCTTGACTTAGTCATAACAGATCAAGACATCTTTGTAGACTCTATTGAATCTGTGAGATCTCCATATGGAAGATTACAACCACCAGTTCTTACGATCAACGATACTACGTTCTGCCCACAGGACCCGGTCGTCTATGTAGTAGATGCTACAGTAAGAGGTGGCACAGAGTATATCTGGGAAGATGACAGCACTGATCCGATAAGACTTATAACAGAGACAGGCATGTTTATGGTGACTGTTACAATAGAAGAAGAATTATGCTTTAAGCTTTGTGATACGATCAGTGTGATGCAGTTAGATCCTCCGATGGTATCTATAGGAAAGAGTTCGACTGGATTTTGTGTAACAGGAGATATCATACTAACAGCTAACCAAACTGGCTCAGCAGCAGAATCGCTTGTCTGGTCTACCGGCGAGACAACAGTGAGCATCACAGTGCCAGGTATCGAAGGAGACTCTTACTCTGTTACAACTGTAGATGGCTGCGAGCTTACAGCTGAAGCTTCCACCACGATAACCATAGCGGATCTTATACCTCCTGTGGAAGGAGAAATCATCTTTAGCTGTGGCAATCCCGGACTACTGACTGCACAAGGGACTGGATTCGGTTCATTGTTGTGGTCTACTGGCGACACTACCAGGTTACTCAATATCACAGAACCCGACACCTATACACTGACACTATTTGATGTGTGTGGAGAACCTGCTATTGTTGATGAGATCACGATCTCTGCGCAGGATCTTGATGATTGTACCAGTTGTGATAATCCTTGCTTGACTTGGCCTAATGCTTTACATCCTGCCAATGCAGAACCCGAAAATCAGGTTTTCGGACCAGTCATCCGTGCAGGCTGTGAGAATCTCATCGAAGATTATGAACTTCAGATCTTTAATCGCTGGGGTAAGAGCATCTTTACTTCCACTGACGTAAATGTGACTTGGAACGGAGCCATCAATGGGAATAATCAACCAGGCGGTGTCTACTACTACTGGTCACGATATAGTGATGGTACAACGACTTGTGAGAGACGTGGCGATATGACCTTACTGCGATAACATATGATCGTCATCATATGCTAGATCTACTCATCATCGGCGGAGGGCCGACGGGTATTAATATCGCAGTAGAAGCTAAGAAGGCAGGTCTGGACTATCTGATTATAGAGAAAGGAGTCCTTGTCAATAGCCTCTTTCACTTTCCGTCGAACATGACTTTCTTTTCTACATCCAAGAATCTGGAGATCGTAGATATCCCTTTCATCTCACATACAGAAAAACCTACTCGCAAGGAAGCACTAGAATACTATCGCCGCATAGTAGATAGCTACGAGCTCAATGTCCACTTCTACGAAGAAGTACTAGAGCTCGAGAAAAAGGAAGACTTTATAGTAAAGACGAGTAAAGACGCCTATACCGCTCAACAGGTTGTGATCTGTACTGGATTTTATGATAAGCCAAGGATGCTTGATATCCCCGGAGAAGAATTATCTAAGGTCAAACACTATTATGATGAAGCACATCCATATGTAGGTCAGAAGGTCCTTGTCATAGGTGCTGCTAACTCGGCGTGTGATGTGGCACTGGAGACCTGGCAGAAAGGATCAGAGGTAACAATGGTCGTCCGAGGTCCAGAACTCAAAGAGAGAGTGAAGTACTGGATACTACCTAATATCAAAAACCGAATTAAAGAAGGATCCATAAAGGCTCACTTTCGATCGGAGGTAACCGAGATCAGAGAACGCGAAGTAGATATCAAAAATTCCGAAGGAGACACCATCACTATCGCTAATGACTTCGTACTTGCGATGACAGGATACACCCCTGATTACGAGCTCTTCGACAAACTACAAGTGCCCCTTACTGATGATGAGACGAGAGCTCCGGACTTCAACGAAGATACCTTCGAAACCACCTGTCAAGGCATGTACGTCGCTGGTGTCGTCAACGCTGGCTTACACACAAGCAAGCTCTTTATAGAGAATACACGCCATCATGCCAGCGTCATCGTTAATCACATCCTGTCTAAACAGAAAATGGCGAGCCCAAGTCAGTAATCTGAACTAAAATATCATACTTTTGCACTCGTAATATAGATGTCGTTATCATGGAATCTACCTCTACTAAGTCTACTGGCAAATACTGGATCTACTTCGGTGTCTCTGCTGCCGCTACTCTAGCCCTACTCATCTTTGCAAATGAGTGGTTTTGGGTTGGCCTACCTTTTATGTTGACCTACCTTGTCCAGGCGATGGACAAGATGTAGCATTCGTATTCTACATTTTCTTATCTCTCGTTTCTTCTCACCTATACAAATAGTCAAGTATATGGCTATGAGTTAAAGTTGATTTAAATACCCCAATCTAACGAGAAGTCCTCTTCATATCACCGTCTTCATAGTAACTAAAACACGCTGCTATGAAAACTCTTTACCACACTTTACTGATCACATTATTATTGATCACAGCCAGCTGTCGGTCCATCGATAAGCTTGTAGACGAAGGTAGATATGATGACGCCATCGTACTAGCTACCAAGAGGCTAGCCGGAAAGAAAAACAAAAAGACCAAGCACATCCAAGCACTCGAAGAAGCATTCTACAAGATCAATGCTCACGATCTTGATCAAGTAGCGCGACTGCAGGATGCAGCTGAAAATGGTGACGGTGCAGCTTGGGTACGTATGCATGACTACCTTGTACAGATAGAGAGCAGACAAAATAGAGTTGGCCCGTTTCTACCTCTTGTCAGCAAGGAGAACTATGTGGGACACTTCGAACTAATAGATACTCGTCCTTGGATTGATAAGGCGAGTGAAGGTGCGGCTGCCTACTTCTATACAGAAGGAACTGACTACCTCGCCGCTTCATTAGAAAGTGGAGATAAAGCTTTGGCTAGAGATGCATACAACAGCTTTGATCGCATTGGAGCATACTTTAGCGATTACAAGGATGTAAGAGAACAGTTGGCTATAAGTCATGAGTCTGGTATCACCTACATATTGATTCAGACGAATTACTACGACGTCGATAGGGACCTAGGTCATAAACTATTAAGATATAGAGATAAGCTCGATGGTATGTGGACACAGTATCACTTCGAACCTATAGAAGAGATCTCTTATGACCTAGTAAGCGAGCTAGCTGTAACCGATGTATATGTGTCTCCAGAGTTAGAGGATGTCAGAACATTTGAGGAGCGTCAGGAGCTCGAGAGGTGGGTAACTGAGCGAGATGCAGAAGGTGAGATCGTAACAGATTCTCTTGGTAATGAAATCAGATATCGAGAAGTAGAGATCGTAAGAGCTACCCTTTCGGAAATAACAAGATCCAAGCAAGCTACTTTGAGCGCTCGAGTCATCTTGAGTGACTATAACCGAGGGGATGTATTATCAAGTAAGGACTTTGGTCACGATGTGGTATTCGAAAGTGATGCCTGTGACTTAAGAGGCGATAGAAGGGCTCTGTCTACAGATACACGCAAGCGAGTAGATCGAACGCTGAGTCCATTCCCCACGAACTATGATATGATAGATGAAGCTCTTGAGGAGATATCCGATGATATCGTAAGACATATGAAAGGATGGCGGACGTAGACTAATTGTCTCCATAATCTTGGCAGTTGGGAGTCGTTTTGTACATCCATGATGTAAGAAACTCTCTAAGGAAAGCTGCTCACATCAGATCCAGATGATATCTCCTCAACTCGAGGAGATGCCATCTGGATTACTTTTAATACCTCTACTAAAAGTCGGATATCGGATAAATAATGACCGAATTCAGGTTATTAATCGATGTTTATATCGACCAAATCAGCGTTATAAACGTTATTAATACTGATGAAACAGAGGTATACTACCTGAATACTCATAAAATTAGATTCACTTATGAACCTGAATAACCTTTACAGACTGCTCTTTCTAGCAGCTATGGCCTTAGCACTTGGATCGTGCTCTGATACAGATGAATCAAGTGCATTGAACCTTGATTTTACACTTACATATGATAATGAGCCTTTGGTTTCATTTGATGAAAGGCAGTATCCTCTTGATTACACGGTCTTCTTTACGAAGTACAGCATGTACATGTCAGATATCACCTTGATTAGTTCGGAGGGTTCTGTGAAGCTGGCGGATGTGGCATTTGTGGATCTTCTAAGAGATGCTGTGGATGTATCGTCTGCCACGGCTGGTCAGAGATTATCATTTACGGAAGTGCCTAAAAGATCATATGATGGTATCTCCTTTAACATCGGAGTACCCGCTAATGTGAATACAACCTCACCAGTAGATTACGACCCTACTACCCCACTCGGTAATAACAGCGAGTACTGGGCTGGTTGGGAAAGTTATGTCTTCCACAAGATCGAAGGTCAGATGGATGAAGATGGTGACGGCGTGACAGATACAAGTGTAGCCCTTCATATGGGGTCTAATGATGCCTTTAGATCTATCAGAGTGAATGTGCCCATCAACATATCAGAGGATCAAGAAAATCTGAGGATCAACTTCGACATCCTCGATGCTCTATCTATCCAAGGCTCCTTCTTTGATTTCATGGAGACCAGACAGATACATTCGTTAGAAGTACTACCAAGAACTTTCCCGCTACTAGATAGTACTACAGGAGCTGTAGAAGTTACTCAGCTGTAATCGTAGCGATATAGTCATAGATCACTTGCTGGATCTTAGGACGAATAGAAAGTTGATAGAGCTGTCTATGGTCTCTGCTTGGATATACCCGATTAGAAAGAAACACATATACTAGATCATACTCTGGGTCAGCCCATACAAGCGTCCCTGTAAATCCCGTATGCCCAAAACTACTTTGGCTTGCGCTCTCAGCAGATGAGGAAAGATCGGGGTCGTATGATTCTCTAGGCCGGTCAAAACCAAGTGCTCTTCGATTACCAGGATATGCCTGTTGTGTGAAAGTCTCGACTGCATGTTGTGGTATGATTTGTTGGCCTTCCCACTGTCCAAGATTGAGGTAGAGCTGAAAGAGTTTAGATAAGCTTTCTGCAGAACCAAAGAGTCCTGCATTGCATGAGACTCCATCTAACATGGCAGCGGCTTCGTCATGTACCGCGCCATGTACAAGTTGTCTTCTCCAGCTGCTATCGTACTCAGTAGGTAGTATGCGATCTTTACTGACTCTTGAGAGCGGATGGTAGTATAGCTCATCAGCTCCGATGGGTTGATATATCTCTCGATAGAGATACGTCTCTATGTCTTCATCGGTTAAGCGCCTGATGATCTCAGGCATCAAAAGAAAGACTAGTCCTGAATATTCATACTGCTTGACATCTCTCATCTCAGACTTCTTGATGGCCTTTTTGATTTTTTTGTAGAAGTTCTTTTTGAGATAGATCTTATCAGTAATCTTAATCGAAAACCTCTTACTCGGAGTAGTTCGATAGTACTTCTTCTTAAGCTTCCCTTCATCATCGACAGTATCCAACCAATAGACGATATAAGGTATGAGTCTCGACTGATGTGCAAGCGCAGCTCTCAGCGTAATATACTTCTTATCACTCCGATTAATACCAGGAACAAGTTCTGTTATCGGAGCATCAAGATTAAGCTTGCCCTCACCGTATAGTTTCATGAGGATAGGTAATCCCGTACTCACCTTAGTGATGGATGCGAGATCATAGATGTCATCGATCTGGACGTCTCTTTGTTCGTCATACGTGTGGTGTCCCCAGGAGTTGTGGTAGATGACAGAGTCACGATGTCTTACTAATACTTGGGCTCCGGGATAGGCTTGAGAATCCAGTCCTATCTTGATCAGCGAATCAATCTTGATAGACATGTCATAGTATGGATCAGACTGACCGTGTAATGAGAGACATATACATCCCCAGATAGCGAAGAGACAATAGAGCCTCATCATCTACTTCATCATGAGATGCAAGGGACAATGGTCTGACCCCATTATATCGGTGTCGATTTTGACGTCCTTGATGCTATCGACAAGCTTCTTATCTACAAGGAAGTAATCTATCCGCCAGCCTACGTTTTTAGCTCTAGCGCCAAAGCGTACACTCCAGAAAGTATACTCCACCTTCTCTGGATAAAGTGCCCTATAAGCATCGATGAAGCCCGCCTTCAACAAGCCATCCATACCGTCTATCTCCACTTGCGTGTAGCCTGAGGTTTTGTTATAGTTAGGTTTCGGTCGAGCCAAATCTAACGGCCTATGTGCCACATTAAAATCCCCTGTTACGATCACTGGCTTCTTTTTCCTAAGCTTCTTCAGATAGTAAGCGAATGCCTTATCCCACTCAGCTCGGTAATCCAGTCTCTTTAAACCACTTCCAGAGTTGGGCACATAGACATTGACCATCTGGAAGTCTTCGTACTCACAGCAGATCACTCGTCCTTCCTGATCATGTTCTTCCTTGCCGATGCCTCTACTTACTTTAAGAGGTTCTTCTTTAGACAGAATGGTGACTCCAGAGTATCCCTTTTTTACAGCTTGATGCGCATTGATATGATACCCTTTGATGTCTGCTAAGGCTTCAAGAGTCTGATCGTCCTGAGCTTTGGTTTCCTGTAAGCAGTAGATATCTGCTTTTGTTTTTTTGAATTTCTTTACGAAGTCCTTCTTTACTGCTGCTCTTACTCCGTTGACATTCCAAGAGGTAATCTTCATATTAATCTCTTTTTGCTTCCATCAATACTTCTCTGACTTCTCTCCATGACACGATATGTATATCATGCTTTTTAAGTTGATCTTGGTAGTGATCACTAAGTACGTAATCTAAATCTTTCTGCCGCCATTCTGCTCCAAAGTCTGGATGGTCTATCATCACGCCTTGCATCTCAGCGTCATCATATCCAAGATGGACGATGATCTCATTCAAGCCTGGTACGATCTGGTCGAGCATGCTATCATACATACTTCTCCAGTCTGGTACCATCTGGCCCATCATGATCAACTTATCAAGAGGATAGTGCACCTCACCAGCCATAGACTCAAGACCCCATGAAGGTGGTATCCTTGGGCCAGGAACCATGATCGGTAGATCGTACTCTTTTCCAAGCTTCACATAGATCGCAAATAACTCGGGAGTCGCAAATAAAGTCCCCATATGACTATCGAGATGTGATACGGGGATGCCCGATGCTAAGGCCTTGTCTATCTGTGCTCTTATCTCTGTTTCAACTTCATCGAGAGAGGCGTTAGTTGCTACATCGATGACCTTGTCATACATGACGCCATCTTCATTAAGAAGGGAGGATATTTGATCAGATGATGCCACGCCATCCCACTTGTAGTACTTCCATTCGGAGGTAAGTGTCAAGTGCAGCCCCCAACAGTACTCTGGATGCTGGCTCGCATACTCAGCTACCTCAGAAAACCATGGGCATGGTACCATGATACTGCTACTAGAGATGCCACCTTTTTCAAAAGCTTCGAAAGAAGCAGAGTTAACAGAGTGAGTAACACCAAGGTCATCTGCATGCATGATTAGAAGCTTTGCATCTGGTGCATATCCTAACCGTTGTGCGATGTTTTGAGCATGACCAGTAGTAATTGATAAGGTCAACCCCAGCAAAATCAAAGTCTTAATGGTCTTATACATAGCTTAAAAGAGCGTTAATCTTAATTAATATGAGTACAAAATAGTTAATGTGATTTTAAGAAAGCAGCATTACGTTGTGGTATGATGTATCATTGGATCATCACCAATGATCATCGATTATGAAAGTTCTCACAGTTGCTTTACTCGCCCTCATCACTTTCTCTTCATGTGGAAAGAATCTCAAATACTTTACAGAAGATCTTTACGACGAATATCGATGGTCAGATCAAGAACTAAAATCCATCCAGTTCTATGTGTCACAAGACATCGTTCTTTATCGAGGCGATAATGATGATGGCACTCGTATACGCGATGGAAAGATCGTAGTAGAAAGCGATAGAAAAGTCGAAGAAGTCATCATCAAGAGTGGTACTCCTGGTGTCTTTGTGATGTCTCCAAAAGAAGACCGATTTGCCATCTCTTTTGCTACTGGTAATGACGAATTTCTAATGTTTGGCCCTAATGCTAAAGCCAGTGGAAGATTTGTACTCTTAGCTAAAGAATGGAATAGACGTAGTGGTGAAATTTCATATGGAGGAGAGACTTGGAGGACTAGTTCCGAGAGTGCCTATGCTGCTCTTATGGTGGATATCAAGCGTGCTGGCAAGACAAAGTATCAGACTGAAAAGGCGGATGGAAGACGGGTTAGGAGCAGAGGTTAGGACTAATTAAGGTACGCCTTGATCTTTCCAAGAAGCTCATCAGGTGGAACGGCTTTATCGACGTGATTTTTAAGCACTGAGATGAGGTCCTTGATCATATCAGGTCTAAAGCCAAGCTTCATCCCAAAGTGAAGTACCATCTCTTCTTCTTCTGATTTGATCTCACCATCGGCTTTCATGAAGAACAAGAGATAATACAAGATGACGACGCGATCTTTTTCTTCGATAGGTGGCTTGAGATGATATTGATTTTTATTGATTTTGATCTCCTGAAGATCTTCATCATTGAGACCTAATTGATCGCCCACGTGCATGATATATCCGAGTTCTTTGAGATTCTCTTCCTTATCAGAGTCCATCAACTTGAACAGCAGAGCGACTATAGCCCTTTTGGATTGATCTGATGTCTCTGTAGAATCTAACATGGGAGTAAAGAACTGTGGTAAGGTGACGAAGTTGGTATTAAGACTAGTTAAGGTAAGTCTTTATTTTACCAAATAGCTCATCAGCAGGCACAGCGCTAGTCAAGTGCTGCTTCAATACTTGGATCAGATCGTGGATCATATCAGGTCTAAAGCCAAGCTTCATCCCAAAGCGCGCTATGAACTGCTCTTCCTCAGGCTTTGCTACACCATCAGCCTTCATCAAAAAGAGTAAGTAGTAGAGTACTTTAATTCTATCTGCTTCTTCTGAAGGAGGTATGAGTTCATACTCATCCATCTTAAAACTCACCTCTTTTAGATCATCATCTGTGAGACCTAATCGGTCACTGATGTGCATGATGTACATTAATTCCTTAGGATCCTCATCATTGTCTACACCCATCAATTTGAAGAGAAGAGCGAGGATCGACTTTTTCGATTCAACAGAAGTTTGTGTGGAGTCTAACATATGCAGAAGTATATTAGACCAAATAGAACCAAGTTTATGCCATAAACTCTAAAAGTGTAAAGGACAAGACTTAACCCAACTCACCTTTTTTATCAAGTTCTGCTGCATATTCTAAGCCTTCTTGCCACCAAGCTTTCATCTGCTCTGGTATAAATAAAAATGAATGCTCAGTGAGAACCCTAGGGGTGAAAATGAAATTTACGTGGACAGAGTTATCGTAGACACTTTGAAGGTGTCCGATGTAAAGGTCATTTCGAGATATCCTCTTGTGCATAAAATCCATGGCATTGAGCAGGACGTCGAAAGCATTATTAGTAGTTGATTTATTAGGCATGCTATATCGTGGATTGAGCACGATCACATCTACTTCGGTAGCTCCAGCATTGATAGCTTCTTCGATAGGCATCAAGCTGCCAAATCCTCCATCTGCATATTCGTATCCATCTTTTTTCACGATGCCCATGAAGGGCACGAAACTAGTAGATGTCCACATCCACTCAGTGAAGTCTTCATAATTATAATCTAGAGCATATTTATACTCTACAATATTGAGAGATAGGTTAGAAACTGATACGAGTACTTTCTTCTGGCTTTGTCTGAGTCTTTCGAAGTCCTCACGACTAAAAGATTTCCTGATGGTCTTCAGAAGGTTTTTATGCTCGCCGAAGGTCTTCTTACCCTTCAAAAACATCTGGATGATATTGCGATGATTGATCTTGGTGAAGACACCGCTTTCGCCTTTTTTGATCACAAAAGGACTCACATTATAGATGTCCTTTTGTCGGACACTAGTATAGATTTTTCTTATGTTATCGATATTACCGATAGCCATATGAGGTATAAGCAGACTTCCTGTGCTGCAGCCGGCGAAGATGTCATACTCTCTCTTTTTTACTTCTAAAAGATACTCAGCGACACCTCCTCCAAAAGCTCCTTTACTCCCCCCACCGCCTATGACTAGTGCTCTCATATTCCTTTATACCTGTTCAACCAAAAAGACACAGTGCCTCTAAGATAGAGTATCTGCTTTGTTATAATATATACGCGGCACTCTCGTGTTGATATTCGTCAGTATTTCATAAGGTATGGTCCCTGCCCAAGTAGCTAATTCTTCCACTGTGATCGACTGATGTCCTTGTTGTCCAAGAAGTACAACCTCATCACCATTATAAGCAGTGCCATCTCCTATGTTGATCATAGTCTGATCCATGCAGATGTGTCCTACCTGGTCATATGCCTCTCCTCTGATGAGGACCTTCGCCTTATTGCTCATCGCTCTGAAGTAGCCATCGCCATATCCTACTGGTAAGGTGACTACTCTTGTTTCTTTGTCACTTTGCCAAGTACTTCCGTAACTCACTGGATGTCCTGGCTTCACCACTTTGAAGTACACAACTCTTGTCGTCCAAGAAAGTGCAGGATGTACCTTGATCAATGATGTAAGATGCTCAGAAGGATATATTCCATAAAGTAGTAGTCCTACCCTCACCATATCTGTTATGCTATCCTCTACTTGTAGAAATCCCCCACTATTGGCGATATGTATCATCGGTCTTTCGCTTCGATCTTTATAATGCAGCAAGACTTCACTAAATCTATCGATCTGAAGACGAGTATAAGACTGATCTACCTCATCAGCGTTAGCTAGATGGGTATAGATACCTTCTATCTGAGTATGGATACAGCCATCCGCTGCTTCTAGCATACTCATGGCACTGTAATAGTGTATGCCGATGCGCTCCATGCCTGTGTCCACCTTGAGATGTGCTATGGCCTTTTTCCCCATGGACTTTGCCGCAGCTTCGATCTGCGCAAGCTTAGATATAGAAGAAGCCGTGATCGTAAGTCTGTGCTCTATAAATGCCGGAATCTGATCTCCGATGATACCTCCAAGTACTAAGATGGGAGTCGTGACTCCTGCTTCTCTAAGCATGATGCCTTCTTCGAGATAGGCAACTCCTAAGTAATCTACTCCTTGTATCTCAAGGTGCTGAGCGATCTTGACCAAGCCGTGTCCGTATGCATTGGCCTTGAGGATGTACATGACCTTTGTATCACCAGCGCGAGCCTTTATGGCTTGATGATTAGCCGTAATCACATCGAGATCTACTGTTACTTGCGTTGGGCGGAGTATGGTCTGTGATATCGTATCTTCTAGGATCATCGATCACTCTTCTATGAGGACAAATGTATCAGAATATCGGACTCTTCGATCAAGTACTTCAACTACATACAGACCCGGAGGTAATGTCGATACATCTATGTCAGTTGTATGAAGGCCTGCAGGCATATCCACGCGACGAGCTAATACCTGCCGCCCATCACTGCTATATATCTGGAGACTTCCTTCCAACCTCTGATCGAGATTTAGAGATAGACGAATTCTATCTGAAGCGGGGTTAGGCGTTATCTCAACCAAGCCACTTTGGTCTGTAAAAGTCTCTTCGATGTTATCTATGGTTCTATCAGATTTGATCAGTGATGACCCTATGTCAGCAGCGATCATCTGATCACCTGATATGAGCGAAGCTTGTCCGATTATTTCTTTTCTTTCGAAATGTTCAAACTCATGTATCTGCCATGCAAACACTCCTAGCGTGTCTATAAAGCGACCTGATATATAGTTGAATCTAAGTCTGATATCTTCTCCGATATAAGTGGATAAGTCGATCACTGATGTCTGTCTTCCTTCCACTCCCGTAAATGCTTCTCTTTCGTTTCTGTAGAAGTAATCCGGTATCGGACAGTTAGTAAAACAGTCAGAGATGACATCTGTAGGCGGGTTGATTAAAAATTCTTCAGCCGTCAACTGAACCCAATTACTTCCTCCATCTCTTGATATCTCTACCACTCCTCCGTCTATCCCCAAGTCAGCATTGTATGTATGATCAAAGAGAAAAATATTGGCTTCACTAGTCACTCTAATCGGCTCCTCTATCTCAGCAAATGAATTACCTCCAATCAAATCTTTACCTACGATGAGACTTATCTGAGTGGTACTATCTTCTAATGAGACTAGTTCCCAGCCGGGAAGTCTCTCCTCATTGGAGAAGGTGATGAATGGGTCTTCTCCTTGTAGATCATCATAATACTCTGAGGTAGCGGGACTAAGATTGGTAGTAGCTAGTTGATATGACACAGATAGTTCTGTTCCAACAGGAAAATCATTGATACTAAATATGATCTCATCCCCTCGGACGCTCCATTGTACATCTGACATGATATTAATGACGGTAGTACCTTCTGGGATCTTGTCAACTAATGAAACATTTGCGAAAGCGGTATCATAATTACTTGCTAATAGAGCAACCTCGATCACATCACCTACTTCGAAAAGCTCAGTCATCGTTTTCTCGACAGCCACTTCGCCACTACATGAGAGAGGTACTTCAAAGCCATCGACATTATCATACCTGATGATCCGATCGCCACTAAATGCATCGGCACCAAGTCCTCGGCGGGCAAATACCTCCCAGATCATACACTTATTCTCACCCAAAAAGTTGAGTTCATCGGCTTCCAATATGGCATCTCTCGCCTCTGTCAAAGTAGGATCGCATACTTGAAGCTTCATGCCATCCATCACAAGCTGTATAGCGATGGCATTGCCAGAAGTTGGATCTACCCATGACGGGTCATAGCCATTTACTTCTATGAACTTCCAGTACATATCCCAGAGTACTGTCGCCCATATCTCGCCTACATCGTGAGGTCGTGTTGTATACCTGATATGACTATGGACTTGTGGATTAACATCCATATCAGTACTGTACGGATATCTTCTTATACCAGTGGCAGTCCTTGGTTCGCCACGAAGAAAAGTGGCTACGCCCCTTGGCAATTCTGGCTCATCAGACTCCATCTGCGTAAGGACCAATCCAAAAAAGTCACTCCATCCTTCGCCCATCTGCTCATCACTCTCTAGGCATCCTGTCGTAGATGGCCCACCTACGAGACGCATCGATATGCCATGAGCATATTCATGCACGACTATACCGTTATCGAGTGAAGAAGATAGCTCTTTGGTCTTGCCAAATTCTACTTGTACGCCAGTCTCAAGATTGGCTTTGATTAGCTCACAGTCCTCACGTGATAAGAAAAGTGATGGTATCGTTACGTCTTCGGCATTTAACCCTGCAGCCATCGTGACTAGTTGAGCATTCTGAAGATTATTGCAAATGATACATGCGACAGCGCCGGCCTCCTGTGCTTGATATACCTTGAAGCTAAAGTTGCACAACCCGCGATCTACAAGAGCTATGTTACCATCAAGTTCATCCAGATTTAAGATTTCATCGCAGCCATCTCGCACGGCACCTCGGTTATCTAATATATAGACAACATCTCCAACAACTTCTTCCTTTACAAGCGGTCCGAATCCAGCAGCACCTGTCCTATAGACACCTGCTATCGCCTCCGGTAGAAAGACACTCAGATCAGTACCCGTCTTCCACTTAAACATCTGCATCCGGCCCGGAACCCCGTCACGAGGAGTAGAGAAGCTAGCATTGTTGACACTAGATCCGTCTAAGCTCTCAGACAGCACCGCATCAGTTTCACGACCACCCTTGCCATAGTTATTCTCCTGAAAGTTGCCCGCCACTTCCGTAAATCCAAACCGATATGACCAGTCATGTACGTAGTTATTCCAGTAGAATAGATTTGTTAGATCTGCACCTAAGTTCTCTTCAGGATCAGCTGACAAATCAAGTGAGAAGTCAAATAACAGATTAGACCCACCACTAGGTCCAAGTGGGTCCGGCTCGTCTGTATTCATCGTATCCTGATAAGAGCTCGTATTATTACCACGAAGGGTTAGATGCTCTGGGCCTACTCTCCCATCAGTATCATGCCATCCAAATGGTGATGCTATCTCATCCGCTGGCTCGGTTACAACGGTTCTACCTCCTTGAGCCGGTGACTCAAGGGGCGGGGCAAAAACTCTATATAAAGAACCATCTTGAGGTGTATCGGCATTTGTTGGCTGGTCTTCGACATATGTCTGTTCTTGATGCGATTGATGATCATGACTATCGCGTGAGCCAACTAATGATCTATCAGCATCCCACTGACAGTAGAGTGTTTGATTAATCTTATTAGTAATCTCCCCAGACTGACTTACCACCATCAACCAATGATCATGAGCGTCCTTAGGTTTAATCTCTATGAGATGAGATCTCACATACATCCCATGTACATCGGGGGCCCAGACTTCTTCGATGATGATGTCACCTGTCGCTTCTGGATGATTCGTTATGGACCGATCAGCATCTTTTTTAACCTCAGCTGCACTGGACTTCTTTATCTTGAATCCAAGATCTTGATAAACGTGTTGAAGAGAATTGGATATGGAAAAGCCAACATGCTTTTTCTCGAGTATTCTATCGTCAGCAATCAGACGACTGGTTTTGACGATCCTAGTATTATCTTTTTCGGCGATGACACCAATGGCCTTAAAGATCGGTATGCCATCTCTGAGTTGTTGTACATAAGTGTACGTAACTCCAGTACTTAAGTCTGTATAGTTGTCTGATATGCCATATTGAAAAGAGGTGATATCTGCACCTTGCTCGAAGATGTAGTCAAGATGCGCACTTTGTAGTTTTTCTTGCGCATGTAGCCATGTCGTCAAGAAAAACAATATGCTTATACCACTCATCTTTTGCCAAGCAATCATAGGATGGTCTATCTTGTGCGCATAGAGTATACTCACTAGCGCCTCTCAATAAACAAGAAAGATCTTAATAGATTGCAAAAGGTGCGCGAATTAGCAAGTAAATGATGTCAAATCATCGCCCACAAGATAGTATGGTCATATATGGGAGAAACCCCATCCTAGACGCCATCAAGGAGGGAAAGCCCTTCGAAAAGATATTTGTCCGCGATACACTCACTGGAGAATTCGAGATAGAAGTCAGAAAACTATGTAAGGAACGCGGGATATCTCTCAAGAAAGTACCGCAAGCCAAGTTAGATCGACTCTGTAGGAGAGCGAATCACCAAGGTGCCGTAGCCATCGGATCTATCGTCTCATACCAGTCCATAGATATGATCGTACCGCATATCTATGAGCAAGGAAAGGAGCCCTGCTTTATACTTTTAGATAATGTACAGGATGTGCGCAACATCGGAGCCATAGCTAGAAGTGCAGAAGTCCTTGGAGCACAAGCCCTGATTGTATCAGGCAAGCAATCTGGGATGATCACATCTGAAAGCATGAAGACATCGGCAGGCGCTTTGTCAAGACTGCTCGTCTGCCGTGAAAAAAATACAATTGATACGATCACCACTCTACAGTCACATGGTATCAAAGTGATAGCGACGTCACTTGAAAGTGGCACCAATGTCGACACTATAGACTTGACAGCGCCAGTCTGTATCTGCTTAGGGTCAGAAGGAGGAGGGCTTCACCACACAGTCTTGAGTGCTTGTGATCATGTCGGATATATTAAGCAGTTGGGACAGACGGATTCTCTCAATGTATCTGTAGCTGCTGGTATCATGCTATACGAAGCTAATCGACAGAAGAGTTAAAGAAGAGTAACTGCATATCAGCTACCTTTGGATTACATAAAGACACATCATGAATTTTAAGATAATACTTCTCATCTGCAGCATCATAACTGTTACACTAGCATGTAACACGAATCAAGCCGCTGTACAAGAGACAGTCGCCGAAGCACCAGCGATGGTGAAAACCGAGCAGCCCAAGAGCTTACTCTGGAAGATCGATGGCAATGGACTGACTGCCCCTTCCTACTTATTTGGTACGATACACATGATTAAGGGAGAAGATTTTTTCCTACCTGATGGCACCCTATCAGCGATCGATGAGTCTAGTAAGCTTGTCTTCGAGTTGGACATGGAAGAGATGACTAATCCTGCAAAGTTAATGGGCGTATTAGAAAAAGCCTATATGAAAGGAGATACGACACTCAGTGACCTGATGACCGAAGAGGACTATGGAGTCGTTAAATCTCACTTCCAAGAAAAAGGACTACCTCTCTTTTTCCTAGAGCGAATTAAGCCTATGTTTCTTACGGTATTTGCATCAGACGAATTCGATCCGTCAGGTCTCCAGGATGGAGGTCTTAAGTCTTATGAATTAGAATTTGCAGAAATGGCCAAAGATGGGGACAAGGGCACAGGTGGTCTTGAAACTATCGATTATCAGATCAGTGTATTTGATGCCATCCCTTATCAGGATCAGGCCGATATGTTGGTAGAAGCCATCAAGTCTACTGATTCTGAAGAGGATAGTCTTGCAGATTTGGTAAAGCTTTATAAGCAGCAAGATATATATGGTCTGTATGACATGATGAAGCAGGATGAGTCTATAGGAGAATTTGAAGACGTCCTTCTCAATCAAAGAAATAAGAATTGGATCCCTCTCATGAAAGAGGAGATGGAGAACCAACGCACATTTTTTGCAGTGGGAGCTGGTCACTTAGGTGGCAAGTATGGAGTTATACAGTTACTCCGTGATGCCGGTTATGAAGTGGATCCATTATCTAATTGATACAGGTGCCTCACATTATAACTCTAGGAGATAAGGCTCCTGTTATCCATCCTTCATGTTGGATCGCTCCTACAGCTACCATCATCGGTGAGGTAACACTAGAAGAAGATTGCACAGTCTGGTTTTCTAGTGTGATCCGTGGAGATGTATGTAGTATCAAAGTAGGTGCTAGGAGTAATATTCAAGATGGCGCTATCATCCACGGTACTTACAAAAAGTCGCAGACGGTCATCGGGTCACGAGTCTCGATCGCTCATGGAGCGATCATACATGGATGTACGATTCATGATGATGTACTTGTCGGTATGAAGGCAGTGATCATGGACAATGCCATCGTTGAATCTAACGTCATCGTCGCAGCAGGGGCAGTTGTACTAGAAAATAAAGTCTTAGAATCAGGTCATATATATGCAGGTGTACCGGCGAAAAAGATCAAAGCCATTGATGCCGAACAAACTCAGTGGCACATATCTCGAACCGCAGATGCATATCTCAAATATGCTTCTTGGTATCAAGAAGAATCTTAGTCCGCACTATCCCTGAGATAAGCTCTAAGGTCAGCTAACTGCTGCTCGCTCATCCTTTCTTCCGGGTATCGAGGCATATATGACTTCTTGCCATATTTCGAAAAAGTACCATACCTAGAGACCTGATATATAGAGTGTCTGCTGTACGTATCAGCCTTTTTGTCGAGATGCGCTAGTGACAACTTTTCTTGATCTAAGTGCAGAAAGCTATACCTCTTCTGATAGTGACAATGAAGACAACTACTTTCGTAAATGCGCTTTCCGTTATTAGGATTACCTGTCAAACCTACTCCTACCTTTCTATCTGAAGGAGGTGCTAAAAAAGTCGCTTCAGACTTCTTAGTGTACTTCCCATCAAGAAGCAGTAACCCTTTCTCATAATTATCCGTACTCTTAGATGCGTACTCTAAGAAGTCTTTGTCCATGTCAGTGAGATTGACATCTTTGACTTTCAGGTCGATGGTCCACAGATAGGCAAGGACAGACTCTACCTCCCACTCCTTCAACTTTCGGCCTTGGGCACACTCAACGGCGCAGAGTTGGATAGCTCCTCGGATATCATGGCGAGCCGGCTTGATGAGATCGCCATATTTCTTTTCATAATCTCCGTTATAATAGGAGTCTCGATTGACTGCGCCATAGAGAGTAGTTCCTTGTAAAAAGGGAAGTCCTTGTTCTATGGTATAATTCAGTCTAGCCTCTGGTGTAGGAAAAGCTAGATTAGGATCTTCTCTTTCGACATTATGACAAGAAGTACATACAAAGTGCTTACTCTGCCTTCTCGACTTTTTTTCTCCTGGTCTTTTGGAGATGCCATGCTTGACTATGTCCTCCCCTACGGCTGCACTTACGCCTTTGAGATGAGTCTTAGGTTTTTTGGTAGAATAATCCTTACCAAAGGATTCTTCTAAAGCTGCCACAGACTTATCCTGATCGAAGTTGTCTTCAGGTAGAATGATAACAAACGCCATCATCGATATCAACATGCCTATCCCTATAACTAGCTTCATCTTCTACAAGTTAAAAAGTCTAGAGATCGTGAATCCAAGTCTGAACTCCCCATCTGCCCAATTGCTTCGAGTATATGGTATATAATCCGTCTCCACAAGACCTTCAGAATTGGTCAAGTTAAGTTGGAAAACATGCCCTCCGCTTGTATCGAATTCGAAACCTATACCAATGGCGGGGTAAAAGTCATTTTCGGTAGTACGTAGATCTGACAGTACTGGAAAGGTGAAATCCCCAACCAAAGCCATCGACTTAGTAACTTGAGCACGAAATGCCCCGCCTAGGCTTACCAGACCATTATCATCACCCTGTAAGACGACATTGCGATATGTCCACTGTGCATTAAACTGTGCAGAAAATCTTGGGCTGAACTTTCTGGCTATGTGCAACCCAAGGTGACTTGTTAAACGATGAGTGCCTTTTTCGAAGAAGTTCAATACACCTTCTATTTCGCTTCTTTGCATCGTAGATGTAGAAACCATTCCGATGACAGACATGCTTACCGGGATACTTCCTCTACTTCCTTGAGTTACGATCCTCGCTTTTGCGAGTGTGTTGATATTCTGTCTTAATGGGCCCGTTCCTTTTGTTCTACTGATCCCTACCATCAGTCTATCGGTTATACCGTATTCGAATCCAATAGAAACGTCCGCAGCATTCTCTAAACCATAAAAGGTCGGCCATCCGCCGTTTACTCCAGCAAGGTCCCCAAATCTATGTGCGATCCGAAAATCAAGCTTTCTTGCAGGAAGCGTCTCTACCGAGTGAGAATTAATGATCCTTGAGTCCCTGAAGGTCTGTATCACTTGTTCTGACTCTTCATGAGTCTGAGCGCTCAGCGACAAAAAGGATAAAAACAAGATGATAGTAAGCAAATAGTAGTGCATATATGGCGATCAATTTCTAAAGAAATACAAATGTGTAAAAACAAGACGTGATGTTATGAACATATCTTGACATCAAGTGCTTTCTTTTTTGATATAAATTTGTCGAGCTTAAGACCTTGAGGTAGAAACGCTCAAGAGAAAGTATTAGCTTATAGTCAATATAGAAAAATTATGTATCCAGTAGAGTTAACAATTCCGATGTCCAAAGATCTTACAGACTTTGGATTCACAGGACTGAAATCAGAAGAAGAAGTAATTAATGCTATCGAGCAAAGTGAAGGTACTTCACTACTCGTAGTTAACAGTGTATGTGGTTGCGCTGCCGCAAATGCAAGGCCCGGTGCCAAAATCGCACTGCAACATAGTAAGAAGCCCAATAATAGTTTTACCGTCTTTGCAGGTGTTGATAGAGAGGCTACCGAGAAAGCAAGAGAGTTTCTTCTACCCTATCCTCCGTCATCTCCAGCCATCGCGCTATTTAAAGATGGTAGGTTAGTACATATGCTAGAAAGACATCACATCGAGGGTCGTACAGCACAGATGATAGCTGAGAACCTAACTGGTGCTTTTGACGAGCATTGTTAGTTTGTAAGAGAGGTAGCCTGTTGGCTCGCGAGTCTTCTCGGCTGTAACATAACATCTGAAGAAAGGAACATTAATTTTGTTCCTTTCGCCCCTTCAGGGCTTAACCTTACATGAGATTTGGTCTCATTGTTTCTGTTGCTTACGCCCTTTCAAGGGTTATCATGACTGCAAAAGACTATGATCGGACGTATGTAGTTCAATTCCTTCGCCTAAACCGGAAAGGGCACAAGCATTAGAAGTATAACGTAATTCGTGATTGTATAAGCCCTGAATGGGCGTAAGCACGAGCTGAATACTATCTTTAGACTTCCAGCAGCCCTGAATGGGCACAAGCATAAAAAAGGCCCCTTCGATGAAGGAGCCTTTTTTGTTTATCTAGCTTTTTGAATTAGTTCGTGTTGTATAGATGATCCCATCTGTACCTTTATTAAGTAAGGTCCTGGTGGTAATGTCGAAAGATCCATCTCGATAGGATTATGACCTGTCTGTACATCGTGTAGTGTAGATCTCATCACGGCCCTTCCAATAAAATCCGTTACAGATATCTCTGCTATATCACTTCTACTTACTATGATGTCCAGTATGGTTTGATTCTCTACTGGATTAGGATAGGCTTTGAGTCCTACATCTTTATTAAGCAATACATCTATCTCAATTATATCTGAGTACTCATATCCTCCGTCAAAATCTACTTGCTTCAGTCTATAGTAGTAAGTCCCACTAGCTGCAACATCCTGATCAGTATGACCATATAGCTGTAAAGCCGTAGTTGTTCCATTTCCTTCTATTTCTTCGATAGCAACAAAGTCCCCATCCTGATCAACTACTCTTTCTAACTCAAAGAAGTCATTGTTAATCTCTGATGCTGTTACCCATGATAACTCTATAGCTGACTGCTCAGGATCCCAGTATCCTGAGAAGGCGACCAACTCAACGGGTAGTGACTCAAGTCTCAGACCGCCGTTAACACCTAGTAAAGAATCCATAGGGCCTACAAAGAAAACTCCTGTAGCACCAGTGGTGATATCTACATCACTATCTATAAGTGGGTCATCACCTTGATTAGGTGATACAAAACTTTCTCCTGTACTATTCGCTCTAAAGCGGACTTGATACGATCCGGCTCTGATACTGTTCACACAATATCTTCCTTCATCATCTGTAGTGACAATCTGAGATATCTCTCCAGTATTAGCCTCTAATAATTCGACTTGTGAGTTAGTTATCAGGCTATCTACACCTTCATCAAATATTCCCTCATTCCCTTGCTCGCTTTCTAACCAAAGCACACCGCAAGTGACTCCTCCTACGTAGATACCGAATCCAACATCCTCAGTTATTTCTCCAGGGAGTGTTGTTATTAAGCTTGTTGTACCTGGACCAAATGTCCCATCAGCATCGCTATCTCTTGACTCGTCTGTAGCAACATTAGGATCCGTTAATACAATACCATCAGGAAGTATGATCTCTACATAGTAATCTTGTACTGGCACATTTTCAAAGCAAAATCGACCTACTTCATCCGTTTCTGGATCTGTAAATGATACAGTCGTCGCTACTCTTTCGCCATCTGCACTGAATAAGTTCACCGTGATGTTATCAACTCCTCCTTCTGTCTCATCTCTTCTACCATCACCGTCTTCATCTGACCAAACAGCCCCACAAAGAGTGGTACTCGTTCTAAATCCAGCATCTATATCTAATCGCTCTTCTCCTTCAACCACGGCTACTGTACTTGTTAGTCCTTGTGCATCGATATCACTATCGCCGTTAGCATCTCCTTGACTTTGTGTTGTTGGGACGAATCCAGTAGGACTTTCAAATCCAACTATATAAGAACTTTGATAGACGAAGAACTCATAGTATCCAGGGTTACCGGTTGTAGGATCATCGATAGTCATAGTTACGCACGAGGGAAAGTCCGCGAAGTCAGGTACTCCATCGTTATTGAAGTCTGTGAATAGATTCACAGTCACTCCATTGACACCTGATTCATTAGCATCTTGTCGTCCGTTACCGTTAGTATCTTCCCATACGAAGTCTCCGACTCTAGTAGGCTCATCTCCTGTTATCTCTTGAGATACTACACCGACACAATTATCATCTAGAGTGACGGTGACAGTATATGTCGCTGGATCAGTTGCTGATACTTCTATAAATGATTCTGTCGAACCAGTACTCCACATATACGTCGTGAAGTCTTCTCCTACCTGTAATATGGCAGTCTCTAGTATATCACACCCTTTGAGATCGAAAAATATAGTTGGCATCAACTGATCACATACACCAGCGATAAATGACTCTGTTATCCGAATATCACCGGGTGCAATGTCTGTAATATTCTGGCCTACTTCAAGTCCAGTTACGCTAGCACCTGAGGCGAAGTCTATGACAAATACTATATGAATTCCCTCATCGAGGTCTGTGAAGACATTGTTATCTGAGATGTCGAGTATGACCCCATCTCTATCTGTTAAAACGAATTGTGTAGTTCTTGCAGGGTCTGGAGCATTAGTAGGAGTAATCTCCACAGGTTCTCCTAGACAGAAGTTACACCTTGTAGCATCTATACATACATTGAAGAAAATAGGATCACCTATGTCAAAGCAATCATCTCCTGTTACATCTGCTATACTTCCTCCGACTGATAAACCAGATATCATCGTTGTCGCAGATCTGAAGTTGATAGCATATACACCATAAAAACCTTCAGTAAATAGATCGAAGCTTGGTGAGTTAGAGATGGCGTTAATAACTCCATCTGCTGTAGTTAATATATAGGTAGTACTATAATCTGGCGTGGTGTTTTCACCTGTCGCCGATATATCTATTTGTCCTGTAACAAAATCACATTCTATACCTGTAGCTGCATCTCCAGAGATCGTCAAGACAGGAGCTAGTGCAAAACAAGTTGTCGAACAATCTGAAAACTCTGCACAGTCGGCATCAAAACAATCTACTAAACCATCATCGTCATTGTCCATACCATCAGAACAATCATCATCTCCACTCTCCGAGCTTAATGGTGGGCAGGTATCATCAAAGCAAGCTGCATCTCCAGAGGCCGCACTCAGATCACCAAATCCCACTGACGTAGCTTGTAACACATTACCAGGTCCGATCCAAGCGTCGACCTCAACCATCGTGTTATTATAATCATCAGTAGCACCTTCTCGAGCCCAAGTAGCCTCAAAACAAGCGTCCACTGTTGTGATGGCTTCATCTGACATGACAAAGCATAGTTCAGCAGTGCGAACTGGAAATCCAGGTTCTACAAGAACAGAACTCCCCGCATCAACATCAGTAAGTCCTATCGTAAAAGTGATAAATCCAAGATCTCCTTCATAAGGAAGAGATCCTACACCAGTGGCATTTACATTTTCTATCGGTGTGCTATTCTGGAGTGTTAGATCGCCATATTCATCCCCTAGGACACTTTCTCCTGATACAAATGATCCAACAGCACTGCTATAAAAGAGCTGATAACGCTGATTAGCAAGAATAAAAGATGAGTCATTAGCTGTTTCTATCTGCACATCATAGCAAACCATACCTGTTGAGCAGTCTACACTATTGACTTCAAGTGCTACTTCATATTCGTTAGCAGGTGGCGCACATGGTACAGTCGTAGCACAATTAGGATCTGCACAATCTACAAGTCCATCCTCATCATTGTCTATACCATCAGAACATGCACTATCTGTATTTTCTGAAGCTGTGCCTCCACAGAAGGTCGATATACACGAGTCGTCTCCATCTTCGGCATCTAGATTGTCCAATATTCGCTCTTCTGCTGCTATGTTAGTATCTCCAACCCACTCAGATATTTCATTAAATGCAGTGGCGATGGCGTCTGTTCTACCCATCTCTGCCCAAACTAAGCTCAGGCATTCGGATCCATTTTCTATAAGTTCTTGTGTTACATCAAAACATAATCTCGACGTATTGAGATAGCTTCCATCGGTAGGTAAATTAACCCCACCATTAGTTTGACTCTCTAGAACGATAGCATAATTTAGAAAACTAAGTGTCGCTCTGAAGTCTAGATCAGCGGGAAAGGTAGAAGCGTCTACATCCTGTACATTGGCTGCTAGAAATACACTGCTATATCTATCTGGGTCTACGACTCTTTCTGCAGATCCCTCTATATAGGCTGCCATAGAAGCGTCATAAAATATCCTGTAGTTCTGATCAGCTAAGTTCCATGCTTCTCCATTTCCAGATCTAATCTGTGTGAAGTAACATATCTGTCGTGCTTCGCAGTCGACTTCGTCTAAAGCAAATCTAAGGTCAAACTGCTGTTGAGCGACCGAAGTATAAGTGCAGAATAGGCATAGCGCTGCAAGAAGGGCCTGTATCGTTTTCATCATCATGTATTAAGATGGAACTGGATATACCGAGTCCCATTTGGGGGCTAAAATAACATATTAATCTTATTCGTCATGCTTTACATTCAGAATTTTAACACTTTATACATGATAATTATCCGTAATATGAAAATTTGGTCCGTTTATTGCATAAAAAAGGGCCTCCGTCACATGACGAAGACCCTGCTTTAATCTTATGAAAAGGTAGTCTCTTATCTAGCTACGACTACTTGCTTTGATAACAACTGTTCTCCTTGAGTATTATTTATCTCTAGCATGTAAGATGCAGACTGCATATCACTCATATCTATAGAGTAATAGCTACTTCCCTTAAGAAGCTGCTGTGTGCGAAGTAATTTTCCACCCATATCCCTGATGATCACCTGTGCGTTATCTGCTAGAGCTTGGTCAGTCCTAAGCTCGATGAAATCAGATGTAGGATTAGGTCCTACACTAAGTTCATATGCAAGTCCATCTATAGAAAAAGCATCGAGAGCAAGATTAAAGTCGATGTACTCATCGATCTCTACTGCACTCGTTACAAGAGGAGCTTTCCACTCTGCTATCTGAACAAAAGCTGTTGCGTAGTCAGCACTTAGACCTTCGCGGCCCCATAACATGCTTACTTCTTCGAAGCTGTCGATTACATCAAATTTTAAAGTAGCGATCGTTAACCAACCATCTGCGTCATTTAATTTTTCACCTCCTTTCTGATTATCGAGTAGCTCGACTGAGAAGTTAGCAAATCCAAGATCTTCATCGAAGTCGATGAGGCCCTTACCTTGAGCAGAAACATGCTCGAGGACGCTTGCCCACTGGATATTGCTATATTTTTTTGGTGATAATTGAGACTTAGAGCCTTTTTGATTTAGACTTAGGGTCTCTGATGGATAGTAGATGCGGTAATTCTGTCCTGCCAAAATCAATTGTTCGGCGTTGTCAACTCTGACTTCTATGTTAACATAGAGAGCTTCTTGACTTTTGTCATAGCTCTGTTGACTTAATCTCACATCAACTATGCTTGTAGCATAGGCAGAGAAACATGCAAATAGGACCACAAATAGTGTGGTCGCGAATCTTTGAAAACTCATTTTTACCAATCTTTTTACACCCAAGGGAGGTGATTATCAATAGAACAGGCATAGCTCAGCCTATCCGTTGATCTCAATCGGTAGTCGGGGGTTACTAATAGATAGACAAGATAATCATGTCTTACCCCTATCTGCAAGTAATTCTTTTTTCTGGAGCGTTAAAGTGCAAGCTAGCTTACAACACGAGGTGGATATCCCTTATTTTACTATGGGTTTATCTTTACTAGGGTCTCTGAAGAGAGGTACTTTCCATCTTGGTCGGCAAGAAGCGCGGTGTAAGAGCCTTCTGGCCAAGAGCTAATCTTATGGGTGATTACGTCTCTACCGTCAAAGTCTTGATTGACATATTCTCTTCCTATGATGTCTTTTATGATCAGTCTTCTCATCTCGGTATTTCCGTTGAGCTCGACCTGTAGGTATTCAGAAGCTGGATTAGGGTAGACCGTTAGCTCTAAGAGATCTGCTTCTTCTCTGAAGTCAGCACTTGAGAAGTCGGTTACTTCCTGCGGATCAAGTATTTGTTGATTTTCTGCATCTATCCATTCTGAGAAAGCTATCTCCGCTGTCGCAAATCTTGATGTCTTTCGAGCATCAGCCCAAGTCAAATCAAGTGTCTCACGGTCATCGTGGTCAAAGCAAAGATTCATTGTCTTGAGCCAAGCGCCATCTCTATCTAGATGAGCTATACGATCTGTGAAAATCCTTGAGTCTATAGATAAAGACACAAAACCGATATTATCATGAACTGTCTCGAGTACTTCAAGCTTCCCGTAAGTCCTGTCGTCTAAAGTATGCTCAGTGAGGTCTTCTCTGAATGCAGCGATCTGACCATTGAAAAAGATTCGATAGTTCTGTCCAGCAAGATTGATATCATAACCAGCTGAAGACCTGAGCTCGATATCAAAACAACTAGCACCGTCTCGAGACTGCGCAGGATCTAACTTAATATCTATCGGTTTTTGACCGATGAGCGTACTTGAGATAAAGAGAAAAAATACGATGAGGGTTGACAAGCTCTTCATGATAACATATTATGATTATTAATAATATGTCAAAAACGATGCCAAATTACCTGCCTAAATCAAGGTAATTTTCGATGATTAAAGATTGGACCGAGTCGAACTGATCTACGACTGAGAGCTCTACAAATGCACGGCCATATGAGATAGTAAGATCCTTTCGTGCAAGTACTATATGAGGGCGATCTACATCCTCCGCCAATTCAAAGCAAAGTTGTATCGTCGGCATCCAGCCTTTTTCTTTCGCAAGAGTAAGTCCTTCAAGACGATTACTATTAAGGAGTACAGAGGCATTGATAAATCCGAGATTTCCTTCAAATGGAAGTGGCCCTACCCCGCTTGCATCTACATCATGATTAGTTTGTACAACTGAAAAAGCGTAATCCTCTTCTGGCAAAAGAAGTTGACTGGCTTCTTTATCAAAGGTTGAAAGTCGAGAATCATAAAAAATTCGATAATTCTGCGAAGCCAGCTTAGAGGAGTTTTCTGCTTGGTAGTCGAGCTCTACATTGTAGCAATCCTGACTATCGCCAGATGGTGAGATGCGTACATCAGTATTATACTGCGCTCCTAGCGTAAAGGCTAAGCTGCATAAGAGGATGCTTAATATCTTCTTCATATCTAAAAGGTACAGACATAATTAAGACGCCAAAACCTTAGTTCAGACACCTATCTTAATATAATAATAACTCTGTAGGTACGCTGAAGAAAAGCCAGTTGCTACGTTAGCTGACAACTGATCTAATCAAATATAAGAAAAATCAATAATATATAAGATCTTTTTAATCAGGAGAAAAGCTTGCGGACACCGAGAGTGTATTTTTTATATTATAAATTTCTATATATATAAATAATTTATATATTTGGGTCATGAAGTTACAGATACTGATGTTGTCAGTTGTTGTGTGGCTTTGCTGCTCCGGATGCGGAGACAGTGATTTGACAAGCATAACTCCCGAAGAAATCAATGCTCTTTTAGTCCAAGTGGACGAAGATAGTCCGCAGTTTGTAGAGAAGAATATCACGTTCGACTCTATTATAACTAAGGCAGGCACGCGCCAGATCGGCTCAGGCTCAGAAAGAGTGAAAATCAAGTTATTCTATTATGGTAGTCTCGTCCGAGGTTATTTCAATTTGATAGAAAAGGATGATAAGAATCTTCAGTTTTTCGGTCAGAAGATAGGTGATCGATGGGTGATGGAGTGTGTAACGAAGCTAAACATGGAAGAGGTGGGAGGATATATGATCCTCGAAAAAAGCTCCGGAATCTGGTCTAAAGGTGATATCAACTTTCAACCAGAATCTATAACTCTTCGCCATAGCAATATAGACTACGATGTACTAAAGTCATGGTAGTCAAGACTTAAACTTGGGTTGGTTGGTCTATTATATAGGGTCGGTTTTTCCGACCCTTTTTTTTTATATTCCATCCTCATGTTTCTACCCATCGGTTATTATAATGGATCTTATCTCCAGCTGGAAGACATCAGCATCTCTCCTTTAGACCTAGGCGTACAAAGAGGTTATAGCATATTTGACTTCCTGAAAATCAGAGATGGACACAATCCTTGGATGGACTTATACCTCAAGAGATTATATCAATCCGCCACTGACGTAAATATTAAAATCTCAGAATGTCGTTCTGACTGGAAAACAATAGTCGAGACCTTACTTGAACAGAACGATGTAAGAGATGCCTACTTCAAGATCATCATATCGGCAGGTAATTCTCTCGATGGATATCAGCAGGAAGAGAAAAGTAAAACTCTTGTCTTGGGTTCATCTTTTGAGCTTCCGCCAGCCAACATTTACGAAAGTGGAGCGCGGCTTACACTCAAGGAGTATCGAAGAGATGTACCAACTGTAAAGACTACTAATTATCTCTTCTCGGCTTCACTAGCTAAAACGATGAAAGAGGACGGTGTTATCGATATACTCTACCATCATGATGGCTTGATCACAGAGTGCTCGCGGTGTAATTTTTTCATAGTCCAAGGTGAAAAGATCAAGACCGCTGGTAAAGGTATACTTAAAGGAATCACTCGTGAGCGGGTGCTGACTTTACAAGATCCATCTGTAGCTGTTATGGAAGCTGACATCCTTGTAGAAGAGTTGGGTCAAGCGACTGAAGCTTTCATAACAAGTACGACGAAGGGTGTCGTGCCTATCACTCATATAGATGATACGCCCATCCTTGATGGTCAAGTAGGACCAGTCACTAGAGAGTTAATGAGTCGAATCAACGTCTTCTAGATGCCCACTTGATTTGGACAAAACAGGATATATCATGACAATGGAGATGATCATGAGCACGCCGATATAAAAGCTTGTCTCTAAGTCCTTCTGTTCTTTGAGTATAACGATGGCGAGTAAGATGCCATAGACTGGCTCGAGATTAAGGATGAGGTTAATCGTGAAAGCTGAGACTTGCTTGAGTGCTCTCAAGTGGAGCACATAAGGCAATATCGTGCAGGCGAGAGTCAATATCAAAAGATACAGCCAATCCAAATCGCTCGGGACGACCGCTCCAAGATCAACTGTAAAATATAAGAGCGGACTGATCAGAGTTAAAAAGAGCCAAGCACTTGACATCTCGATCATGGTGATGGCTAAAGGAGAGCTTTTATGAATCAATCTTCGATTACATATAGTGAGATATGCAAGTAGTAGTGCGCTAACTATACCTACTACAAAAGCTAGGACTTTATCACCATCAAAATCTGATGCCGCTAACAACATAGCAGGTATGATCAGAGCACCCAAGATGAGATCTCTTCGGCTATGTCGCTCGCTGAGTAACCAAGGCTCTAGAATGGCAGTAAATAATGATGTGGTTGCCAAGGTGATCAGAGCGATAGAAGCATTTCCCAACTTTATAGAAGCGTAAAAGCAGACCCAGTGCAAGGCAATCAAAGAGCCTATCCAAAAATAAGAACGAAGCACGCTCAACTCTAGACTTATAACCGTCGAATATAGCTTTGGAACCAATAGTAAAAAGACTCCCGCTAGTAAGACTCTCCACCAAACTAAAGCATAGGCGGAAAGACCTATGAGGGCTCCGAGTATCGCTGTAAAACTCCAGCAGACGACAGAAATATGGAGATAGATATATGCCTTGTTCTTTTCGATTGTGGAAGAAATGAAAAAAGACTTACAAATGGCGAAAAATCTATGATCGCCATGAGGTTTTTAATTTACTTTTGTGCGGCACTGAAAGCCAATACTATTCAGTGAGGTAATTAGAAGAAAGGGTATGATCAAATTAAGTGTAGGTGATAAAGCTCCAGAGTTCTCATTGAGAGCAACGGACAAATCTGAAAAAAGTCTGAAAGATTACTCAGGCCAGCATGTCTTACTTCTTTTTTTCCCTCTAGCATTTACAGGTGTTTGTACCAAAGAACTTTGTGGAGTCAGAGATGACATCGGCATGTACGAAAGTCTAAAGGCTCAGGTACTTGCGGTTTCTGTAGACAGCCTATTTACATTAGAGCAATTCAAAGCAGCACAG
The DNA here is from genome assembly GCA_964640065.1 of uncultured Saprospiraceae bacterium. Lineage (GTDB taxonomy): Bacteria > Bacteroidota > Bacteroidia > Chitinophagales > Saprospiraceae > JAJRXG01. The sequence continues at coordinate 69,721 of CAZXIE010000001.1, forward strand.
GATTATAACTTCCCATTATTAAGTGACTTTAATAAGGAGGTTTCTAGAGCATATGGTTCTATATATGAGGACTTTGTTCTAGACATGAAAGGTGTTTCTAAAAGGTCAGCATTTGTGATAAGTCCAGAAGGAATGATCAAATACGCAGAAATTTTGGAAGACGCAGGACAGATTCCTAACTTTGATAGTATAAAGAAAGCGCTAGAATCTTAGATTTGTTCTCCCTTAACATTTTAGAATGTCCATGAACTACGACCGTCAAGAAGAATTACTGCTCGAAGAAATCGAAATATTAGATAAGTCAGAGCTAATCGTCTTCAACGATGACTTCAATACTTTTGATTGGGTGATCAAATGCTTCATTGAAGTATGTAATCATACGTTCGAACAGTCAGAGCAGCTTTCTCTTATCGTACACTTCAAAGGGAAGGCAACGGTAAAGACTGGACCATATCCAGAACTCAAACCACTCAAAGACGCTCTTATCGATAGAGGTCTATCAGCAGTGATCGAGACTTATCAAGAGAAAAAATAATCACATGTTACTCTTCCCCCATCCTCTGTCAGCAGACGAAGATGGGCTACTTGCTGTGGGAGGCACCCTCTCAGCTGAGAGACTTACATTGGCATATCAGATGGGCATATTCCCGTGGTATAACCAGTCACCCATCCTGTGGTGGTATACTCATCCACGTGCGGTCATATATCCAAGTCAAGTAAAGATCTCAAAGAGTATGAGAAGCACCCTTCGAAAACCTTGGTCTGTTACGATGGACACAGCTTTTAATCAGGTGATGGAAGGATGCAAGCATGTCAGGAGATCGGGTCAAGAAGGCACATGGATTACTGAGGAGATACAAGACGCTTATCAGCACTTGCACTTAGAGGGCAAAGCACACAGTATAGAAGTGTGGAGTGATGGGAAGATCGCAGGAGGCCTCTATGGCGTAGTATCTGGAAAGATCTTCTGTGGAGAGTCGATGTTTGCACTTGTACCTAATGCTTCTAAAGTAGGTCTGATCTGGTTAGCGAGATATCTAGATCAACTAGGCTGTACTTTGATCGACTGTCAGCAGGACACCGATCATATGCGAACTATGGGATCAACCTTAATAGGAAAGCAGGATTACTGGGATATATTAAAAGAGAACATGTTATCAACTGATATGGACATAACTAGTTCTACATTTGATACTTGGAAAGAGATGTATGATTAAATATCAGAAGGAGATACTTGATAACGGACTCACGGTCATCATAGAACAAGACAAGAGTACCACTCTAGCTGCGGTCAATGTACTCTACCGAGTTGGCTCAAGAAATGAAGATCCTAGTAAGACAGGTGTGGCTCATTTGTTCGAGCATCTGATGTTCGAGGGAAGTACAAATGCTCCCGACTTTGACAGCCCTCTTCAGATGGCAGGTGGTGAGAATAATGCATTTACTAATAATGACTACACCAACTACTATGAGTTGGTCCCAGCATATAACATCGAGACCGCACTCTGGTTAGAAGCAGATCGCATGTCACAACTTTCGATCAACCAGCAATCTCTAGATCTCCAAAAAAAGGTGGTCATAGAGGAGTTCAAAGAAGTCTGTCTTAATAAGCCATATGGTGACAACTGGCATCATCTGAGTGCGCTTGCCTATCAAAGACATCCCTATAGATGGCCTACCATCGGTCTCGACATTTCTCATATCGAATCTACGTCTCTAGATGACATCCGATCATTCTACGATCGGTATTATAATCCGGCTAATGCCATCATAACTATCTCGGGGCCACTTCCGCATAACGAAGTCCTTGCTATGGTTAAAAAGTGGTTTGGCAATATCAAAGGAAATCCGATAAACTCTTATGATATACCACAGGAAGATATACAAGGTCAAGTGAGACACAAAAAAGTAGAAGGCAAGGTGCCAGCACCTATGTTATTAATAGGGTGTCATATGCCTGGTCGAACTCATGAAGACTACTATGCCTGTGATTTACTCACTGACATTCTATCTAACGGAAAATCATCACGGTTGCACAAGAGTCTTGTGAGGGAGAAAAAAATATTTACGTCAGTGGATTGCTATATATCAGGAAGCGTTGACCCAGGTCTCATCTTGATCGAAGGAAAACCACATCAGCAGATATCCATCCAAGACAGTTTATCGCATATCTGGGGTGAACTAGATCAGATCACCTCGGCACCACCATCTATCCGCGAATTACAAAAAGTTAAGAATAAGGTGCTATCCAGCATCGCTATGCATGATATCAGCATACTCAACAAAGCAGCTTCTCTAGCGTACTTCGAGCATATCAATATGCTTGATCAGATGAATCAACAGGAAGTTCTTTATAATCAGGTGACCATAGAGGACATTATCAGAGTAAGCCAACTATATCTTCAAAAGAAGAATGCTTCTATCATCGAATATGTACCTCAAGCAGCATAATCGAGGATGAAGAGTCGATAACATCATCTGCATCATCTAATGTCATTATCTTCACGATCTTAACAGTTCACATCTCTGGTGGACTATCTAAACAAGAACTAATTAGATGATCATACAATTTTGTGGCGCTGCTCGTAATGTAACAGGAAGTAGTCACCTTATAACTCTAGAAAACGGACACAGGGTACTGCTAGACTGCGGACTCTTTCAAGGAAACAGAAAGACGGATCTGGTATCTAATCGACGTTGGCATTTTGATCCAGCCACCGTAGACTGTCTCATACTTTCTCATGCCCATATAGATCATACGGGTCGTGTCCCCGGTCTTGTTAGAGGAGGATTCAATGGTTGTATCCATGCGACACATGCTACGCGTAGTCTCTGTGGTATCATGTTACTAGACAGTGCCAAGATCCAAGAAAGAGATGCAGAGTTTCATAATAAAAGAGAACTTCAAAAAAAGAAGAAAAAGAAAGCTCGTAAGAAAAAATATAAAGCCGAGCTCATAGAACCTCTCTACTCGCCGGAAGATGTAGCCGAGACAATGAAGCTCTTTAATGGATACTCGTATAACAGATGGCATCGCATATCTGAGTATGTCGAAGTCCTCTTCAAGGACCAAGGTCATATACTCGGGTCTGCAAGTGTATCGCTCCGCATCCAAGATGGGTCAAGAAATATCACGCTAGGATTTACTGGAGATATAGGAAGGCCTGATCGACCCATCCTCAGAGATCCTCAGCTCATGCCGGAATGTGATTACTTGATCTGCGAGTCCACGTACGGTGATAAAGAACACGAGTCCAAGCCTCAGCAGACATCGATGCTTTTAGAGGTGATGAAAGAAACTTGCGTAGAGAAGAAAGGTAAGATGATCATCCCAGCATTTAGTATCGGAAGGACTCAAGAGATCGTATATATGCTTGACCAGATGGAGATGAGCGGTGAGCTTCCTAAGATACCCATCTATGTAGATAGTCCACTTGCCGTAAATGCAACAGAGATCTATGGCTCACATCCAGAATGCTTCGACAATGCACTACATGAGTACATGCTTCAGGATGACAATCCTTTTGGATTTAATAAGCTGGAATATGTCCGAAGCGTAGAAAAATCGAAAATGCTCAATGCTTCTAAGGACCCGATGGTCATCATCAGTGCCTCAGGTATGATGAATGCTGGTAGGATCCGTCATCATCTCTATCATAATCTTGAAGATCCAAAGAGTACTTTTTTGATGGTAGGGTACTGCTCTCCTCAGACTGCAGGTGGCATCCTTAAGGCTGGAGCAACGGAGCTAAAGGTGATGGGAGACGTACTAGAAGTAAAGGCTTCGATTAAGTCCATGGATTCCTTCTCAGCACATGGAGATAGGAAGGAGATGTTAGCATCGATCCAACATCTCAAGAAAGATGTGAAGAAACTCTTTCTCGTACATGGTGAGCATGATACACAGCAGGCCTTTTCGGAGTATCTAGGCGAAGGAGGGTTTAGTAAGATAGCTATCCCTTCTGAAGGTCAGGAGATACACATCTAATCTAAGGGTTACACATCAGATCAAATAAGAAAGGCCCACACATGACGTGTGAGCCTTAACTGCTTTTGAGATATTATAACTTAAGAATTACTTTCTTACTGCATCTCTGATCTCTGCTAGTAATGTTTGATCTGCAGTTGGATCCGGAGCTGGAGCGTTACCCATAAACTTGATCTTAGCTTTAGCTAAGAAGAAGAGTACAAGACCTACAGTTATCAAGTTAATGATAGAGTTAATCCACTTACCCCATCTTACTGCATTCGCAGGAGATCCATCTTCATTAACAGCATCCCCAAGAGGTGTCATCATGTCAGCGAAGTCAAGTCCACCAGAGAAGTGACCTACAATCGGCATAACGATGTCACTTACAAAACCAGTAACTACTAGTCCTACAGCTCCCGCTAAGATGACCGCAATAGCAAAGTCTATTACGTTGCCAGTAAATATGAATTCTTTAAATTCTTTCCACATTCGATTTAGATTTTCGTTTTAATAAAAAAGGCTGTACCCTCGTTGTTGGGATACAGCCTTGTTCTACAAATATATCAAGAAAGTTGATATATAAAAATTCAATATTTGTTTAGCCTCGACTTATCAAGTTGAGAGCGGAGCCTGCTCGGACCCATTCGATCTGTGCTTGGTTGTAAGAATGGCCCACTTCAAATGAATCTTGAGACCCATCGGCATGGTCTAAAACGACTGTCAACGTCTTACCTGCGGCCATCTGATCAAAGTTAGGTATAGACACTTTATCGTCTTGTCTCACCTTGTCGTAATCTGACTTATCAACGAATGTAAGAGCAAGCATACCTTGCTTCTTCAAGTTAGTTTCATGTATCCGCGCAAAAGACTTTACGATAACAGCATTCACACCGAGGAAGCGAGGTTCCATGGCTGCATGTTCTCTAGACGAACCCTCACCGAGGTTTTCTTCTCCAAATACAACTGTAGCTACACCGGCTGACTGATAAGCTCTTGCTGAGTCTGGCACTGCCATATATTCTCCAGCATCAATATTCAAAACCTTGTTAGTGTCGTCATTGAAGTAGTTGACAGCTCCTGTATAGCAGTTGTTAGAGATATTCTCTAAGTGCCCTCTATACTTTAACCATGGTCCCGCCATGGAGATATGATCGGTGGTACACTTACCTTTTGCTTTGATGAGGATTCTCATGTCTTGCATACTATCCTGTGTTATTGGCTCGAATGGAGTCAATAGCTGAATCCTGTCACTCGATGGATCTACTTTCACATTGATACCGCTTCCATCTTCAGCAGGAGCATTGTAACCATTGTCCTTTACATCAAATCCATTAGGTGGTAGTTCGAAGCCTGTTGGCTCTTCGAGCATGACTTCTTCACCAGCCTCATTAGTTAGAGTATCTGTTGCAGGATTAAAGTCTAGCCTGCCTGAGATAGCGATAGCCGCTACCAACTCAGGTGATGCTACAAAGGCATGTGTGTTAGGGTTACCATCCGCTCTCTTAGAGAAGTTTCTATTAAAGGAGTGAATGATACTATTTTTTGGGGCATTGATCGGATCATTATATCTCGCCCACTGACCGATACAAGGTCCGCATGCATTAGTAAATATCGTTGCATCTAATTGCTCAAATATATTGAGGATACCATCTCTCTCGGCTGTGAATCGTACTTGCTCACTTCCTGGGTTAATCCCAAATTCTGCCTTAGTTTTTAATCCTTTATCAAGTGCCTGCTTTGCTATGGAAGCAGCTCTAGAAAGATCCTCATATGATGAGTTCGTACAAGACCCTATAAGTCCCCACTCTACATCGAGAGGCCATTCGTTATCGGTGGCCTTAGATGTCATATCTCTTCCTGCTTTTGTAGAAAGATCTGGAGTAAAGGGACCATTGATCCTAGGTTGTAACTCAGAAAGATCTATCTCAATCACTTGATCAAAGTATTTCTCTGGATCAGCGTAACACTCCGGATCAGCAGTTAGATGTTCTTTTACCTGATTAGCAAGATCCGCCACATCTGCTCTATCTGTAGCTCTCAGATATCGGTCCATAGACTCATCATATCCAAAAGTCGACGTGGTCGCTCCGATCTCTGCTCCCATATTGCATATGGTTCCTTTGCCTGTGCAACTCAGATTGATAGCTCCATCACCAAAGTATTCTACTATGGCTCCTGTACCACCCTTTACTGTAAGGATATCGGCAACTCTAAGTATGACGTCTTTAGGTGCTGACCATCCTGAGAGTTTGCCCGTTAGCTTCACACCTATGAGTTTCGGATTTTTGAGTTCCCATGGCATATCCGCCATCACATCTACAGCATCTGCTCCTCCTACACCGATAGCAACCATGCCTAGTCCACCAGCGTTAACAGTATGACTATCTGTACCGATCATCATACCTCCTGGGAAGGCATAATTTTCAAGAACGACCTGATGTATGATCCCTGCACCTGGCTTCCAAAAGCCAATGCCATACTTATCTGAGACTGACTCGAGGAAATTAAATACCTCATTACTAGTATTCATGGCGTTCTGAAGATCCACATCAGCTCCCATCTTGGCTTGTATGAGGTGATCACAGTGTACTGTTGATGGTACCGCTACCTTGCTTTTCCCAGCCATCATAAATTGAAGAAGTGCCATCTGCGCGGTAGCGTCTTGCATAGCTACCCGATCTGGTGAATAGAAGACATAGTCTTTCCCTCTTTGAAAGTCTTGTAGAGTAGAATCTGGATGTAAGTGAGAATAAAGAATCTTCTCTGCAAGTGTGAGAGGTCTTCCAAGCTTTTCTTTTATGAGGCGCATCTTCTCGCCCAAAGTCTCATAATGAGCCTTAATCATATCTATGTCAAATGCCATCTGATCAGATTTATTTTAGGTGTATAATCTCCTTGCTACCAAGGTTTTTTCAAGCTGCAAATATAACTTATTGGAATATTATGATCTCAGTAGATATCTACTAGGCCTGTAGAAGGCGCTCAGTGATAGTAGCGATATGATCTCGAGTGATAATACCTAGTAATTCTTTTCCCCTAACAACTGGAAGACAGCCTACTTCAAGGTCTCTCATCATCCGAGATGCCTCTTTTATGAAGACATCCGGTGCAACCGTGATAGGATCTCCGATCATCACGTCTTTTACTACTAATGTCTCATCACTATTTTTTGTTCGATAAGATGACAAAGCATTGAGTAACATCGTAGTCCCAACAAGACCAACAAGATGTCCTTCTTGATTCTCGACAGGCATATAACTGATGTCTTTCCAAGACATCAACTTGGCGACTAACTCTACCATATCATCGGGATTGGCGGAGAAAACTTGAATCTCCATCAGCTCAGAAACTCTTATAGCTTCGAGGTCATAGTGCCGTTGATAAGAAGCATCAGCTTCTGGCCATCTGCTGATCGGAAAATCCTTTTGGTTCTGATTCTGATGGATGGCAGCCGTCAGACAGGCAAGCGCCTCATCATCTGACGCAGTTTGTTCTTTCAACTTCGTATATGATCTGAGCATCCATCGTGCACCATTCATCTGAGCCTGGACTCTTTCTAAGCAGACATCCAGATATCTCGTGATATCTTGCTGGTCTACCTTCATACTCTCAAGTCCTTCGCGAGCCATCGGTATGAGTTCTTCTTCTAGGAGTTCTTTAGCATTTACCTTCCTGTCACCTACCCAAGAAAACTTAGTGTCAAGCCCAAACCTAGCTGCCTTTGCAAAATTATCTCGTACATCAGCAAAAGACATTTGCTTTCGGATATCATCATATCTATTAGCCATTCCTTTCATAGCGCCTAACCAGAAGGCCGTGTTGGCCATCTCATCTAGGACAGTCGGACCTGAAGGAAATACACGATTTTCGATTCTCAGATGAGGCTTGCCAGTATCACTGATGCCATAGCAAGGTCGATTCCATCTGTATACTGTAGAGTTATGTAGTTGTAGACTCTTAAGTTTGGGGACAACACCTTCATCAAGACTCTTTATACTGTCCTCTTGCATATCTGCGTATAACAAGATTTTAAATCTTGCTATATCATCCTTAAAGATCTGAGTGACATCTCCATCAAGCCAGTCGTCTCCCAAAATAACTCGAGGACTCATCTGTCGCATATGATCCATCGTACGACGTGTATCGATAGCTTGCTGAAAAAGTGCAATCCTGGTCTCATGCCATAGCCGCTGTCCAAACACGATCGGCGAGTTGGCTGATAGACTGATGCATGGAGCGGTGAGTGCTAACGCAAAATTGTAGTAGCGCTGAAACTCCTGGGGTGTCACTTGTAGATGGACTTGAAAACTCGTGTTGCATGCTTCTAGTAGAGGCGAGTCATGCCTCACACATAACTCATCTATACCGACAAGACGCAATTCAAAGTCCGTCCTACTTAACTGACCACTGATGGCCTCCATCAGATCTTTGTACCTCTGCTTCGGAGTAAGATTAGCGATATGGAGATGATACTTATGTAGGGTAGGCAGTATGCCTGTGAGTATATAGTCTATATCGTGTTGAGAGAGATATGATCTCAGTGTATCGAGATTATTGACCAGCTCTTTCTCCATAGCAGTCAGACAGTCAGAACGAAAGACTTGTGGTGAGAGATTCAGTTCCAAGTTGAACTTGGCTAACTCACTGACTAGCCAACTTTCGTGCGTCGTTTGCTCGAGTATTTTAGGGCCAAGGAGAGAGGGTTTGTAAGTACCATTATCTACTAGTACAACTTCTTGTTCTGCACCGATCCTGATGACATCCGTCTCGAACATATCCTCCTGTAGCATGTGCTCAAGTGCTGAGACATCTCTTAAGAGCGCCTTTACGAAGGTATTCTTGGATTCTGACGTGAGATATGTTTGCTGACCCATACCAAAAGTGAAAATAATACTCTATCGGATTAGTAGGACGCGATGTGTCGATATCTTTTGAAAACACCTGATATGACCGAGCATACACAACGTATTTTAACTTATATCACTTATAGGATTATGTATTAGCATGATTATAAATTACCTATGTATGTACATGTTGACCTATACGTATAATACCCTTTTCACAAAGTGCTTTGGCAAGATATATGAACTCTGGTGAGTAGTTCTTTAACTTTTGAAAATACTTAAGGGATTAAGTATTGGAGATTACGGAGCGGCTACTGGGGGGTATGCCGCTCTTTTTTTTGCCTCTATCTCAATACGCAGCTTTGAGAAACTTTCTTGGATAAAGAGTATCATTTACGAAAGTGGACTTACATAATGAGTATGCAGAACGCACGAACTGCAAGTACGAGCCAGAAGAAGAAATCTCAGCCTTAAGAATTAGTAGATGTTGGCTTATTAGAGCTTGAACTCAACCGTTATCAGCTCTCCAGATCGTTCGATCTCTAAGATAACGGGATCACCAGTTTTCTTATCATCCATCAGATCTATGATGTCAGCATATCCTTTGATCAAGTGTCCATCCATCTTGGTAATGACATCGCTTTCTTTGAGACCGCCATGCTCGGCCGGTGAGTCGGGTATGACTTCTGTGACGATCACGCCAGCTCCTATCTCATCTATAAAAACTCCTAAGGTGGCCCTTTCGGAAATATTCTCTCTATCAGAATTTCCTCTTATCGCATCCAATGAGTCAAAGTTGTCACCAAATATCTGTCCCCAGAAATCCATCGGTTCTTGTAGATCAAGTTCTCCTTGGAATAAGGAATCTAAGCCTCTAAAAAGCTCCATATCAAATCCTCCTTCTTCTGGAATGTCAAAGAAGAAACTATTCGTTCTAGATGATCCTAATCTAATACGCTTGGCAAGCTCCTCTCCATCTCTAAATACAATCACACTGACTTCATCGCCAACCTTCATATCGGTAAGTATCTCTTGGACATCTACTATGCTTGACACAGCCACACCTTCTACTGATATAATCTTATCGCCCTCACGGATATCCACCCCTGCGGCTCCAGACCCTCTTGATACCTCTACGACAGTACCAGTGCCCCCTTCAAAAGATAAGGTAACACCCATGACTGGTTTTCCTTTTTCACTCTTAAAGAAGCCGCTATCCTCAAAGAGATCTTCAAAGCCTAATCCTTCTAAATCAAAAGTCCCAGGAAGATCAAATGCGTCTCCTTCTGAATTATCGTATTCATAATAGATTCGCTCTGAGATGACATTGCCATCTTCATCTACTACTTTTTCTATAATCTTCGTTCCCTTATTTTGGTCTGGTTGCGCCTGCAAGACAAGACATGTCAGCAGTAAACTGAGAGAGATGAAAAATCGGGCTGTCATACTTCTTGATTTCGTTAGATTTACAAATCTAACACGGGGACTATTATTTTATTACTAAAGATGAGTTAATACCTAGTTAAACGCCTAGGGACTTGTGAAAAAGCACCTTACTTCGCGATATGGGTCGACGCACCATACAGATTATTATCATTCTTATGAGTGTTGCCCTAGTGGGCATCACCGTCATCCAATTCTATTGGTTAAAGAACGGGATCGATATCAATGGTGAGAATTTTGATAATCAGGTACGCTATGCTCTCAATCGAGTAAAACAAAGCCTAGAAGATGACGCTAAGGAACTCGAAAACTTAAGTAAGACTCTGGGCAGAACCGATAATACCTCCATATTCAAGCAGTCTCAAGAACGTCTAGATAAAATTCTCTCACCTAACATAGATGACTACAGAAGAAAACAACTTGAAACACAAGTTGCTAACATCCCACTCATCATCCAACCTGAACTTGCTCTTAATTCCATCTCGGCGGCAGACCTAAGCAAGTATCTTAGGGTAGAGTTACAAAACCAAGGTATAGATCTGAATTACGACTTTGGAGTCTTCTCTAATGAGATAGAAGGATACCTCATCGCCAATGGCAAATACCATGTGTCCATCATCGGGGATGCAAGTGAGGTAGATGTGACTGATAACCTCTCAAGAACCATCCATGAGATTAATCTCTTTGATCAATCTATAAGAGATCAAGAACCGGTGGGCGTACTCAGGGTATTTTTTCCTCAGAAGACATCCTTCCTGATCAGCTCTATACTTCCGGCATTGATTAGTTCTATACTACTCACAGGGCTTATCTTGTTCTGCTTCGTATATACGATCAATGTCATCCTAACTCAAAAGAAGGTGTCACTGATGAAGACGGACTTCATCAATAACATGACCCATGAGTTTAAGACACCTATCGCCACCATCTCATTAGCCGCGGATAGCATATCTAATCCCAAAGTAATGAGCAATGAGAGTATGATAGAGCGCTATGCTGACATCATCAGACAAGAGAACAAAAGGATGCTTACACAAGTCGAGAAGGTGCTTCAGATAGCAAGACTTGATAAGAAAGACTTCCAACTCAAAATAATACAGCTCAATATCAATGACCTAGTACATACAGCTGCTGAAAACTCAAGATTAAGAGTCAATGAAAAAGGCGGCCAAATCAAAGTCATAGCAAGTAGTAAGAACAGTCAGATAGAAGGAGACGAAAATCACATCAGCAACGTACTCCATAATCTCATAGATAATGCAATTAAATATTCTGGTGAAGTACCTGAGATCACGATAGAAACAGAGGATACTAAAAACGGTGTCATGGTAGGTGTGAAGGATAACGGGATAGGCATCAGCAAAGAAGATCAAAAGAGAATATTTGAGAAATTCTATAGAGTAAGTACAGGAAACTTACATGATGTTAAAGGATTTGGCCTTGGCCTTAGTTATGTGAAAGCGATAGTTGATGCACATAAAGGCGAGGTATCAGTGGCTAGTGAACTTGGCAAAGGAAGTATATTCTCTGTATCTTTCCCTTTCAGACTGGAGTCTTAAGTCGTATACCAAAAAAAAATGTCACGAAATGTGACTTTTCTAGAAATGCTGCATCTAAATATAATACTAAACTATAACTGCTATGCCACAACAAAAAATTCTACTTGTTGAGGATGATAGGAATTTTGGTGACGTCCTGAGGTCATATCTTGAGATGAATCAGTATGATGTCACACTTGCTACCGATGGCGAGGCAGGCTTCGATACCTATAAGGGTGGCTCATTTGACCTATGCATACTTGACGTAATGATGCCGAAGAAAGACGGCTTTACTCTAGCAAAAGAAATCAAAGAAGATAATGGCGAGATGCCCGTTATCTTTTTGACAGCAAAAAGTCTGAAAGAAGATGTGATCGATGGCTTTAGGATTGGCGCAGATGATTACATCACCAAGCCTTTTAACAGCGAAGAACTATTATACCGAGTGCAAGCTGTCCTCAAGAGATCAGCAGGACCAGTTAATCCCGATGCAGATAAAAAGGAGTTCGAGATAGGTAATTATATATTTAATTATCCGCTACGCATCCTGACTTTTGATCCTAAAGGCAAGAAGGAGAAGGATAAGCTCTCTCCAAAAGAAGCGCACCTCTTAAGGCTCTTCTGTCTCAATAAAAATGAAGTCCTACCAAGGTCACAAGCTCTTGTCGAGATATGGGAAGAGGACAACTACTTCACAGCCCGAAGTATGGATGTCTTCGTTACCAAGCTAAGGAAGTACCTCAAAAAAGATACTAATCTAGAGATAGTCAATATCCATGGTAATGGATTTAGACTGATAGATAAGACAGAGGTAGAAGATTACTAGTAGATACTAGCTCTTTATGTAGCGCTTGTTTTTGTAGCAAGCATAGCTGCACCGATGATACCCGCATTATTCCCCATAGATGCCTGTACAACTGGTGTGTTGAGTTCAAGGTGCTTCTTGAATTTCTCGTCAAAATACTTACTTACACCTCCACCAAGTATGATGAGATCTGGATTGATGATGAGCTGGACGTGATTTAAGAATACATTGAGCTCCTTACCCCACTCTTTCCAACTAAGATCCTTTTTCTTTCTGGCGCCATTAGATGCATAGTGCTCAAAGACACTCTTTTTATATAGGAGGTGTCCAAACTCTGAATTAGGAAACAACTTGCCATCTAAGAAAATACCTGAGCCTATTCCAGTGCCAAGTGTGATTAATATCACAGTACCTAATTTTCCCTTACCAAGACCATGAGTCATCTCGGCTACTGCTGCAGCATCGGCATCATTTACAAAAGTGACCTTGCTACCTGTATGCTCAAGGAAAAAATCGTGGAGGTTCATATCTAACCAACCGTCATCGATATTTGCTGCTGAGTAACAGACATTCTGCTTGATGATCGAAGGAAAACCACAACCAAAATCTTGGCCCCGCATGTCAAAGTCATCGATCAACTGATTGATCACTGTCATGACACTCTCTGGAGTGCTTGGCTGAGGAGTACCATACTTGATCTTCTCACTGACGAACTCACCTTTAACAGTATCAACAAGGGCTCCTTTGATACCAGTACCGCCTACATCAATCCCAAGGGTTATCGCCATACTTACTTAATCACGGTTACTTTCATCCACACATCTTCTAGAGGTCGATCCCCTGGTGCTGTACGTACTTTAGCAATCTCATCTACGATATCTAGACCTTCTACCACCTGACCAAATACGGTGTATTCTTGATCTAGAAACGGAGTTCCACCATTCTCTAGATATTGGCTTCTTATGGTCTCTGGATAGTTGATATCTAATCGGGCTTCCATCTGAGCTATCTGTTGGTCGCTCACTGGTTTGCCGTGGACGATGTAAAACTGAGATCCACTAGATTTCTTTTGAGGATTAGCTGGCCCACCTATTCTTGCCGCTGCAAGTGCTCCTTTAACATGTGCAAGGTCATCTATTATCTCAGCATCTACTTGATATCCAGGACCACCTGTACCGAGTCTGCTGTCTGGAGATGCACCTCTTGAGTTTGGATCTCCTCCTTGAATCATAAATTCTGAGATTACTCTATGAAATAAGAGATCTTCATAATACCCTTCCTCTGCGAGTTTGATGAAGTTATCTCTATGCTTAGGTGTCTTGTCATATAGCTCAGCTATCATAGTGCCATATGAGGTTTCGATTTTTACGAGACATTTGTCAGGTGCATCCACGTATACTTGCTTTTTTACTTCTTTAATTTTGTTTCCTTTCTTACCCTTTAAAGTGACCGTATAGTTGCCAGACAGATAATAGGTATGACTTGCTGACGAATCCATAATCGCCGTGCCATCGCCGAGTTCCCATTCTAGATCAGTGTATTCTGTTTCTCCAGGATAGAAATCAAATGTTGCCGGAGCCGCTTTTCTTTCTTCACCTTGATAAAGTATGCTTAGTGATTTAGAAGAGCATGAGCTCATCAGCAGCATTATGGCCAATAGGTAGTAAAAGTTTCTGCTCATTAATTACCCATTCTGATTTTCATCTTAACATCTTCCAGTGGACGATCCGATGGGTCAGTTTGCACTGCGGCTATCTTATCGATTACCTCCATACCACTGATGATCTCACCAAACACTGTATACTCCATATCCAGCATAGGAGTGCCTCCAAGTGATAGGTACTTATCTACATGTGCCTGGCTATAGGTGATACCTTTCTGCTTACCAGTGACATCTAAAGACTGTTGTGACTGAGCTGTACCTTGGACTATATAAAATTGTGATCCACTTGACTCCTTGTTAGGATTAGAAGGTCCACCTGTCCTAGCGGCAGCTAATGCCCCCTTAAAGTGAGGACTTCCTATCTCCGCTGGGATCGTATATCCAGGACCACCTGTGCCGAGCCTTTGGCCGGGTGCAGCTGTCCGTGAGTTGGGGTCTCCTCCTTGGATCATGAAACCTTGCATAACACGGTGAAAAAGAAGATCCGCGTAGAAGTCATCCTCTACGAGCTTTACAAAATTATCTCTGTGTCCGGGAGTACTATCGTACAGACGGGCCTCCATAGTACCGAACTCGGTGTCTATGATAACTACCCTTTCTTCGGTTACTTGATTACATCCAAATATCAGAATGCTAGCAAGCAGTATTAAAAACAACCTAATTTTCATGAAATGCTAACTTACTCGAATCGCTAAAGTAACTGATGATGCACTGTTTTAAGAGAGATTCTTGAGCTTTTTCACCCTGAGCAGCAACAGTTTTTATCTGTTTATAATGTGGCCAGCCCTCATCATCCATGCCTACAAATTCAAAATACCCTCGAGTAGAGAGTAGTTGACATGTAGCCACGTGCATAAGATCTTGCTTTTCTTCCTTGGTATATGATGGCTTTAAGACTCCTGCTTCTTGAACACCTATCAACAGTAATATGATCTGTAAATCTGGTAGGCCGTCCTGTCCCATTGCATCTTTTACCAAATGCCTGACCCTTAGCCACTCAAAATCTATTTGCCAATCTTCCATGTACCTCTTAAAGATCGCAAATATAGTCTACCCAGCTGACCTACTCCATCCTTACAAATGCAGACACCTTGGTTGCTCTGAAAGCCGCAGGTAGTGAAGCGATGATACCAAGGGTCAGAACCGTAATCATGATGATAATAACATCTAATACTTCCATCTCCATAGGATATGCCGATATGGCAAATCCATCAGGGACAGTGATGATACCTATGGTCTTCTGAAGTATATAGAAGATGATAGAACAAATCAGTCCTATCAAGAATCCTGCGGTACTTAAGATCACACCTTCCAGTAAAAAAATGTTTTTTACCATCGCCTTAGTGGCACCAAAACTCTGTAACACAGATATATCTTTTTTCTTATCCAAGACGATCATCCACAGACATCCTATCACATTGAATATGATCAGTAATAACGTAAAGCTAAAGATCAGATAGGACGACCACTTCTCGATATTCATGATCTTCAAGACCGCACTATCTTGCTCTAGTCTATCAGATATCTTATATCCCTCTGAGGGAAATATTTGCCGTAGCGAAGAAACTACGTCATCAGGGTCTACCTCGTTTTCTACCTTTACCTCAAGGGCAGACACTTGCCCTCTAAGATCGAGTAACGCACTTGCAAGTCTGTAGTCCACTAAAGCGAACTGATAATCTTTTTCATTTTTTATCGAGAATACTCCATTCACATAGAGAGATCTAGACTTGAAGTCTCTATCTAATACACCTCGTTTTTTTCGATTTGGTACAGAGATCCGCAGTGAGTTAATCTTACTCTCCAGATTAATATTGAGTTGACTATACATACCCCTACCCAAGATGGCAGCGTAGATGTCATCTTTTTTCACAATTGGCTTGCCATGGACCATGGCTTCATCTATGTTGCTCACATCTACATAGTCCGGATCGATGCCCTTCATCACACCTACATGCTGTCTGGAGTTATACTCAAAGTGTGCGACCTCCTCTATCGTCCTGGACACCGCAGCGACACCAGAGATACCTTGAGCCGCTGTCATGAGGCTATCTGAGACTGTGAAAAATTTACCTTGAGTGGCCTCTATCTTTAAGTCAGGATTATAATGATCTAGCTGACTTTTTGTCAAGGCTTCAAATCCATTGAATACCGAAAGAATCAAAAGAAGAGCCGTTGTCCCTATAGCGATGCCCACCACGGAGATGCCGGTGATGAGGTTGATGGCGTTGGTACTCTTCTTGCCGAAGAGATATCGCCGAGCTATCTGCAGGGACACATTCATCTGTGCCGTAATGATAAGCTATTCTAACATCATAGCATCGTAGATGACGCTTTGGATCCGCGGTCTATAGTCTCCTTTGCCGAGCTTGTTATTCCGCATCGTTGGATAGGTGCGATTAGATAAGAATACATAGACGATATCATGATCGGGGTCCGCGAAAACAGCTGTCCCAGTGAATCCAAGGTGACCGAAAGCATTACGACTCGCTTTCTCTGACATATTCTGACTCTTTTCGGGATCGAGTTCTTTCATATCAAACCCTATACCTCGACGGGATGAGCGCCAATGCCGCTTCGTAAAGAGGTCGATCGTCTTTGGTTTGATGTATTGGCGGCCACCATAGTAGCCATCGTTCAGTAACATCTGAGCTAGAACGGCAAGCTCTAGACTATTAGAAAAGAGACCGGCGTGACCACTTACGCCTCCTAGCATGGCAGCGCCCATATCATGGACCGTGCCCTGGACTACTTCATTACGCCAGTACTGATCAAACTCACTGGGAGGAAGTTCGTCTTTGTCATAGATACGGAAGGGGTTAAACATCGTCCGTCGCAGACCGAGTGGCGCATAGAAGTTGATCTCTGCATACCCATCTACTTGGTATCCACTGATATTCTGGACAGTCTTATTGAGGATGTAGAAAGCAAGGTCGCTATATCTATAGTTGGTATTATCACGGAGGCCAGATGAAAAGATCCTGCGCCATATAGTATCTGGATAATCAGATCTGAGATACATATTGGGCGTGACCATGACGTCATATCCAGGGGATTTTTGATCACGATAATACTCATCAGACGGAGTGGTGCTTTTTTCTCCATCCATCGTGTTTTTATAAAATGGTATCCAACCTGCCAGCCCTGAGACGTGGCTCATCATATCCTCATATATCATCGGAGCCTTGGTGGTAGTATCTTCTTCTGGGACATACTGGGCCACGGGATTATTGATATTGAAAAGATCCCGATCCTGAAGATGCATAGCAGATATCGTAGAAGCCATGACCTTGGTTACTGATGCTACATCGTACATGTGCTCTTTTTGCACCTCCACCTTGTTATCATACGTATGATGGCCAAAGGCTTCGTGATAGACGATCTTGCCATCTTTAGCCACCAGCACTTGACAGCCGGGTGCAGCTTTTTCTTTGATCATCTCTCCTACTATCTCCTCTATACGCGATAGTGTATCTGAGCTTAGCCCTACTGCTTCAGGAGCTGCGAATCCGATCCGACCAAGACTTGGTACATGTATGCCATGGCCCACAGGAAATCCAGTCGAAGCTGTGACAGGTAACTTCCCTGTTATATCAGTTGCACCAAAGATGGCTTGTGAAGCTGCCTCTTGAGCAAGAGGATCTTCTTCATAGGCTACGATAAGATTAGGTACTCCTTCAAAAAACGAAGAAGCATAAGGCGAACCAAACAAGGTCACTAGTGCTTTCTTACGGCTTGAGATCGTATTGATAAAATCTCGTTGTCCTTGGTCGATACCAAACTCCCTAGATGCCTGACGGGACATGTCATGGACGGAGACCATGATGATGTCATAAGCAGACAACTTATTGAGCATGTCTGTGTAGGCCGCGACAGATGCACCTTTTGGAAGATTAAAGTGATCACAGTCGACATATGAGTTGATGCGCTTTTGAAAGGACTGTGTCTTGTTAGCTCCGAGACTGATACTTGCATATCGGCTACCACGTAATTGTCTGATTGGGAGAAGACGCTGATCATTGGATACGAGAGTTATCGCTTTCTCATAGATCTTGGACTTCAGGATGTTAGATGATGGATTATTCACTGCCTCTAGAAGCCCTGCAGGTTCTGCCTTACCATTAGAGCTATCAGAGAGACCTATATCATACTTTGCACCTAGCACACGCCTGACACTTGCTTCGAGTCGGGTCATGGAGATGGTTCCATCGGACACTGCACTTTTAATTTGCCTGACCGCCGCATGGATATCTTCTGGAAGTAAGATGACATCATTACCAGCAAGGAAAGCAGCCACATCGGCTTCACCAGGTGGAAAATGCTTGGTTACGGCTTTCATCTCCATAGCGTCTGTAAAAATCAAACCTTCAAATCCCATCTCTTCCCTCAACAACCCTGTCGCCACTCTATCAGAAACTGTAGTTGGGCGATTAGGTCGATCATCAAGAGCCGGTACTTGTAGGTGGGCAACCATGATCGATGAGATCCCTTGCTTGATCATCATCTTAAATGGATACAACTCGATACTATCGAGACGCTGTCGATCATGTGGTATCACTGGGAGATCATGATGTGAGTCAACGGCTGTATCACCATGACCGGGGAAGTGCTTTGCACAAGCAAGTATGCCTGCATCTTGCATGCCTTGCATATATGCGTATGCCTTAGCAGAAACATTATATCGGTCTTCGCCAAATGATCTAATGTTGATCACAGGATTAGCAGCATTGTTGTTGATATCTACATCAGGGGCAAAGTTCATCGTGATACCGCTCTGCTTACACTGACGTCCTACTTCGAGTCCCATCAAGTAGATCAGCTGCTGATCATTGATGGCACCTATGGTGAGTTGCTTTGGGAAGCTGATAGCATCCTTTGGAAATCTCATGCCTAGTCCCCACTCGCCATCTATGGCCATCATCATGGGGATGTCTGAGAGTTTCTGGTATTCATTAACCAATCTGGCTTGCTTCTCTGGATGTCCTTGGAAGAAGCACGCTCCTCCTACCTTATACTTGGTGATCTGATCTTTTACGCTTTTGATATGTGCAGGATCCTCCTTAGAGAATGCTCTGATCATAAAAATCTGACCGATTTTTTCATCTACATCTAGGGTTGCCATGATGGAGTCTACCCATCTGTTTTTTGATGTATCCTGCCCAATTAAGGAGTCGGAAAAACATAGACAGATGACTATGGCTAAAGCTATGGGGTATGCATTCTTCATCTTCTAATTTTATCTAAAGCTCTAGGATTGAGTGACAAGGCCTTTTGAAAATTCTCATTGGCCTCTTCCTCTAATCCTTTATTGAGTTGAGCTAAACCTAAATTTACGTAAGTGAGAGCGATATCAGGATTAACTGATATGGCACGTTCGTAGTATATTATCGCCTCATTATGTTGTCCTGCACTACCATAAGCAGTGCCTAAAAGTGATAAGGCGTCAAAGTTATCGGGCTGGTGTGTGATGACCTGTGACAGATATCTTTTCGCCTTTTCAAAATCCCGCTCTACACTACCCGCCTTCTTCGCAGCAGCGGTGAGAATCTTTAGGAGATTAGTAAATGCAAGGTCATAAGCGGGGTCCAACTCTAAAGCGTAATTATAATACTTGATGGAGTTGTCATACTCTTCAAGATAGGAGTATCCATTAGCCGTGAGCATGGCTGCTTGTTTGTATCGCGGATGTATGCGTAAGGCTTCTTTGAGATGCGCTATTCCTTCTCTTATCATCGCCTCTCTGTCACTTGAATTGAGACTACTATCACTTGATTTTTCAAGTAATGCACCACCTGCCGCATTACGGACTTTCGCACTCTCTGGCGATGTACGTACATCTGTGGTAAATAGAGTGAAGTCGTTCTTCCAGACTGATGATCTCGTCATCGTCTTTCCGGTCATCAGCAGCATGATAACTATAAGGATAGAACTCGCATATTTTACTCTTGCTGGTGACTTGTATAACTGTAGCAGACCAAGACTTGCGATAGCTGCCACCGCTAGAGATGGCACAAATAGAAATCGCTCAGACAAGTGTGTGCCGATCGGAAAGAGCACATTAGATGTTAGAAAGATGGTAGCGAAGTAAAAAAGTATCATCAGGCTGATCATCGAGCGGCGACGGATACCGATAGCAGCGATAGCTAGTAATGTACCGTGCATGACAACTGATAACCACACTGAGAGCTGACCAAAATCAAACACTCCGATATGTCTTGGATAGTAGTCGTGTGAAAGTGGATGAGGAAAGACAAGTAGCTGCAAATACTTTCCTAGCCCATAGATGATAGTCGCCCACTTCTCTTCGCTCGTAAATGATAGGTAAGAGCCTTCTACCACTTTGATGAAGGGGTTATTCATAAGTTCATTGGGTGTGTCACCGAGACTAGAGCCGATAATAGAGGAGCGCATGAAAAAGTACACGAGGAAGACTCCCATACTCAGTCCACCTATGCTTACCAAAGATGGAATCTTAGAAGGTAGTTTCCCACTCAGGAAAAAGGCAAACAATGGAATTAGGACAATCATCGGCGCTGCACTTTCTTTGGAAAGGAGTGAAAGGAAAAGTGCACTGCCTACTCCCAGTAAGGCCAGCAAGTTTCTAGTTCTCATAAAACTCAGAGCAGCTAGAAATCCGAGAATGGAAAATAGAAAAGAGAGGATCTCATCCATACCTTTCACATTAGCGACTACTTCTGTATGGATGGGATGAGCAGCGTAGATCAGCGAACAGCATAGAGCAAAAAAGAGTTGGTGATCTCGACGCCAAGATGTGCTTATCGAGATGAGAGATTGATACAAAAGAAGACATAACAAGCCGTATGTCATCACAGAGATCAAATGATAAATCCATGGTGTCGCCCCAACCAACTCATACAAAACAGCAAAGAGAGCTATCGAAAGAGGTCGATATCTCCCGCCGCTTACGAGGTCTGACTTTTGCTCGCCACTAAAAAAACCTGTGAAAGAGTCTGTCGAGAATATCTCCGATAGTCCATCTATACCTTGTTTTACAAAGTCATTCTCATAGATGACGATGGCATCATCTTGTGTGAACTCATATGTCAGACTGGGAGCATAGAGAACTACGGCAAATACAAAGACAAGAAGTCTTGCCAATCTTACATTTGAACTGAACTGCGCTATAGTCATCTATACTGAAGAGATCGTATCGAGTATTTAGATACAAATTACTATTATTTGTAATGTGTTGTGGCCTAAACATCTTGCTTATATTCGACACTATATGCGGATAGTTACTGATGAGTCTTTGAAGTATTTGCGAAAGCGCGATAAGGTGATCGATATGATCTACAAGAAGTATGGCGCATCACCTAACTGGGAGCGACCTCAAGGTTATGAGACTTTAGTCATGATCATACTAGAGCAACAGGTGTCTTTGTCCTCTGCACAAGCAGCCTATGAAAAATTGAAATCACTGGTCGGAAAAATTACCCCATCGCGTTTACTCAAAGAATCAGTGCCATCACTTAGAGAGGCAACAGTGAGTCGACAGAAGGCAGGATACATCATCGGGCTCGCTAAGGACATCAAAGACAAAACAATCGACCTTAAGCGTCTTCCTGATGTGGATAGAGCTACCCAATTAGAAATACTCACAAGCATCAAAGGGATCGGTCCATGGACAGCAGAGGTCTATCTACTTTTTGCTCTTCAAGATCAAGATGTGTATCCGCGTGGGGATATAGCATTGATTAATACTATCAAAGAATTATATGGAGCCAGTTCCTCAGCAGAAGCTGAAGAGATCAGTCATAGCTGGTCGCCTTATCGCTCAACTGCCTCCTTTATGCTCTGGCACTACTATCTCAGAAAAAGAGGTAGAGAGAATATCATCCAAGTCTAGAGACCGATGACATCCATACTGCCTGCATAGTAATTAGAATTGACCTTGATGGTTTCCGGCTTTGTATCAAGAGGTATGTTTTTCCATCTAGTTACGGGCTCTAACATGTGTGTTTGTCCATCTATCTCTATTTCGATCGGCATGTCGAAGTTGCTTACTGCATTGCCCCATCTATAGCCTAGTCGATCATTTCGATATCCATATTCTAGTATAGGTACATCTTTAGCACGAAGATACTGATCAAAAAATCCTTGTAAGTCGATGCCAGCTTTCTCTGCTATATATTGTTCTACATGGGCCGAAGTAGTCGTCTGGTGGTAAAATTTTTCATTGAGTCCTCTCAGGATATCTCTCCAGAGATCATCGTCTCCTATCACTTGACGGAGCGTATGCAAGATGTTGCTTCCTTTACGGTACATGTCCCCTGAGCCACGCATATTTACACCGTATGATCCGATAATGGGTTTATCGTTATTGATGCCTAGGCGCATGCCTTTGACATATTCTGCTGCGGCCTCTTTACCATGATGGAACTCTACAAAGAGAGCTTCACTATATGTGGTAAATGACTCATGCACCCACATATCAGCGATGTCCTGATAGGTGATGTTATTAGCGAACCACTCGTGTCCAGCTTCATGGATGATGATGTAGTCGAACTTCATACCCCAGCCACTACCACTCAGGTCACGACCTAAGTAGCCATTGTTATATCCATTGCCATAGGTGACTGCGCTCTGGTGCTCCATGCCGAGGTATGGCACTTCTATCAGCTTAAATCCATCTTCATAAAATGGATATGGACCAAACCAATGCTCAAAGGCATCTAGCATGATCGGTACTTGTTTGAATTGCTCTTTTGCCTTATCCAGATTATCTCGCAAGACATAGTAGTCAAGTTGTAAAGGACCTGCCTCTCCATCGTATACTTCTCCGAAGTGGACATAGTCTCCAACGCTAAGATTGACTCCATAGTTATTGATCGGGTTCGTGACTTTCCAATGAAAAGTTTTCTTGCCATCTGGTCTAGTCTCTGTCTTGATGAGCTGACCATTGGACACATCCATGAGATGTGGAGGTGTGGTCACGCTGATCATCATACTATCTGGCTCATCATACATGTGATCCTTACAAGGCCACCAGATACTCGCTCCTATGCCTTGGCATGAAGAAGCGACATAGTCGAGTCCGTTCTCATCTTTTGTCCACGTAATACCGCCATCCCAAGGTGCCCGGATAGCCACATGAGGTTGGCCCTTATAGCTGACTTTTACGCTATTGTGCTCGCCTACATTTTGTGTTTTTCTAAGATGTATGAAGTGAGCGTTACCTTCTGATCTTACCAACAACTTCTCTCCATCTTGGGTGACTCCAGTGATCTGAAGTGGCTTCTGCAGATCAACTTGAAGGACTTGATTTTCTTCTAAGACTGTATACGAGATCGTATTACTCCCTTGTAGTACAGAGTCCGAAGGACTTACTTCTATGTCCAGATGATAATGGGTAAGATCCCACCAAGCTCTCTCGGGAGTCACAGATCCACGAAGTGTATCCTCACGGGTAAACTGTGCTTCAGCGCTACTATAGATGCAACTAAAAGCTACAAGAACTATGAGTTGGATGTAATATCTCATATTCAACAATTGAAATGGTTGATCCCAAAACTAAGCTATATGGCGGTCAAGCCAAATATTAATCTAGAACAAATCGTGCTGTAATACCACCATTGATATTGGTGATAGGGAACTGTGTAGAGGTGAATGGTCTGGTCGCCGAGTAATCAAAGAATAGAGATAAGATGAAGTTCTTATTCACATCATAATTCAAGACAGGTGCAAAAGTGAGGGTTTTTGTACCCCTTGTAGGCTGAGCAGACTGACCGTCTCCTAACTCATGGATGAAAGTAACATCGTCTCTGAACTGCAGATCGAAAGTGAATTCAAGTCTATTAGCTTGCTCCTCGTTGACTCCACCACTATTGATACCACTTCGATTATCATCAGAAGGTAATTCTAATTCATCGTTTTCTGGGTTATCAGGATCTTGGTTTCTTCTGCGCACTCTGTTTCTATTCTTTCCTAATAAAAATCCAATTTTGACATCTTGAAAAGTCCAACCAAGTCCCACAGTGAAGCTCGTCGTCTTAGCTTCCGTCAGCTGAGCTAGCGTAGTCGCTAGTCTTAAGCTTCGCGACTTAGAATAATCAGCATTAATAGAAAGATCAGAATTCGTTCTGAGATCCAAACCTATAATCGGCTGAAATCTTTCATCGATGACGATCTCGGGCACTTCGAATCTTGCAAAGTAATTGCCAGTAGATATCGTAGGATCTATAAAAAATGGATTCCCTGAATCAAACTGTAAGTCAGTCTCGAATGAGTTGACTGTAAGTGAAGTCTGATAACTATGTCTGATACTTATATTAGAAAAGGCTTCTTTCAAGAAAGGTAAGTCCGAAAGTCCATTATAAGTTATACTCCAGTTAGGATTAGGAATATACCCACGTCTTTCCACCCTTGATCTAAAGTCCAATTCTGTTGTATTAGCATCTTGGTCAGTATACGCGGCTAAAAATGCAGGTATGAGCACTTCAACTTGCTGTCGTCCAAATCCTTCTGCAAATCCTAAATCCGTACTATGAGCACCTGCGTTTGGATCATTAGTTAGTCTATTAGATATGATACGTCTATTCGCATCAAATCGATTAAATAACTCGTCGACATCAGAGTTGAACAAGGTGTTCAGCGCTATGTATGATATCTCATAACTTCCAAAATCCCGCTGAGTCAATCTTTGGAAAGTAGTATCCCCAAGACTTCCTTGTACAGGAGCATTGACATAATACTCCGAGTGATTTTGAGTATATCGTTTTCTAAAGTCTACATCGATCTCAAATCCCTTCCAAGGCTCTATCGTCAGATCTGCTTCGTATGTCTGACTATTCTCTTGGATGATTTGTTGATTCTGGAATATACTCGGTGTAATAATTCTTTCTCCATTCTCGCTGAGGAAGTTAGTCAAGTTAGGTTGTAAACCTAAAGTGAACCCTACACCAGGATCACCACCCGTTAATCCAAAGAACCTAGGCGTATTCACATATCCAGGAATCGTAGTAGAAAGGTCTTCTACATAATTGAACTTCACTTCTCTTATAGAAAGGAGAGGTCTCAAAAATATTTTTTCAATCGTACTTGCTTCTCCCGTATTCTTAGGTTGTTCTTCAGCATCGTCTCTACTGCTTCTACGTCTCGTATTTCTTCGATTTTTGCCTTCTAGTCTTTTGAAGTACGGTATCTTCTCATATAACTCTTCAAAGTCTAAGGTTGCCCTTACTGTTCTTCGTTGTGAGTTTTGAATTGTATTACCTAAGGTCTCACCATTGTCATCAAAAGATGTGAGAGAAGCTGCATTCCAAGAATAATCCCCGTTATACTGTGCTTGTGCATCGATCCAATCCAATCCTGGAAAATATCTAAATGGAACACGGTAACTCAGAGAAAGACCCTGGTTGTAAAATTTCAATCTTCCTAGATCTCGTAAATTGTCTCTTAGATATCGATCTACAAAGGATGGATCGTTAGCTATCTGACTTTCAAAGGACTCTCCTATCGGATCTCCATTTTCATCAAGCTCGAATTCGTTACCTAGTATATCATTCCATCGTCTATCCGCTGCTAATGGAGCAACACCTACTTGCTTTAATTCATCTACTACTGCTGAGGCGGTAGCATCATAATTCAGCTTAAGGGATTTTGCCAAATCCCAAGACAGCGAATAATTACGATCCCATGTAAACCTCTGATCATCGAAGACATATTCAAATCCTTCTGCCGGGTCTGGTAGTCTAAACAAACGAGAGCTCTTATACCGATTCAGCTGCGTGTTGAATGATAAAGAGTTAGGAATAGGATTAAAATTGAATTCTTTGATAAACCGCAGTGCTTTGGGCTTTATCTTTTTAAATGGTTGAATAGGTGCAGCCTGGGCATTATATGAATAAGAAAGCGAGCCTCTCTGATCGTCTGTTACTTCTTCTTTTATAATCTCATCACTGTGGGTGACTCGTGAGAATGAATAACTCGCCGAGAAATTAGAAACATCCCAAGGTTTTGGCTTGCCTTGACCTGTGCGTTCTTTTCTAACATTGGTTAGATTAAACGTACGTATTGTAGTGATATCTTTTTGTCGTTCGGTGATATCCTGCCTCTCGTTTTCTGATAGGTTAGGATTAGATAGCAGTTCGTCTTTTGTAAGATCTAATTCTAAAGGATCAAACTCAGGGGTGCTGGTCGATCTTGCAAACTGATAGTAAAACGGAACACTCAATCCCCAGTTTTGTGGGAAGAGCTTGCCTAACTGTAAGTTGGCGGCAAAGTCATATTCTTCAACAGCTTCAAGACTACGTTGCTGTACTTGTTGATCGATTTGACCAAATCCAATGGAACTATAATTATAACTCGCCGTCAGGTTTCCAAGGTCGGCAAGCTGTACATCTGCTCTGGCTATGGCTGCTACCCCACCTCTATTATTGAGTCCTTTGAGTCGAAGTTCATTGACCCAGATCTCTGCATCTATTGATTCTTGTGCTCGCTGTCCAGTGTTACGCACACCGATGACCATACTTTTTATAAGCCCTAGTGTTGGACTACCTTTTACTCTTATCCTTGCATTGGGTTGATCGGGGTTTCCTCCTTCGAATAGAAATTCTTCTAACACAGATTGGCCCGAAGCATTCCTTGCGATCTTAGCATCTTGGAATAATCGAAGGGGAAAGGATATCATATTTTCCTCCTTCCATACTTCCGCTTGATAAGCATCAAAATCTATGAAGTCGCCCATCTCATTGATCAGAGGATCCGTGATACTACTATCAGAGAACACAAGAGGCACCTCGTATTCATAATAGTTATTGAGGAAGTCTTTTCCTATCCTTACGAAGACTGACAAGTCTCCTTCGTCAAGTGACTGGCCTCTTTCTTCTGCATGTACAAACATCTCCAGATCATCAAACTGCCGCATATCAAGACGGGTGAGTCTTGTCATCATCATCTCGCAACTATCTGTGAGGCCCATGACATTGAGCGCTAGTGAATTTTCATCTTGAAGTATGTTAGAAAATGTGCTGAAGATTCGCTCTTGCTTGATACCTCTTGGAAGTACGTATCTGAATGGTTCTTTACGACCATTTTCCTGTATGCCTACTTCATTGACGATAAAGTCTACTCCGTCATCAGGTCCTTCGTCGCACTCTGGCTGAAGACGTCTCCACTGGTTTCGTACTAACTCGAAGTCTGCGAGTCTAAAAGTCTTCTGCTGTTGGAATCCAGCCATCACAATCCTCATAAACTGTATAGAGCGTAGACTATTAAGATCTCCTTGTGTCGCTGTCGGTGATGCTATCGGTATTTGAAAACGATACCAGATTTCATCCTCTCCAGTTTCTGGGTTTGTTGTATTACGAGAGTCAGTTATGAATTGAGCAGCATTGACATCTATCTGTCCTCCACTATTGACGATAGGAACTGCATACTCGAAGTATGATTCATTAGTTTCTAGAGATCTGTTATCATTGAGGTCCTCTGCGTCTGGTACAGGATTACCAAGACCAATTCTAGCATCTCTTGTTGGAGCATTTCCTTGAGGGTGATTAAATCTTAGATATCTATCTAGAAGACTTATATCATCACTAAAACTATCATCTAGATACGCTAAGTAGTTATCGTTAGCAACGTCGTTCAATCTTGTTGGAAAAGCACCTTCTATCGTTCTTACATAGTCCTCATGTCGAGCTCTCTCTTGTTCATCTGTAAGACCATCTAACCCTAGATCTTGTTGCTCTTGGAATTGGATCTCAAATCCTTGCACGTTAGGTATCGACAGCGGTACATCTCCCCAGTTCGTTTCTCTTACAGGCACTATATCACCATCAGTAGGAATAGAATTTTCATAAAACTGCAAGTTGTCACGAAGTACGTCTTCAGAGACATTTCCTAAGTGGAAGAAGATATTTCCATTTTCAAAATCTGGTTGCTCCACATCATCCGTATCCATGAATGGATTAAGCATCCAAAACTCGATATACTCGTAGTTAGCAGCTTCAAAATCATTATTTGGTAGATACCTCATGATACCTCCCCATCTTGATGCAGGATCATTCAGTATAACTCTGTCTGTCGTCTCATCATAAGAGACGCCCGCAGTTCTAATAGGTAGTCCAGAGGCGCTTATACCTCCTTCGAGTCCATCTGGGACATCATAATTATAAGGACCTCTTTGATCTGGATAATAGGTCATATCAAATGTCCTCAAATCAGGGATCTGACTTACATCTACATCTCTATCAAATAGTTCTGTTTGATCTATTCTTCTGGTATAGGAGTTTCTTCGTGACGTCTCGTTAAATAGTACTCCTGACAAGTCATCGACTACATACCAGTTAAGCAATGCCCTGTTAGCACCACTAAATACATCATCTATAAAATCTCCATCTTCTATACCTACTATGGGGCTCGGACTAGCGAGCGACCAGATGTTTGTTCGAGAACCAAGAGGGATCCCACTATTAGCTCCTTCGAAGTCATCTAGACTTACCACACCTTCGCTACTGTCTGGCGCATTGATCGCCCTTGAGTTCCCAGGTTTCAATCCTGCGACTTCCCCAGAGAAAGAAATAGAAGATGGTGCATCCGTCTGTATGAGTGGTAATCTGTCTATAAAGGTGGTGATGCCTGGAGCCTCTGTTGTATAATTAAGGTCCAACCCAAACATACGATTGTTGATGGGGTCTTCTCCGATGTTTACTTTTTGAGTAAATGGTCTTTCAAAAAGGCGCATGTACGTAGCACCTAGGGTAAAGTTCGGATTGAAGCGAAACTCACCTCTTAGGCCAATCATCGTCTTCTGCTGCAGATTAAACAATCCTTGGTCTTCGAAGGATACATTGATAGGTACTCCTTGCTGAAGGAAGGATTCATTCAAGATCTTGATTCTTCCGATGCCATAATCAATATCATAGTCGATGCCTTCTCTCAATATCTGACTACCTGCTCTGACAGTTACGGATCCTTGAGGAATATTAAATGCTCCAAGTGATATCTCTGAGGAAGTATTGGATTTTACTTGTCCCTTTATGAGGAATCGATTTCTTTCTGGATTCTGTCTTGCAGTGGTAACGGTTTCACGATATAGTTCAGGATAGGCATACTTCTGAAATAACTCTTCACTACCCAAAAGTCCACGCAAGGATTCTCCAAACGGTTCTAATACTGGAAAGACGATACTTCCTGTCTGAGTATTGACTGTTATACCAGGTACAAAATCAAAAATTCCATCTTCTTGTGGGTCCCCATAAACATTCAACCTATCGAGTTGGAAAAGTGAGATCAGTGGTACATCTCTAAACCCTGGTTCTGGTATGAACCGGATCTGAGTATTGTTCGTATTGTCTTCAAAAAAGATGTCTAATCTAAAATCCTCTTCTGTTAAAGATGTCGTGCTCAGTGGGTAGATATTCTTCATCATGAGATCCCAAGAAGGGATATCAGGATTCTGATTACTACTCTTTAGCATTTTAACGAAGATGACATCTTCAGGCTCGATTTCTTCTTGTTCATTAAGGCCACCACGATTACTCTCGTTCGTCATCTCTCCAACTTTGTAGAGTTGGTTGCCATTGAGAGAATAGGTGTATTCATAAGCCACCCCAAGTACCTGGTTTGGTCTTAGTCTTTGGTTCAGTGATATATATCCTAATTCTGGATGAAACGTAAATTCGTTGGAGTTCAGCCTACGCATATTATGACGCTCAAAGTCTCGAGACTTCGTCATGCCATATTGAGTCTGTAAGTTTGTCTCGACGTTATCAATCCGTCTGGTTTCACCGTCATTTACGAGAGTGGTAAATAAGTCACTATTGAGATTAGATGGTAGTCTATTACCATCTACGTCTTCATGATTGGTAGCCGTAAATGTGGGTTGCCATCTTGTATCTGGATCAGAGAAATTACCGGTGTTAGATTCTCCTAGAAACTCTATAGCTGTGACTGATGTGGCATTCGTTAAGTCGTTGCGCTGATCATTGGTCACCCATACTTCGATATCAGAGACTCTTACTAGTGATCTTACCTGCGGAATATTTCGCAAGAAATCATCAAAGTTCTCTCTGAAATAATGGGCTATAAAGAAGTGACGATTTTCATCGTACTGATCTGGGAAGAGCTCAAACTCTTGAATCAGCTTTCCATTTTCTAAAGTGATGTTCTCTCGTTCTGATCTCGATTGAGAAGCTACTGCTGTCAGGAAGAACTTACCAAACTGTAACTCCGTCTTAAGTCCAAATAAGTTCTGTTGTCCTTGAATCAGCTCACCTGGTAAGGTGAAGTTCACATCACCTGCTTCTATATTTTTGATGATATCATCTTCATCAAATAGCTCACTACCGTATCCAAGGTTGAGCTTATTATCAAATCCAAATGTCGCTTGAGTGTTATAGTTAAATCCAAGATTGAGCTTATCACCTATCTGACCTTCTACTCCAACATCGATCTCCATGTCAAAGTCAGGAAAACCAAACTGTGTCTGGGTTTGCTGATTAAGGTTAGGGTTGTCTATATCTTGATAAAAGAAACCTAGGGTAAGGTCGATATTTCCAGTCGGCTTGATCTCGATATCGGTACCACCAAAAAGTCTATCGATCAAAAGCGCTTCGACATCTATCTCTGACATCGGGTCAAGTTGGAGACCTGCCGTGAAGTCTCGGGTTTTTATGCCTGATAATTTACGGAAGTGATCTTGTTCTTGCTTTTTAGCTTGCCAGTCGAGATACTCTGAAAGTGTGAGGTAAGTAGGAGTCCGATAGTACTCGTCTCCTATCTTTTCAAAGACGACATAGCGACCTGACTCAAAATCATACTCTACCTTTTGCTCGATGATAGATGGCTTGATATCGAAGGGGTTATACTCGTCGGTTGTAAAGTTACCGTAGGGATTATCCTTGATCGGTATAGTGTCTAGAGCTGTATATAGCTCCTCATCCGGCCCAAGTACGCCAGAAGCCATGCTTGATGTAGAAATCAAGAGGCCGAAAATCAATGCTAATATGCCTTGAAGATGGTGTCTAGAGGATATCATACGTTAGTCTCCTTATCCTATCCTGGGTACTTACGACAAGCGCAGTCTACTTAGTGTCTGAGAATGGAAGTACTTTTCGATCATTAGATAGTTCTTAGAGTTGAGATTTAGGTTAAACGTAGCAGTTGCTTTTCGACGTGCATATAACGCACTATGAAGTAACTAACGTATCCCTGTAAAAATTATCTCAGATGCTGTAAAGCCAGCTTAATGACGTCTTCTGTCGACATCTCAGGTGAAATTTGGAGTCCATCGAGAGTTTTAGAGACCTTCTGACGCTGAAAACCTAGCGCAACAAGGGCTGCAAGAGCTTGATCTGAGGATTTTATCTCTGCAGTTGGCATGGCTCCAGCTGGTATAGCGTAGCCCTTTTTAATTTTATCTTTTAGCTCTAATGTCACCCGCATGGCAGTTTTGGGGCCAACACCTTTTACTTTTTTGAAAGCTGCATGATCATCATTGATGATAGCTGTCCTTACTTCTAGTGGTGTCATGGACGACAGGATGATCCTAGCCGTATTAGGTCCTATGCCTGATATGGATATTAAGAGCTTGAAGAGTGCCTTCTCTTCTTCGGTTGCAAATCCATAGATAGTCAAGGCATCCTCTTTCACATGGAGGTACGTGTAGATTCGCCCTTCTTCGAGTTTCTCTATCTGTCCATAGGTGTGGAGTGAGATATGAACATGATAGCCTACACCACCGACATCACAGTAGACTTCAGTAGGGGTCATCATCGAAAAGGTACCATTAAGATATGCGTACATGGATTTTATATATGCTGCAAATGTAATACGTCAGAATGCAGTTGTAAGTATATATATCTGGAGCTTTAGTTCTGTGCTCAGATTAAGTTACCTTCGCCTACTGATCAAGAGCTAGTTACACACCTGATGAATGTACTTATCCTGGGTGGCGGAGGAAGAGAACATACCTTCGCTTGGAAGATCAAGCAAAGCCCACAATGTCAAGACTTACATGTCATCCCCGGCAACGCTGGTACGGCATCTATCGCAACTAATCACGACTTAGATATACTGAACTTTGAAGCTGTCCTTCGATATGTGCGAGAGCATAGGATAGACCTTGTCATCGTCGGTCCAGAAAAGCCTCTCGTCGAAGGTATCGTCGACTACTTAGAAGAGAACATGCCAAGCTTGAAGGTGTTTGGACCAAAGAGTCAAGGGGCCATGTTAGAGGGAAGTAAAGCTTTCTCTAAGGAATTTATGAAGGAGTATAACATACCGACCGCAGGCTATCTCGAAGTAACCGAGACCAATCTGGACGAAGGGCTCTCTCACATAGACACTAGCGTTGGGCCGTATGTCTTGAAGGCAGATGGACTCGCGGCAGGGAAAGGTGTGCTTATCATATCAGATCGGGTGGAGGCGAAAGAAGAGTTGAAAAATATGCTCGGGGGCAAATTTGGATCAGCAAGTGAGACAGTAGTTATCGAGGAGTTTTTGAGTGGTCTAGAGTTTTCTGTATTCGTGATGACTAATGGGCAGTCATATGTACTGCTACCAGAAGCCAAGGACTATAAAAGAATAGGCGAAGGTGATACTGGTCTCAATACAGGTGGTATGGGTGCTGTAAGTCCAGTCCCATTTGTGGATACAGTGATGATGGACAAGGTGAAAGAACGTATCATCCTTCCAACACTGAATGGACTTCAAGATCGAAGTATAGATTATCGAGGATTTATCTTCTTTGGCCTCATCGAAGTGAATGGAGAACCCTTCGTCATAGAGTACAACTGTCGTATGGGTGATCCAGAGACAGAAGTAGTACTCCCTCGCATACAAAATGACTTTCTAGAAGTATGTACTGCCTTCTTCGATAAAGATTTTCAAGAGATAGTATTAGATAAAGATCCCAGATCAGCTGCGACGGTGATGACCGTATCTGGTGGGTATCCGGAGAGTTATGAAAAGGGAAAACTCATCAAAATAGATGAAAAGCACCTAGGCGACAGTATCATCTTTCATGCAGGAACTAAAAGTAAAGATGACCAAGTTATAACGAATGGAGGACGCGTAATCGCAGTCACATCACTTGCCCAAAATCACCAAGAAGCCATAGCTTCATCCATGAATTCTATAGAAAGTATCAGCTTTGATGGAAAATATTATCGGAAAGACATAGGTTTTGATCTCTGATAGTCTATACCACTTAAGAAAATAATGAGACACATCATAAACCATACATGCTTCGCGATCATCTTTTTGGTGACATCACTCAGTTTGCTTTCGCAAGACAAAACGTTATTTAGTATCGGCGATGAAGATGTCTCTATATCAGAGTTTAAATACATCTACGAGAAAAATAATAGAGAGAAAGCCGACTACTCTGAGGAGAGTCTTAAGGACTATCTCGAGCTATACATCAACTTTAAGCTCAAAGTACACAAGGCCAAAGAACTGGGTTATGATGACAGCCCTACTTATAAAGCAGAATTACAAGGATATCGCCAGCAACTAGCTGACTCATACATCATAGACAAAGAAGTCATCGTCAAGATGGCTCAAGAAATAGAGAGAAGACAACAGAAAGATGTAGAGTTACAGCACATCTTCATCACTGCTGCTGATAAGAGTTCAAAAGAAAAAATAAAGGAGGCAAGTGAATCTATAAACGACATCAAATCAAAGATAGATGGAGGGCTTCCTTGGGAAAGAGCGGTGGCTCAGTATAGTCAGGATCGCAGTAGCGCTGCCTTTGGAGGAGACATCGGATATATCAATGCTCCTCTACCTGAAGGGTTCGTAGCCCTAGAAAATCAGGCGTATCTCCTGAGTCCAGGACAAATATCATCACCCGTAAATACTAAGAATGGATATCATATTATCAAAGTGATATCCAAGCGGCCAGCTAGAGGAAGCATGGAAGCAAAACACCTGCTTATCAGAAAGGAAAAAAATGGCATCCCGCTCGCCAATGCATATCCAAGGATCAAAAAGATCTATGACGAAATCAAAGCAGGAACTAAGACCTTTGAACAAGCTACCATCATATCCTCAGAAGATACGGATACTAAAGGGAATGAAGGTTATCTGGGTTTCTTCTCAATAGGTCAGTACGACAGTGATTTTGAAGATGCTGCCTTTGCTATAACGGAAGATGGTGGGATCTCAGAACCTGTAGAGACCTCAGTGGGTTGGCATATCATCAAGCGGGTAAGTAAAAGGCCTCTCGATGATGCATCTGTCATCGAAGAGCGTATTAAGAATGCTCCTCTTCAAGGTGAGAGATTCGAAAAGATGCGTGGCATCGTAGTAGACGATATAAAAGCCGAAGCGAAATTTCAAGAGAATACAGATCTGCTGAACAAATATATAGAAGGACTAGATGCTGAGTACTATACATACAGATGGCAAGTAGGTGGAACCTATGATGGTGTACTTCTATCATATGGTGATGACAAATATGGTCTTGCAGACTTTGCAGACTATCTCAAGAAAAACAGCAAAGCTCGGATGAAGGATAAAGGCCAAAGAAGCATCAGCGCTTCGGTCTACGAGTTATACGAAGAATTCTCTATCACAAAAGCCATAGCATATGCGGAGGATCGTCTAGAAGATAGATATCCCGAGTTTAAAAACCTCATGAGAGAATATAGAGAAGGGATACTGCTCTTCGATATAGCGAAAGATCAGATATGGGATAAAGCTGCTTCTGATACGATGGCCATCTCCAAGTATTTTGATATGCACAGCACAGATTATCTATGGAAAGAAAGATACAAACTCAGCCAGTATACAGTACGCTCAGTTACACCTACTGAGATCACTAACATCCTTAATACAGCAAGGACTACAAGGCACCCTAAAGATATCATCGACCACTTTAATCAGGAAAAAGAGCTCCTGGTACGAAGAGAAGAGACTTTAGAGAAAGGTCACAAGTCTCTTAAAGGCATAACTCATAAAGCAGGATTTGTCTCCTCTCCAAAGTTTAATAATAAGTTGCAGTTTACCACATTTACGAAAGTGGAAGAAGTCATACCTGCAAGACCTAAGTCACTGAAAGAGGCAAGAGGTTACGTCATATCTGACTATCAAGACCAACTCGATAAAGAGTGGATCGCAGCCCTGAGAGATGAATACAAAGTCAAGATCAACCAGAAGCGCCTCAAAAGCCTCTATCGATAACGATGGTAGCCGGTGATATCCATAGGCTGCTGTATCTCTCCTGTTTTGTCATCCTGATCACGGCATGTCAAAAACAAATAGAAATACCCGAAGGCAAGGTACTTGTAGCGAGTGTCGGAAATCAAGCGCTTTATAAATCAGACCTCGATCAGATCATCCATCCTAACATCAGTACGCAAGACAGCCAGTCTCTAGCCACAGCGTATATAGACCAGTGGGTGAGGGAAAAGCTCATGACGGATCAAGCCAATCAGTATTTTTCTAATGACCCGGAGATAGATAGATTAGTCTCAGAGTACGAAGGCAAGTTACTCGGTGTGAAGCTCGAAGAAAAGATCTTGACCGAGAGGTATGATACTGTGATACATCGTGACGAGCTCTTGTCGTATTATGAAGAGATGAAGAGTCAATTTTTACTGACAGATGATATATATCGATGTATCTATGTGAAAGTTAAAAGAGACAGAGATGGACTTACTGAGTTTCGCAAGAATTGGCAAGCTGAAAGCCTGAGAGAGGTTCATATATTTGCACTTGCTTTTGCTGAAGAGTATCATCGTGATACGCTTGTATGGAAATCTAATATGGATCTCGACAAATGGTATAGCGACTGGTCTCAGACCAGAATCAATCGAAAACAGCTCCAAATTCAACGAGATAGCGAGTATGAATACTTTCTTAAAATTGTAGATCAGGAAGCCAAAGGGGATGTATCTCCGTTAGCATATATAGAAAAGCAACTAGCACGGATGCTCTTACATAGAAAACGAGGAGAAATACTCGAGTCCTACAAGCAGGAACTATATGAAAGGGCACTTAACGACAACATTATAAAACTACCCTAGTGAAGTATATTTTAATAGCCATCATCACCATTTTCACTTTCGTAAATGGGTCCTCACAAGGGCTTATCCTCGAGAAAGTGATCGCCAAGGTCGGCAGTGAAGAAATCTTTTATTCTGACGTCCAGGAGCTCATAGGCTATGCAAAAGCCCAAAATCCAGAGTATGACGAAACACTCCAGTGTAGAATACTCGATCAACTCATCTCAGGCAAGCTACTTGTAGATCAGGCAAAGATCGATAGTATCTTCATCACAGATGTAGAGCTCGATGCACAAGTACAAAGAAGATTAGATTACATCCTAGCTCAGATGCAAGGCGATGAAGAGCAGTTCTATAACTACTATAAGAAAACTCCAGCGCAGCAAAAAGAGGCGATGCGAGATCCCATGAGAGAACAGATGATACAAGAACGTATCCAAGGATCACTCATCCAAAGTGTGGACATCACACCTAGTGAGGTCATCACTTTCTTTGATCAAATACCTACGGATAGCCTTCCTTTCCTGCCTGCTGAAGTAGAGCTTGGTGAGATTACTCTCAAGACCATGATCAGTGATGATATAAAAAATGCAGCAAGAGAAAAGTTAGTAAAGGTGAGATCTAGGATTATCGATGATGGTGAGAACTTTTCAGAGCTCGCATCCTTATTTTCAGATGACCCCGGTTCTGCAGCCAATGGTGGAGAACTAGGTTGGGCAAAGAGAGGATCTTATGTGCCAGAGTTTGAGGCTATGGCTTATAGTCTTGAGCCAGGAGAGATATCAGAGATCGTCGAAACAAAGTTTGGATATCACATCCTAGAGCTGCTCGAGAGAAGAGGTAACACCATCAAACTAAGACACATACTCATCATCCCAGAAGTAACAGAGGAAGATATCCAGACGACTAAAGAACTGTTAGATTCTGTAAAGATGTTGATCACGAATGATAGTCTTCCATTTGAATATGCCGTCAAAAGATTTAGTGATGATGAAGCACAGAGTTATACAAATGCTGGAAGAATGCTCAATCCTGACACCGGTGATACTTTCTGGGAAACTGGACAGCTTCCTTATCAGTTATACTTTGCTATCGACGGTCTAGAAGAAGGAGATTTATCAGATATAGTAGAAGTAGAAGAACGTGGAGAGAAAGTCTTCAAAGTTTTACAACTCCAGACGAAGACAAGACCGCACAGAGCAAGTCTAGATACTGACTTTAATCGGATCAAACAGTTCGCGCAAGAAAGTAAGAAAAGTGAATACTTCGAAGACTGGATGCTGAACAAGGTGGATAACACCCTGATAGAAATCAATCCCAAGTATCAAGAGTGTGAGACTCTTCTGAAGTATCAGGGGAAGTAGGATGCTTCGAGGCTAGATTGCTTTTTAATAAGTATCGCGGCTTTCGGCTCATTGCTATGATCAATTATCAGTTCATAGGCCCTTGGTTTCCTAGAGTAAATATTTCAATACTAACGCCTTTACGTCCTCGTAATAAAACCTCGGCTTTTTTCGTCGTGCTCCCTCGGCTAAGCTGAAATGCGAGCGCCTTGCCGCTACGAGGTTTTACTCTAGGGGCGAGTCGTGTCAGAACGTTTCACGCTTTAGCGTGATTCAATATACATCAGCTCTCCTCAGACTCTAGTGCCCATATGATGAACTTACAGTTTGTTTTTAGACTGGGAAGGCTAAAGTCTCGAGACTAGCTCTTCAGTTCGTGATGAAGTCGAACAAACTGTAAGACAACTCCGCGATCCTTATCTCTATGAGGAAGATGGAAGAATCTACATGCTCTTCACCGGTGGCGGAGAGCAGCCATCGACATAGCAGAACTACACCTCTCCGGCCTCTAACTATCAGAGATTCTTGACTTCAGTAGTCAAGATCTGTATGCTATCCTTCGCATCTCCAAAGAACATCTTCGTCTTCTCGTGGAAGAAGAGTTGGTTTTGGATACCTGCATAACCAGGGCTCATACTTCTCTTCATGACGATGACATGCTTTGCTTCCCAGACATTGAGTACAGGCATACCGTATATGGAACTTGATGGGTCGTCTACTGCAGCAGGGTTCACGACATCATTAGCTCCTACTATTACAACTACATCCGTACTAGGTAGTGCCGTATTGGCATCATCGAGGTCAAGTAGTTTTGGATATGGCACATCTGCTTCCGCGAGGAGGACATTCATATGACCTGGCATCCTTCCAGCTACTGGATGGATGGCGTACTTGACTTCTACGCCATTTGCCTCGAGCGTATCATCTAATTCTTTCAGTGCTTTTTGCGCTTGAGCCACAGCAAGACCATAACCAGGCACAAACATCACCGAGCTCGAATAATTAAGTAAGATGGCGGCATCTACTCCTCCAGTGGTCTTCGCGACTTGATCGCCTTGTTCGCCTGCAGCACCTCCAGCAGCTGCGAAGCCACCGATGAGTACATTGAAGAGAGATCTATTCATCGCTTGACACATCAGAACGGTAAGGATGGTACCTGACGCGCCCACGAGGATTCCTCCAACCAACATGAAGTTACTGCCGTATATCAAGCCTGCGGCGGCAGCCGAAAGTCCTGTAAATGAATTCAGTAATGATATCACAACGGGCATATCAGCACCTCCGATCGGCGCCACAAAACTCCACCCATAGATCAGTGATAAGATGATAAATCCTATAATCAGCCCTGTTGAGAATGGTTGAAGAACTATATATATGAAGAGTGCGACTACTACAAGTAGTAGAATCTGATTGATGATATTATGCTTTGGTAAGGTCACGTGCTTATCCTTCAGCTTACCATCCAGCTTTAAGTAGGCTAGTAAACTACCAGTGAAAGCAACTGCTCCGATCACAAGCGCAAACAAGGAGATGACCTTCCCACCAGTATCTAGATCCTGAGTGAATAATTCTACAACAGATAAGATAGCTGCGCATGCACCACCTAGACCATTGAAGATCGAGACCATCTGAGGCATGGCGGTCATCTGAATCTTCTTAGCCGTTAGCCATCCGATGACGGCTCCTCCAATGATGCCTCCACCTATCCATGCATAGTTGCCTCCAAAGCTACCATCAGGTCCCACAATCCTCGGGTCTAGCAATACGGCTATGATCCCTAGGATCATACCAACGGCTGCGTAGATATTTCCTCTGCGTGCAGAATCAGGAGAACTTAACAAGCGAAGTCCCCATACGAATGATACAGCCCCTAAGAGGTAAGCGATATCTATGAGTGTGTTTTCTATAATCATGACCTACCCTTTTGGTTGCTTCTTTTTCTTCTTGAACATCTCAAGCATCCGATCTGTCACTGCGAATCCTCCGACCACATTAATCGTCGCCAGGGCTATCGCAAGGCATCCCAAAGACAATGAGAATATATCATCTGATGCTGATCTTCTGATCAGTATA
Source organism: uncultured Saprospiraceae bacterium (assembly GCA_964640065.1). GTDB lineage: Bacteria > Bacteroidota > Bacteroidia > Chitinophagales > Saprospiraceae > JAJRXG01. The sequence continues at coordinate 109,371 of CAZXIE010000001.1, forward strand.
ATGGCGCCTATGATGATGACACCACTGATGGCATTAGCCCCAGACATCAGAGGAGTATGTAGGACTGAAGGAACCTTAGAGATCACCTCAAATCCGAGGATGACAGTGAATATCAAAAGATAAATCAGCAATAGATTATCGCTGATGAATTGCATAAGTGCTTCCATGACTTACTTCTTTTTTGAAATGAGTGATTTGCTCAAGATCTCATCCGCAGAGTCTAGATCTATCTTTCCTTCTTTGACGATATGCTTTAAGAAGTTGACTATGTTATTGCCATAGAGCGTACTTGCGTCCTGTGGCATCTTAGCAGGTAGAGATGAGTCTCCGATGATGGTTACTCCGTGCTCGACTACTGTTTCTCCATTTTTTGAAAGAGCACAGTTGCCCCCAGTCGAAGCTGCAAGATCTACAACTACTGCGCCTGGTTTCATCGCTTTTATGGTATCCTCAGTAATCAGCAGCGGTGCAGGACGACCCCTTAGCTGAGCAGTGGTAATTACAACATCTGCAGCTTTGGCTTTTTCCTGTATCAGGGCTGCTTGTCGTTTTTTATATTCTTCGGATTGTTCTACTGCATATCCTCCAGCGTCTTTATCATCCTTCGCACCTTCTACTTCTACAAACTTTGCTCCCAAGCTTTGCACCTCTTCTTTTACAGCTGTCCTCGTATCAAAGGCCTCTACCACGGCTCCATTTCTTCGAGCAGTAGCGATCGCTTGGAGGCCAGCTACCCCTGCTCCTAATACAAGAACCTTAGATGGCTTGATACTTCCGGCTGCAGTTATCATCATTGGTGCATATCGCGGTAAGATGGCTAGTGCCGATAGTACTGATTGATAGCCAGCTATAGATGCCATAGAAGATAAGATATCCATGGATTGAGCCAATGAAGTACGAGGTATCATATCCATGCTGAAGGCGCTCACATTGTGCTGAGTGAGATCAGCGACTATAGATTCATCGTTGTATGGTGCATACTGCCCGAGAAAAATAGCGTTCGACTTTGCCTTGCCATACTCTTCTGAAGAAAAGTCTGGAGTGATTTTTACGATCAGATCTGAGGAAGTTATGATCTCTTCTCGACTCGTGATCTTAGTATCACCATAATCTGCATCACTATAGTATGCACTTTCTCCTATGCCCTGCTCTATCAAAATGGTATCGAATAGATTCGACAGCTTGGATATGTTAGAGGGCACTATCGGTGATATGGACGACTCTGAGTCTTTGAGATATCCTATAGTCATGCTGCAAGTTTTCTTTGATACAAAGTCTTCTTCGACTCATTCGGTCGAATAAACAGGGGTGAATATAGCAGTTAATTCTATCTAGAAACCTAATCATACTTTCAGCATCAGGCATAAAAAAGGGCCATCATGAACTGATGACCCTTTAATAAGTTGTGAAGTTGGTTTTTTATTCTGCTTATCGCAGAACTATATATTAGTACGAAGCTGTGAACTGTACTCTTCTATTCTGAGCTCGTCCTTCTCTTGTATCATTAGTAGCTACAGGTGATACTTCACCAAATCCTACTGCGGAAAGTCTCGTACCAGAAACTCCTTTTTCCATTAAGTAAGCCATAACTGCTTCTGCTCTTGTCTGAGATAGTTGCTGGTTTTTATCATCGTTACCTTGACTATCTGTGTGACCTTCTACGCGTACTTTGAGATTTGGGAATTCGCCCATAACAGCGACTACTTCATCTAAGATGGCATATGACTCACGAGTGATCGTGCCACGTCCAGTCTCGAAGTTGATACCTCTAAGTGCTCTTGTGAACACTTCTGTAGCTCTTGATGGTACTGCTCTAGCACAACCGTCAGGACCCACTATACCACCTACATCTGGACACTTATCGTCGTTATCAACTACTCCGTCACCGTCACTATCCTTAGGACATCCGTTAGCATCTACGATACCACCTTCGTTAGGACATCTATCAGCAGCACCTGCTACACCGTCACCATCTGCATCTGCAGGGCAACCATCAGCAGTTCTAGCTGCAGTATTAGGACATTTATCGTCTTTGTTAGCAACTCCGTCGCCATCACTATCTGGACATCCTCCGACGTTACCAGCAGCATTAGGACAGTCGTCATCTTTATTAGCAACTCCGTCACCATCACTGTCTGGGCATCCTCTTAGAGTACCTGCAGCATTAGGACAGTCATCGTCTTTATCAGCAACTCCGTCGCCGTCTGCATCTGGGCAACCATTTAATGGACCTGCTGCATTAGGACAGTCATCTTCTCTATCGATAACTCCGTCACCATCACTATCTGGACATCCTCCATAGAGGATATCTCCAGCAGCCATCGGGCAGCTATCTTCATCATCGATGATACCATCACCATCGCTATCTGCACATCCTTTGAATTCTTTTAGACCAGCTTGATTAGGACAAGCATCTCTCTTATCAGAGATACCATCACCATCTACGTCAGATGGTCCGTCGCCACCAAAGTCATATGTAAGTGTACCGAGTACTCTTCTTCCGATCTGTGGGAACTGAGGGAATGTTCTATACTCATTATCAAATAAGTTTTGTGCTGTTAGATTAAGCGAAAGTCCGTTATCAAACTTATATCCGACACCTGCGTCAACTAAGTTTTTCACATCTGTGTCTCCACTGAACTGTCCTAAGAATACCGGAAAACTTGGATCATACTGATAGGCCATATTTGCTCTCCATCCATATTCTGGTGTTAGGTTCCAGCCTAATCTAAATCTATTATTTGGCTGAGAAATCGAAGTTTGCTCCGTTCCATCAACACCTCGTATCTGAGGATTAAATATATTATCAGAAGTCCATGAGTAATTACCAAAGATCGAAAGGTCATTACTTATGAAGTAGTTCAATCCGATATCAGCGCCCCAATAATCAAACGCTTCGAATGTTCTATATCCAGCCGCATAAAGAGGGCCTATACCTTGCGGTAATTCTTGAGTAGGTGTCCACGCTAGTACACCAGCTGCGCCAAATCCTTGGATAGCTGGTAACAAGGCAGCTTCCGCTCCTGCAGCAGCTGCTGCATAACCTCCTAAAACTTGTTGCGTAAGTCCGGCAGCAAGTGCTCCTGCGGCATCTGGCCCTAATGCTCCCAGCTCTCCAGCCAAGAAACTCTCAATACCTCCAGCATCTATACTCGATACTAAATCTCCAGCGATATTGACATTATTCAATCTGTATGTTGGGCTGATACCAGTAAAGAGAGTCGCTCCATCAATCGTTCTATTATATACATCAATAGAAACACCTAGCTTATCAGCGATTAGTCCTTTATAACCTATCTCCCACGTATCCTCAACTCTTAAAGCTGCAGCCGGGGCGTCTATTAAACCTAATGGCTCTCCGTTGAACAAATTAAACCCTTCAAATTCGCCAGTAAAGCCTCCAGGGAAATTCGCTGGATTACCTAGATATGCACCTAGGTTAGCTGCTGTAGACTGTGCTAATTCTGCTGGGACTCCCTGAGCTATTAATCCTTGTACTACACCAGGTAGTAATTGTGGTAACAGACCTTGAGTTGCAAGTCCATATGATATAGAATTAGGTAATCCAGGAGTTCCAACCGGTAAGTTAGGCACGCCTAATCCTTGTAAGACAGAGTTCCATACGATCTGAGGATTATCTCCAAATGTCTGAGTACCTTGATTACCTAATAACCAGGCTGAACCAACTGCTCCTACACCAGGTACATTAAAGGTTGTAACTGGGAAATCAATATTTACTTGAAGCTGAGATGGTGCTCCGACGGCTCTATTATAACCAGCTCTTATCGTATGCTTTGGGCTTGGTTTGAATACGAGTACCGCTCTAGGAGAGAAAGCCGTTTCATCCAAAAAGTTAAATCTATCTGCTCTTCCAGCTAGTACCAAATCAAGTTTGCTACCCAGCGCTAGTTTTGTCTGTACGTATCCTCCGATAATGCCGAAGTCATCATCTTCTTCTTGCCTACCGTATACTTCATTATTAGTATCAGCTACAGAGAGACGATAATCTACTCCTGCAGTCCAGTTAGAGTTCAAGAATCCGGGAGCATCCCAATTATATTGACCTTGTGCCTCAAACTGTGTTCTTGCGATACCAGTAGAGTTACCTGTGTTATATAGGAATGTCGGATTTTCGTCAGATCCTCCGTTATTAGTCAACCAAAAAGCTTGAGCAAATAATCCACCTTTTTGTATTCTTGCTTGCGTCCAAAATTCTGTAGCCTGTGAGAGCCCTACACCTTGAGAATTATAGAATGGAGCAGATGCATTATTTGTACCACCCGCCAAGACAATCGACAAATCATCTTGTGGTCTGAATTCTAAAGTTCCATTTAATACAAACTGCCTCCAGTCATCTTGAATAGGATTGCCATCACCGTCTGGGTCTAAGTCGTCAGGCCCTAAGAGTACAGTGCCTGGTTGAGACAAATCAACGATGCCATTTGTAATAGTTGGTCTAGAAACTGTATTCTGTGTTAGCCCTATCTGACCTGCATCGATAGGATTACTAGGATCGTACGTGAATTCGTTTCCTCTTTTTACGACCGCATTAATCTTGAAACCAAACTTATCCGACACCTTAGTCGCATGTCTGAGAGATGCTCCAAAAGTACTCAGCTCACCGCCTATCAACTCTATAGTTGTGCCAGGTCGATCGATCGCACTCTTACTGATAAAGTGTACTACACCTGATGTCACACCAGGACCATAAAGTGCAGAACCTGGGCCTCTTACGACCTCGATTCTTTCTATATCTATATTATTAAGAGGGGAGTTCAGGTTATCAAATGTGCCTAATCCAGGACCAGATAAAGATCTGTAATCTAGGATTGGGAAGGAAGCAGATCCAAAAATACCACCATCTCCCCTAAGCTGGATATTGACACGCCCAGCTCCTTGCTGCTGCACGTACACCCCAGGCTCGTTGATGATCGCCCTCGCGGCATTATCATTTGGCGTAGCTTGTAATTTTCTTGCTGTGATCACTGATACCGAAGCCGGAGCTTCTTGAATCTTCTCACGTCGTCTCGATGCAGATATGATAACATCACTACCAAGAAGTATTCCTTCGACCATGGTAACACTTAGTCCAGATGTTGGTCCATCGAGAGCTATGTCTTGAGAACTGTACCCTGTGAAAGAAACTACAACGGTCAGTGGAAACGACTGTGTCGTATTAAAACTAAAAGAACCATCAAAGTCTGTTACGGTACCTTCGGTAGTACCCGCGACGATGACATTGGCACCTATCAAGGCTTCTCCAGATTCGTCTGTAACTACACCGCTAATAGTACCTTGTCCAAGAAGGGAAAATGTAGTGATGAGGCATAGGCATACAACTCCTATACGGATCACATGATTTAGATATTTCATACAAGTTATTTGTTAGTGAATAGCTGATGAATCAAACTTCATCAGCGGTTAAATGTATGTTTTTCAGGGCAGTAGCAAAAATCTTCTTTGGATAAAATTGAACACAGAGTTTAATTGTTGGGAATAACCAAATATCGTATCGCGGTTTCTGATGGACTTTATTTACGAAAGTGTCATGCAAGACTTAGAAATACGGCCTAAATCCCTCCAAAACTGGGCTCTGACCTAAAATGTTGTCTAATTCCTTACATTGGCAAAAAGTAAAGCTACGCATGGGATTCGCTACGATCGACTACATATTTTTCTTTGGATATCTTCTTATCGTCATCGGTATAGGTCTTTGGATCTCCCGAAAAGGGGGTGGAAGCCAGACTTCTAAGGATTACTTTCTTGCAGGGAAATCCCTACCATGGTGGATCATCGGTGGGTCTCTCATCGCTTCTAACATATCCGCAGAGCAATTTATAGGCATGTCAGGAGACGGCTTCAGATTTGGTCTGGCTATCGCGACTTACGAATTCATGGCTGCGGCAACGCTGATCTTGGTGGCGTGGTTGATGTTACCCGTCTTCTTAAAGAAAAATATATATACCATGCCTCAATTCATAGAGCTGAGGTATGATAGTAAGGTAAGGACAGGGCTGGCGATCTTCTGGTTGCTGATCATCGTTTTTGTCAATGTTACTACGGTGCTTTACTTAGGCGCTCTTACTCTAGAGAACACGCTCGGTCTTAATATGGTGATAGGCGTCATAGGTCTAGCTCTATATAGTGCCACCTTCTCGATCTTCGGTGGACTTAAAACTGTGGTCTGGACGGACTTGATACAAGTCTTTTTCTTGATAGCTGGTGGACTAGCGACGACTTACTTCGCATTAGACGCCTATAGTGGTGGACTCGGATTTACGGATGGATTTTCCAAACTATATAATGATGTAGGCGATCGGTTTAATATGATCCTCTTCAAAGGTGAACTCATGTACACTAATGATGATGGCAATGTCGTCGATGCCTGGGAGAAGCTCCCTGGACTAAGTGTACTTCTCGGTGGGATGTGGGTTGCTAATATCTACTACTGGGGTACTAATCAGTACATCGTTCAGCGAGCACTTGCGGCTAAGAGCCTAAGTGAGGCCCGTAAGGGTATCGCTTTTGCAGCAGCTATGAAGTTGATCCTTCCTTTGATCGTAGTCATACCTGGTATCGTGGCTTATGCTATGAAAGTAGACCTCGCTAAAGGTGATCAAGTCTACTCTTTTGTGCTCAACGAATTCATCGGTGTAGGCTTCAAAGGCATCTGCTTTGCTGCAGTTGTAGCAGCAGTCGGTTCGTCTATCAGCTCTATGGTCAATAGTGCTTCTACGATATTCACCCTTGACCTGTATAAGCCTATGAAAGGTGATCAAGTATCTGAAAAGCAATTAGTAAGAGTAGGCAAGATGACATCAGCTGCTGTCATCCTTATCGGTGTCTTGATAGCTCCACAGTTCGAAGCGCTTGGTTCGGCCTTTTCATTCATACAGAAGTATACTGGGTTCTTCAGCCCAGGCATACTAGTTGTGTTTTTATTTGGTATGTTTTGGAAGAGGACTTCCGCTAAAGCTGCACTGGCTGTCGTGTTGATATCGCTACCATTGTCTTTTGGTTTGGACTTAGCTTTCCCTGATTCGGTGCTCCCATTTATAGACAAGATGGGTATCAGCTTTGTATTACTGGCCATCCTCATCATTATCATCTCGTTGATGCAAAACAAAAGTGATGATGAAAAAGCGATAGAGCTAGATAGATCTTGGTTTCATACATCCACTACATTTAAGATGGCGTCCGTCTTGATCATAGGTGTGCTGATCGCCATCTATACGCTGATGTGGTAGGCATATGACTGTCTCTCTCGACGTCGTAGTTTGTACTTATCAAAGAGAAGACATCCTTGTTGAGTGTGTAGAAAAGTTGCTGAGTCAGCATACCGATGATACTCAGATCACCTATCGCGTCATCATCGTTAACAATGCTCCGGAGGCGTTTTCTCATGAGACACTTCTCCTGGAGAAATATAATCATATCGACATCATCCATGAGAAGAAACCTGGCCTTAGTATAGCTCGTAACAAGGGTATCGCTTTCGCAAATGGGGATTGGATAGCATTTCTAGATGATGATGCTTTGGTACCAGATGACTACATCCAAAAGATCTCTTCTATCATCCATGAGGAATCTTGGCAATGCTTCGGCGGACACATCACCTCGTGGTGGAAGTATGGTCGTCCGGCATGGTTAGCTGAAGACTTTGGTTCTAAACCCTTTATCTCAGATCATCGAATATCTCTATCGCAGAAGTACAACTGGGGCAGTAACATCATCATCAAAAGATCGTGCCTAGAGGAGATAGGGCTCTTCCCCACTGATATCGGCATGAAAGGTAAAACGCTAGGTTATGCTGCTGAAAATATCGTCCAAGACAAACTACGAGCACTTGAGTATACCATCGGCTATGATCCCGACTTAACTATAGAACATCTCGTACTTCCTCAAAAGCTCAAGTTGAGATGGCACATCTCCTCAGCCTATGCTACAGGTCGCGATGGCAGACAAGTATATCAAGATCAATATGGTCTTGGAGGATTTCTCAAATCCTTCAAGAATTGCATCTCGAGACCGATCAAAGCACTCGGTTATTGGGTAGCGAATCCGTCAACTCATCCCAAGACTATCCTCCTGAAAGTTATCCAACCTTATGCTCTGCTGGCTGGCAAGCTAGTCTCCCTCACCAGATAAGAGCTGTCAATTATCCTCAACAATAGAAGTCAGTTAATCATTTACCTTACGTACACAATCCATAGATATGAAATCAGTCGTCATCAAAAACCCAGGAGGTCTCGATAATCTGCAAATATTAGAAAAAGATGATCCGACGCCAGGCACTGGCGAAGTAGCTGTGAGATGGCACGCTACTTCTCTTAACTATCATGATTACCTCGTGGCTATCGGAGGCATACCTGTCACAGATAATCGTATCCCGATGTCTGATGGTGCTGGTGAAGTGATCGCTGTGGGTAAAGATGTAATGGATTGGTCAGTAGGTGATAAGGTGATGTCACTCTTCTTTCCAGGTTGGATAGATGGCGCTCCTCAGTTCAACAAGATAGCAGGTGTGAGTGGAGAAACCATAGATGGTTATATCACAGAAGCCTCTTGCATATCGGCCAAGAGTCTAACTCGTATACCAGATGGATATAGTTATGCCGAAGCTGCCACATTACCATGCGCTGGACTAACAGCTTGGAACGGCCTGATGCACACAGGAGGGCTCTACGCAGGACAGAGTGTCTGTATACAAGGTACTGGTGGTATGTCGATGCTTGCATTGTCATTTGCAAAAGCAGCAGGTGCTAGGGTATTTGCAACTACCTCATCTCCAGAGAAAGCGGAGTATCTTATGAGTCTAGGCTGCGAAAGAGTCTTCAATTATAAAGAAGACGAAAGGTGGGGTAAAAGTATCTACAAAGCTGCAGGTGGCGGGGTCGATCTCGTCTTAGATGTTGGAGGTGGTTCAACGATGAAGCAGTCCATCGAGGCTGCTAAGATCGGTGGCAACATCATCGCCATAGGTATCCTTGGCAATGGGCGTAAAGGAGAAATTACTTTCCCTAAGATGTTTTTCAAGTTTCTCAGTATGAATGGTATAGCCGTTGGTAGTCGGGAGATGCAGGAGGCGATGGTGACAGCGATAGAAGCTAATGATATCAAACCACAAGTAGACAAGAGCTTTGGGTTCGATCAGCTAGCTGATGCTTTTAGATATCAAGAGACTGGTCAGCATATCGGTAAGATAGTGCTGGAGTGGTAAGTTGAAAAGAGGGATGAAATAATCATCCACGTTATCGCTAGGGCTTTTATTCTTACTCGCATAACGTGAGTTATACTGGTTTGTTCGACCTTCATCTTATTCTTACAACAACGGTCCTGATCAAAAAATAGATTTCATCTATATGTATCCATATACTGAGTAAGTGGTGAAATGTAAGTATTCCTGTATTTCATGATTTCGTCATTCTCAATTTCTTTGACAGAAGAAAATTGATTTATCAACCGAGTCCAAAAATCACGAATTCAAACTCCTGTGAAATGCTCATTACCAATCGAGAAAGAGAAGTCTTAAATCTAGTTGCTTATGAATATACAAGCAATCAAATAGCTCAATTGCTATATCTCAGTCCCCACACTATAATTTCTCACAGAAAGAGTCTGATGAACAAATTAAATGCCAGAAGCTTGGCAGGAATGGTGAGACGAGGTTGTCAACTTGGACTCATCGATGAATCAAATCGCGATATAATTGCGCTCGAGTACATACAGTAGTCTGAAACTAGCTCACTAGTTTTAATAAAAAAAAGCAATCGCCTTGATACTTATACTATCACAGCTTTCGCTATTAACATTAGGTCATCTGCTGCCGTAGCTAAAAATCAAATAGTTCAAAACAACTTCCGAAACTCTGTAGAATTAGGTTTGAACTTTAGAAATCCAAATGGTGGAATATTGGAAATAGAAAGAAAGGGTTGTAATTAACCTGTACTAAAAGCCTGCGATCTCACTAGAAGTAATCTCAAGACATTCAAGTTCAAAATTATCTTTCCTCTACTTTTGTAGAGTAATGATACAACTATCCAAATCCGAAGAACAACTCATGATCCATATCTGGGATCTAGAGAAAGCTTATACAAGAGACATCATCGAGTTATATGAAAACCCTAAACCGGCTGTAACTACTATAGCAACTCTACTTAAGAGAATCAAAGACAAAGGCTTCATCGGATATAAGAAAGTGGGTAAAGCCCGTGAGTACTTTCCACTGATAGCAAAAGAAGACTATTGCAAAACGAACTTCGATGGTATAGTCTCTAGTTTTTTTAATAATTCAAGTTTGCAACTCGCTTCTTTTTTCACGAGAACTTCCAATCTCTCTAAGAGAGAGTTAAAAGAACTAAGAGCTATGATTGATCAGCAAATCCAAGAGAAATGATCATCATAGCATATATACTAAAGGCTAGTCTGTGTATGGCTATTGTGTTGGTCCTTTATGTTTTAGTACTAGAAAAAGAGAAAATTCTAAAGTTCAATAGATTCTATTTAATTACTGGATTAATCGCTGCTCATATCATCCCAATGATTCATACTCCTCTCGGTATAATCAAAGGACCTCCAATAACTACGCAGAGCGAGCCTTTTTCTTTAAATGCACTAATTGTATCTGAAGCTGATTCAATCGTTATATCCACATCATCCTGGTCATGGCAGCAAGGTGTTTTCTGGTTATATGTGATCATCGCATCTATTCTTCTTCTTCGATTAACATACAACATTCTTCAGTTTAGAGCTAAGAGGATAAAGTTTCCAAAAACCAATTTTGAAGAAGTATCACTAGTCCTCACCAATCTCAAGGAAGCACCGCACTCCTTCTTGAAACACATATATTCTAATAAAGAAGAGTATGAATCAGGTGCCATCAAACATGCAGTGCTTCTT
>CAZXIE010000002.1:0-75309 GCA_964640065.1 uncultured Saprospiraceae bacterium
TTCCAAGACTGAGCCATCTTCAGTGATACCAAGAAATATGTTCGAATTGATTCCACTGATAAGCTCCACATCTTGGGATACCGGAGCCACAAGTGCTGGTAAAAATTGATTTAGTCCATAACCATATAGCTTGAGCATGATAGCATCTGTACTCGGGTTTGGACTTATACCAAGTCGGTGAGGATTATCAGTAAGACCTAGTTCTAGATCTCTCGTTATGATAAATAAGGAATCAGTGTTGTCTATCTCTAGCCAATGATGAGGACTAGACTCTAGTTTATTCTCTCCTATCTTAACCTGCGCCGATAGAGCAGTGCCTATGAGGGCACATATACTGGTGATTAGGACCAGTCGTAAAACTTTCATCTTAGTTGAAGTTTAAGTTTAAATTCAAATCGTGTAGGGACATAAGTATCCCTAGGATCTATTGATTCTCTTAAACTTAGTTGGTAGGTTTGGTTTGGACTATATAGGCGCTAGTCCGTATTCGTAAGGCAAGTATAGGAAAAAATAACATATGTTAATAATAAATATGTATGTTTTCCCTTATATTTTTTTGAATGAAAGAAGTTGAGGTGACATCACTGGACTTCAAGTAGGAATTTTGTAATAGGTTCAAGATTCCACTAACTTTTCTCAAGATTGGTTTATTAGTCCTGCTATTCACCCCAACTTGTACATCAAATGTACTGGCAAACACTGCGATTTGCAAATATTTTGATTTTTTTAATATGTTATTGTTTAATACGTATTTCGTTCTCTTTCACTTCATCATAGTGATATAAGTGCTCTCTTTCGATAATCTTGATCAGCTTTTCGGCATATAAAGGGTCTGTAGCATAACCGCACGATTTTAGTCCATGGGCCCAAGCCTTATAATCTGTGCGGGGTATAGACCAAAGCTTAGCATAGTAACTTCTTTCTGCAAGGAAGTTGCTATGATCTACATATGAGTCTACCACCCTGTCATACGACCTGAAGCAAGAAGGCACTAGCTGCCCATGCGTATCACGGTCATCATCTTTGTGATAATACTTCTCTCCGATCCAAGTGCTTTTACACTTGATCCCAAAATGATTATTAGAGTTTGTTGCAAAGGAAGATGTGCCACTTCCTGATTCTAGGATCGCTTGTGCCAGCTTGATACTAGCTGGTATGCCCTTACGGTGCATCTCTACGATAGCCAAGTCTTTATACGATTCTATGTATTGTTCTCTTGGAGATGGGAGTCCACTAAGTAGGAGGCCCCAAAGGATAATTATCCATTTCACAGGTTGGGAGGTTTTTGCTTTCTATAGTTCTAAAATCATGCCAACCCAACTCTCATTCAAGTAAGTGTATTTTAGCCCTCCGTATGAGTCTTGCTGAGATCAATAACCGACTAATTATGTCTTATGGTGCAACGAATAGTGGACCTTCTCTACTCGTGTTTGCCGGCATACATGGTAATGAACCTGCAGGCATCAAAGCTCTGCAACTTGTACAGAAGATGCTAGAGGTGGAACCTATTACTAATCCAAGTTTTGATTTTAAGGGTGAGATTGTAGGACTTATCGGAAATCTCGCAGCCTGTCAACACAACGTGAGATTCATAGATGAAGACCTTAATCGCATCTGGACTGAAGAACGAGTAGATCGTATCAACGACGCTTCTTCTCGCCATCTTTCTTCAGAGGAAAAAGAGCTCAAAGAGCTCTTAGATTATATCCAAGCATATATTAAAAGAAGACAACCTGAAAAGCTTTACATACTAGACCTACATACTACCTCTTCTGATAGAGGCATCTTTGCTATTCCCACTGACGATGATGAAAGCATAAAGATTGCATCTAACCTATACTCACCTGTCATCCGCGGTATCATAGACGGGATCCAAGGAACCACCCTCCATTATTTTAAAAGATCCATTTTCAAAAATGTAGAGACTGTTGCTTTGACATTTGAAGGAGGACAACACGAGGACCAGATGTCTATTAACAGATGTATTGCCGCTATTGTAAACTGTCTGAGAAGTATAGAGTGCGTAACTAGTCATGATGTAGAAAATATCCACGATCAGATTCTCATCGAATATTCTAAATCACTCCCTAAAGTCTCTCAACTCCTATACAAGCATAGTATTACCGCAGAGGATCATTTTGTGATGCACCAAGGTTATCAAAACTTTGACCCTATAATGAAAGGCCAAGAACTAGCGAGAGATATAAAAGGCCCAGTGCTCTCTCCTTTTGAAGGAAGGATTCTCATGCCGTTGTATCAATCTAAGGGAGAGGAGGGCTTCTATATAGTAAAGACTCTCGTCTAATCACTCCAGCGCAACTGACCCATCACCTTGTCTAAGATCATACTGTCTTGATGAAAAGGCTTAACACTACTTAATTTAAGTTTTGATAGTGCGTCTCCGAGATCCTCTGAGGTTGTAATCGCTCTCTCAGCTGCTAGTCCGATTAACTCAGATCCTCCTAGAGAAACTCCATGTTTTTCCGCGACACTCCTAACATGATCATATAACTCAGACATGCTGACAGCATCCACATCGTATATGTTAGTTGATACCTGACAACAATCAAACTTTGGCATAAACCAAGCTAGATATCTTACATCTCGCGTATCTAATTTCGCCAAAGAAGCTTCATCCTCTCTCAGACGTTTCAGTTCACTAACAATCTTACGCGCTTTACTAAGGTCTCGAGTAGCCAGGTTGACATTATAAGCTGTCATCAGTGGCCTTACAGTCGCACAACTCACTCCAAGTTGATCATGTGGCTCTTGTGGTCCAACATCTGCGAAAACCCTCGCACCAAGATCTTTTTTCATTTCCCACTTACGTAAATGAAACAAAGCCCTACCCTCTTTGACATCAAGATCACCATAGTACAACATCGGCAAGCCGTGCTTATCAGCTATGACAGCTAATCGATCCTTCGCAATTTCTATGAGCTCTTCATGATGTATATTTTCGAGGGCAACAAATGGTATAACATCTATCATCCCCAATCTCGGATGTTCCCCTTCTTGCATTGTAATATCTAGACGGTCCTTCGCAAAAGTTATAAGGTGATCTAACGAAGAAAAGATGGCGTTCACCTTACCGACGATGGTGAGTACTGTACGGTTCACATCATGCCCTATGTCAGCATGTATCACTTTTACATGGCCAGGATTATCGATCACTTTTATAAGATCAGTTATGATCGATGGGCGTCTTCCTTCGCTGACGTTTACTATGGCTTCGATGATTTGATGCCTGCTTTGCATAAGAACAATTATAGCAGTATTCTTGGTCTATGCTATTTCCCATAGGTGATACCAATGTAAAAGGAGGTTATAAACCATATGTAAGCTATGCTTTCATAGGTCTTAATGTCCTGATCTTTTTTATTCAGTTTTTCTCTGGCACTGATGACCAGCTTGTTTGTTCGTTTGGCACTATACCTTATGATATCTCAAGAGGAGATGGTTATCACACCCTCCTGACAAGCATGTTTATGCATGGTGGATGGATGCATCTTATCGGTAACATGATGTTTCTATGGGTTTTTGCAGATAACATCGAGGCTGTGGAGGGCAATGTGAGATTTATCCTTTTCTATTTATGTGGAGGCTTGGCTGCTAGTCTACTTCATATAGGAATAGAGATGTGGACAAGCGGTCCTGAGATAGCAGGCTGCTGTCTCCCATGTGTGGAGTCGATGACTTGCGCGGCGACCCAAAGCTCATGTGCTGGATCCATCCCTGCAGTAGGTGCAAGTGGAGCTATAAGTGCTGTTCTAGGAGCTTATCTAGTCTTGTTTCCAAAGTCAAGGATCAAAGTTTTCTTTTTTGTGACTTCATTCACTATACCAGCACTGGTCTTCTTAGGCCTTTGGTTTGCTGAGCAGTTGGTTTCTGGGCTAGGCGCTCTTAGTCCTATCGCAGGTGCTGCTGGAGGTGTAGCCTGGTGGGCGCATATCGGTGGGTTCTTGTTTGGTCTTGGATATGGATTCTTACGAAAGGGCCAGCTGAATGTTACTTATGATGAGTAGGAGAATTCAGCCCTTACACAAACCAAGAAGAGTTTCTTAGAAAAATATATCTTTGCGGTCCTTTTGACTAAGCCTTAGAACTTTATCGATCATGGACGTAATACAGATCAACGTCGAAGCCAGAGAAAATCTGGGTAGAAAATCAAGCAAAGCTGATAGAGCAGCTGGCAAAATTCCTGCTGTCATATACAGCAAAAAAAATGGTGTGTCCCACTTTACCACCACTCATGGTGATGTAAAGAAGATGGTATATACTCCAGAGTTCAAAGTAGCTGAAATCAATCTCGGTGGAGCTGCCAAAAAAGCGATCATCAAGGATATAGATTTTCATCCTGTAACTGATGAGATCGTTCACATAGACTTTCTTGAGCTCGTTGATGGTCATCCTGTAGTCGCAGATATCCCTGTAGACTTTACTGGAGAGTCTCCAGGAGTTAAAGAGGGTGGAAAATTGATCCGTACGCTTAGAAAGGTGACAGTGAAAGCAACACCTGAAAACCTTGTAGATACCCTCTATGTAAGTATCAACGATCTCCTACTCGGCAGTGCTGTCAGAGTACGTGATCTCGAGGTGCCTGAAGGTGTCCAGATCATGGTTAATGAAGCCACACCTATAGCTAACGTCATAGTTCCTAGAGCTCTGAAGAGTGAAGACGAGAAAGCAGAAGGTGCTGAAGGCGAAACTGCTGAAGGTACTGAGGGCGAAGGTGAAGGAGAAGGTGGAGAGAAGGAGTAAGACTTCTTTCTGCTGGCAGTATCACGCACTTTTTACACTACTTTTTCTTGGAGTACTGACTTCTTCGTGTAAGTCAACTGCTAATATTTACGAAAGTGAAGATCTAAGTATCTCTAAGGTCAGGACAGACCTAGTCGAAGATGCTCGCTCGCTCATAGGTTATGCATATAAGTATGCTGCGAAAGGACCCAAAAAGTTTGATTGTTCTGGATTAGTAGACTACGTCTATGGCCTATCAAATATCGAAGTCGGTGGCTCAGCATCTTCTCTTGCCAATCAAGGTGAAAAGCTATCTCAACACCAACTGCGGCCTGGTGATTTGGTTTTTTTTAAAAGGAAGGGACAAGTCTTTCACGTCAGCATGGTGAGTAAGATAAAAGGAGATGAAGTATGGGTGATACATAGCACGTCATCTAGAGGGGTTATAGAAGAAGATGTAATGGCATCGAGCTACTGGAGGCCATTGGTGTACAAGACCGTATCTTTGGATTCGTACAGATGAGGAACCTATGGGACTGATCTCTTGGTTAGAAAAGATATTCAACCGTTATATCATGAAGAAGGAAAGCAGAAAAATCAACGTCATATTGTTTGGCCCTCCAGGGTCTGGCAAAGGAACGCAAGCAAAGATGCTCGAGAAGGAGCACGGTCTTCTTCAGGTTTCTACAGGTGATTTGTTTCGATACGAATTATCTAACAACACGCCTCTTGGTCAGGAGGCTAGAAAGTACATGGACCAAGGCTTACTTGTGCCTGATGAAGTAACCGTGGGTATGCTCAAGAACAAGCTCGACATGCATCCTGATGTGAAAGGGTTTATCCTTGATGGATTCCCCAGAACCATACCACAATCAGAGGCTCTAGACGTGCTTCTCAAAGAAAGAGGGGAAGTTGTTGATTGTCTTATATCACTGGTCGTGGAAGATGATGAAATCGTGAAGCGGCTTCTAGAAAGAGGAAAAACATCGGGCAGGGCTGACGACGCTAATGAAGAAGTCATCAGAAAACGCATCGATGAATATAAGGCGAAGACCTCTCCCGTCTTTGACTACTACAGCCAAAAAGATCTAGCACAGACCATCTCGGGCATAGGAGAAATCTCTGAGATCAACAAGCGACTTAGTGCGCTCATCTCTTCCATCTTATCATAACTTAGATTGGCAGAACAAAACTTTGTCGACTATGTGAAAATCTGCTGCCGTTCTGGACATGGCGGCAGAGGAAGCACGCACTTTAGACGCGATCGTCTCACCGCTCAAGGAGGACCTGACGGTGGAGATGGTGGTCGAGGAGGTCACGTTATCTTAAGGGGTAACGCTCAACTTTGGACCCTCTTGCATCTCAAGTATCGCAAGCACATCCTTGCGAGTGATGGCGAACATGGTGCCGGTGCTAGAAAGACTGGCTCCAATGGTAAAGATGAAATCCTAGATGTACCTCTAGGTACCATCGCCAAAGATCCTGAGACAGGTGAAGTCATCATGGAGATCAGCGAAGACGGAGAGACAAAAATACTCCTCGAAGGTGGTGCCGGTGGTCTAGGTAACTGGAACTTTAAGTCTTCCACTAATCAATCACCACGATATGCACAACCCGGCGGCGAAGAGCAGGAAGAGTGGAGGATACTCGAATTAAAGCTGCTTGCAGATGTCGGACTTGTAGGCTTTCCTAATGCAGGCAAGTCCACACTCCTTTCTGTCGTCAGCGCGGCGAAGCCAAAGATCGCCAACTATGCTTTTACAACATTGACGCCTAATCTTGGTATCGTCTCTTATCGAGACAGTCGGTCATTTGTTATGGCCGATATCCCAGGCATCATAGAAAAGGCTCATGAGGGGAAAGGTCTTGGCATCAGATTTCTTCGACATATCGAACGCAACGCCGCCTTGCTTTTTGTTATCCCTTCTGACAGTGACAACATACATAAAGAGTACGATGTACTCCTGAATGAGCTAAAGATGTATAACCCCGAGCTACTACACAAACCTCGGATTATTGGTCTTTCTAAGTCCGACCTTATCGATGAAGAGTTAAGGGACATGATAAAAAGTGAACTCGATCTAAAAGTGCCATATCTCTTTTTTTCGGCCGTATCTCAAGAAGGATTATCCGAACTCAAGGATCTTATCTGGGGCACCCTTAACTAAGCATAAACATCGCGAGCATAATCCATCGCTTGAAGTAGAAGATCGCATCCTTCTGTGAGTTCATCCAAAGTTGCTATCAATGGTGGAGCAAGCCTGAAGCTTCTATTGTTAAACAAAAACCAGTCTACGATAACCCCAAGCTCTAGAGACCTGGACACGATGTGCTTTAAGTATTTACGCCGAGTCGGCTCGACTGCCATCATCAGCCCCGCACTTCTTACTTCTTTGATAATAGGGTGCTGACTTAGCTTGTCCACGATCAACTTTTCTTTCTCTGATACTCCTTGTATCAGATCACTTTCCAACAATGCCTTTAGTCCTGCTGTAGCTGCTGCACAACACACTGGATGGCCACCAAATGTGGAGATATGTCCTAGTGCTGGGTCACGTATGATGGCTCCTAGTATCTCATGACTAGTCACTACACCAGAGATAGGCATGCCGCCACCCATGGCCTTGCCTATCAAAACAACATCTGGAAAAACGTCATACTTCTCATGAGCAAATAAGCTCCCCGTTCGACCAAACCCACTTTGGATCTCATCAAAGATGAGCATAGCCCCGACTTCATCACATCGCTTTCGCAAATGCTGTAAATACGTAGCCTCACCTTTGACAACTCCTTCTTCGCCTTTAACAACTTCACAGATGACGCCTGCGGTGGCAGTTGTTATGTGATCAAGCGCCTTCAGATTGTTGAACTCTAAATGTGATACTCCTGGCATCAGTGGCATAAATGCCGAAGTGTAAGAGAGATCACTTCGCAGGCTTTCTGCACCCAGGGTAGAGCCATGATAGGAGTTCTTCATAGCCACGACTTCATGCCGGCCAGTATGCTTCTTGGCAAGCTTTATGGCAAGTTCGGTAGCTTCTGTCCCAGCTGACAGATAATACACACAGTCATAGACACCCTTCATAGCTCCTAGCAACAACTCGGCAAATTCGACCTGTGGAGCCTGCACGTGCTCACCATAAACCATGGTGTGCATATAAGAAGCAGCTTGTTTTTGGATCGCCTTGACAACATCCGGATGACAATGTCCTAGCGAGCTCACTGATATCCCAGAGTTCATGTCTATATACCTCTTACCTGCTGTATCGTAGATATAAACACCCTCCGCGTGACTTACTTCTAGAAGCACAGGCATGTCACTTGTTTGGCCCACATAAGCCAAATACAAGTCTCTAATTCTACTCATATCTGTTGTTTAACAAGCATTTAAGTGGACTATGAAAGCATATAAGTGTCAATATTGATAATTTCGTAGGCTAAAATAGGGCAATTCGACAGTCTTATGTGATCGTTGAAGAGTCTACAAAGACATACTATGAGGTATATTTTCACAACATTCTTCTTAATCCTTCTATCACTTAGCGTAAATGCTCAGGGCATAGAATTTTTTGAAGGCACATATGAAGAAGCACTGGCGCAAGCTCAAGCTGAGGAAAAACTCATCTTCGTTGACGCCTACGCCACATGGTGTGGTCCTTGTAAGCGCATGGCCAAAAATGTATTTACCCATCCTGAAGTGGGGGAGTACTACAATCAGGCCTTCATCGCTTTAAAGCTCGATATGGAAAAACCTGAAGGCCGCAAGTTCGGCCAAGACTTCCCTGTAAGAGCATATCCCACTTTATTTTACATCAATGAAAAGGGAGAGCTGCTCAAAAAAGTGGTAGGAGGAAAATCCGTCGAACAATTTCTTGCTCTAGGTCAGGAGATAGCTGGCTCTTATGACAGAAGTGGTGACCTCGCAGAGTTATATGAAAATGGAGAAAGGGATTTTGACGTAGTTCTCAAGTATGTCAGCGCTCTCAACAATGCGAATAAGTCAAGCACTAAAATTGCTAATGACTATCTAAGGGAAGAAAAAGAATTGTCAAGTGAGCAAAGAGCGGAGTTTCTTTATGAAGCCATGACCTCAGCAGATTCACGACTGTTTACCCTCTTTATCAAAGATCGCACTGCGATAGAATCTTTAGTTGGTAATGAAAAAGTAGAAGACAAAATAAAGGAAGCTTGCTGGAAGACAATCGATACAGCTATCGAATTTGATTCGCCAGATCTCTTGAGTGAGGCAAAAGCAAAAATGAGCCATCATCTAAAGTCACAATCCAAAGCTTTCGGTTTTGATGCTGATTATGAATATGCAAAATCACAAGCTGACCTCACACTTCTCAAAACGGCAGCATTAGAGGTAGCAAAAAATAACGCTAAGAAGGATGCTGAAAGATTACACGACATCTGTAATGAGCTTTTGAATTATAAAGGAATAGACAGGTCGGTATCTGAGGTGTCTGAAAAAATAGCCAAGATGGCCGTAGATGAGGAAAAGTCTGCTAATTACATGTTTACATACTCTAAGATTTTATTAGAAAACAATAAGCAAAAGAAAGCCATGAAGGCTGCTCAAAAGGCCATAGAACTTTCTGAAGATGAATTAGAACTTAAAGAGATCCAAGAATGGATCGAACATAACGACACCAAGTAAAAAGTTCATTTTCTTCTAAGATGAGACTCCTCTTAAGCATATTGCTGTGTTATTCGTTAACTGTGGTTTCTGCAGGGATTAATTTTGAGAGAATTACTCTTGATCAAGCCCTTTCAAAAGCTAAGACAGAAAAGAAGCTCATATTTATTGATACATATGCTTCTTGGTGTGCACCATGTAAAGTCATGGATAAAGTTTTTGCAGAACAACATATCGGCGACTACTTCAATAATGACTTTATAAATGTAAAGATTGATATGGATGGGAGTCAAGGCCCGATCATGCAAAATCTTTACGGTGTTGTTTGGTTACCGACTCTTCTTGTTATAGACGAATCTGGAGAAGTCCTGATGAAACTTGATAAAGTCATTACACCCGGCGAGCTTTTAGATTATGTGAATGAAGCAAGAACAAAAGAAAAATCCATAAGC
Organism: uncultured Saprospiraceae bacterium; assembly: GCA_964640065.1. Taxonomy (GTDB): domain Bacteria; phylum Bacteroidota; class Bacteroidia; order Chitinophagales; family Saprospiraceae; genus JAJRXG01. Next base: position 9,832 of record CAZXIE010000002.1, read on the forward strand.
GGCAGAGGGCTCAATAGTAATCCGTTTCCTCAGGGGTCACGAACTTATAATCAACAAGATTATCACCCAGAAGAAAAGGAAGAAGTTATTTATGTCTATGATGATAGAGAGTCCAGTGGGCGCCCGCACATCATGTATCATGAAGCATACTTGCATTTACAACTTAGCGATGGCAAGCACCAAAGGGTTGTAGATAAGTATCTTTCTACACAAACAGATTGGTCTTTAGAAAAAAATGTAAGGTTCATTTTTGACTTTATGGATGATGTGAATTCTGACCTTTTCAAATATTGTATTAACAACAGGTGGAGATTTGAAGAAGTCTTGGGCAAAGAAAAGGTGCAAGAGTCTATTGGTCACCTCATCAATCAACGCATAGAACAAGGTTACCCTAGACCAGAGCTTAGTGAATACGTTCGGCTTTATAAATACCTCGACATTGCCGCAGGAGAAAAGAATGCATATAAAAGGTATATGTCAAAAATGATGGATGAAGATCAAGAACTACTTTTTATAGAAGCTGCTACAACATATAGTAACAACATCAACTCATCAGATCATCAGGTGATGTATCAGTTAGCAAGCCTTAGACAAAAGAGATCCGATGCTCACTCATCTCTACAGGATGATATAGACCTGCTCAACAATGCAGTGTTACTCTCTCCTGAAAGCTATCAATATCTCCACTTTCTTTCACAACTATTAGAAACTGCTGGAGAAAAAGACGAAGCTATCTCTCACTTGAAAAGTGCCATCCTCTATGCTCCTGAAGAAGTTCAAATCGATTACGAGAAAGATCTGTCTCGATTAGAAGGCTTATAATTTTATAGGAGAGCTACTATAACCTAGATCTTGCCAGCTATCTCCAGCCTTTAGGTTTGTAATTGGAATTTCTAATGGACCACCTTTATGGAAAGTCGCGATCTTAGCACCTCCTTCTACAGTTTCCCATTTTTCCCATGACGTATACACCCCACCAATCGGTATGATGTCTGCCCACATCTTGTACCCCGTTGGAAGCCCATTTTCGTCTGTATACCATAAATACGAATCTCCAGGTGTTACTCCACCAGAACTATACTGCACGAGTAGACCTTCTTGTCCATCTCCATCTTTCGCGATACTTAGATTAACTCCAGGATCTTTTAATTTGAAGGGCGCAGATAACCAAAACATATCATTACACCAGTAAGACCATGCAGTTTGAATAGCATCGTTACTCTCTTCTGCAGCAACTTCTTGATCACCTTTAAACACCTTTCCGGTTATTTCATCAGGGTCGAGGTGAACTTCATTGTCTCCCCACTTTACGATAGCATCGTTGTTAACACGATCCCAGACATAGTCGTGCTCCCCTCGAAAACTCCAAGACACATACTTAAGTTGATCCCAGGCAGGCTTATTGACAGCGGCTAGCATTTGCTCCGCTTTTGCTGTTGCATCTTGTCCTTGTACAGTTTCTGGTGCTGACTCATGAACGACAAACCTCAGATAAATCACAGCTAACACTATGAGTAAGAGAAGTATGCCGAATAGGTACTTGAGAAACTTCTTCATGTCTGTTTTGATTTGATCTTCTCAAGAAAGGTAAAAAAGCTGGACAATCCTTCCTTGTAATTGGCTTTCAATTGTATGGCCACTTGTCTTGCGGCCTTTTTCTTTTCATCTATGGACTCTGCAGTAATAGTGTCAATAACATCATTCACTTCAGAAGCAGATTCAATCATCCATCCAGCATCTTTTGTCATTTGCCAAGTATCGCTCTCTTGAGAGCCCAGATAGACTACGGTATTTCCACACTGAACTGCAGAAATAGCCTTGCTCGGCACACAGATATGGGTCCACTCTTGACGTAGAGAAACGATATGAATATCTATATTCTTCAATTCTTGATCAGATACGCGATCCTTAATTATAACAGCAGAATCGACAACCAATCCAAGGAGCTTTTGTGACCCCGCTCCGTAACATCTTAACACGACTTCAAAATTTCTTTGAGCAAAAGCCAAGAGGCAGTCTGCTATTAGTGATGGATCATGGGCTTCACCTACATTGCCAACATATCCAACTGTGCGTTCTCCTTTTACAAAAGTTGTCTCTTTGGTGAACTCTCCTTCGTTTCGAAGTCCTATAGGCAAAAAAGATTCGCTTGCCTCAGAGAGGTACTGTTTCTTTAGATAATTGATTTGTCCACGCCCGAGTCCTAGTATATGACTAGGGCGTCCATTTTTGAGTACAGACTGATATCTCTTATACATCCAACTTCTCTCTGATATTAACTTGTTGGCTTTGAACCCTTCTGGAAATAAATCCATGGACCAATACACCCATGTTTTGTCATTGAGACGCTTAGAAGCCCAATAATTAAGCAATGCTGGGTCTGTCATAACGATGAAAACATCTGGTGTTCGCTTTACAGCAGTGTCGATCAAAAGCCTACTCTCTCGATAAGCACCTAACAGACGTAGCATCTTTTGCCTACCACTATATACCGGAAGAACATATGTGATATCTGCAGTGGACTTCTGTTCTCCCGTTGTTATCACATGTACGTCGTATCCAGCCCTTGAACGTATGGCATCTACTAGATGCGAAGCATAGTATCCTGTAGCCCCCTTGTTGGGAGGGTAATTACGATTAATCAAACAAATGGACAGTGGACGCTTAAGCACTTATGACTTCTGTATAAAAGCTAAGATACTGCGCAGCAATTTCTTGGTGATCAAACAACTCAGATGCTTTAAAACTCTCAGTTGACATAGCATCGTATGAGTCTTGATCTATCGTGAGGGCTTTTTTAATAGCTACTGCTAAAGCCTCAGGAGAAATATCTTCCGCCATAACTCCACAAGTGTATTCTTCAACTACCTGAGATACATCACCAACAGGAGTACTAATTATTGGCACACCATAGGATAAGGATTCCCATACCGACATCGGGCTAGCTTCTCTACGAGAGCTACAACAATAGAAGTCATAACCTTCAAATAAGTTTGCGTCAACTCTTTGAAAACCTAGATAATTCAACTCGACTGCGTGTTTTTCGGATAACTCATCGAGTCCTTTCTTATAATCCGCTCTCGTACCTAACACAGGTCCTACTATGTCACAGACTACTTCAGATACATCGAGTGTAGATAAAGCTTCAATCAATATGTCTATACCCTTGTGATGGTTGATATATCCAATAAGGATTAATTTCAGAGGTGCTTTATTCAATTGATGATCTCTCTTCGATTTGAGTTTCTGTCTTATAACTGGAGCTTGGATGACTTTCTCCTTAACAGTATTAAGAGCACTTGAGACTTGATGATAATATTCCTTTGTTCTTGCGCTAGCATGTATAAAAGCAAACGGTAGTCGCGAGATCAATTTGAAAAAGAACAATACTGCTTTAGGTTGATATGTATCATTCATCTGCCAGATACTTTTTACTCCCATTATTCTCGCAGCAAGTATGCCTTTAATTTGCCACGAGCCATTGCAGTGCACTATATCAGGATTCACCTTTTTTATAATTCTAGATATTTTCCACAACTCCGGAAAGAACCAGATCACATATTTAAGTATGAATATTAGATCTGTGGATAGTGGATGCATTCTTGCAGTCTCAACATTTATATTTTTCTTTCTAAGAGTAGATATGTATTTATCCGCTGACCTCGGTGCAAGGACCGTTGTTACTATTTTGCCTTGTAATGCATCAGCGATAAGTCGTATCCTTCCTATTGCACCTCCGCCTCTTCCTTCCTCTGTTATCACTAGAACCTTATACATATTCTAGTTTTATCATGGTTTCGCCATAAAGGTTATCAACCAAGTCAATAGCTTCCTGGTTAAAATGATTTTTCCAATCTCCCGCCACTCCCTTTCTCAAAAAAGCTGTGCGGTCTTCTTCTCCTTGTTTTCTATTTGTTTGATTTTTAAAACTAAAATCCTCCGCCACTTGGTCTAGACCCATTTTAGGTATGATGTCAAGCCAAGAAAGAGCTTCTGCCAAAACACTTTGTGGCTGATCAAGCATATGCTCATACTTTACTACCATTACCTTGTCGTGCTGATCTAAGTAACTCTTTGTGTGTGAGGCCCAGTTCACATTTTTTCGAGACACTTCAAAATTATCGTGAAATCTTTTTATAAATGTTGGCATCGTCTGCATCACATCATCTACATCCGACCCTTTCATTAGGCCTTTCCATTTTGATAACAAAAAGGGATCTTTCTCCTGACTATCAATTAAAAAATGAAAATATGCTGATGTCAATACATCTCTAACATCCCTAACAACTAGTATCGTTTTATATCGCGTTGGCCCTGGAAGGTGACTATGCTGGATGCTTCGACTAGTCAGAGGAAGCGCTTTGTTTCTAGGAAACCTAATATCTGCAGCTGAACTCATCATCTGACACAACCACGTTCCTCCTGATTTAGGAAACTCTGCCACCCTGATATGTCCATACAAGGGCTGAAGGAATTTCCAGACTATGTGCCTATGAACAGAGTGCACTTTTATAAGTGATGATGATCTAGTTTCCATATACTGTCACAAGATCATCTTTCTACAGAAGTTGGCGATATCGTATGCTAACTGCGGGCTATATCGCAGCAAAAGGCCTCGGCGTTTCAGGCTATTGATTTTTACTTTAAGATTTTGACGCGCGTGGCGATATCGAAATTGCTTTTTCAGTCTATAATAAAGTAGTGGCTCTTGTAGATTATGAAATGTCGTTTTGTCATAGATCCTATACCAGAGATCCGCGTCTTCAGCCCATCTTAATTTGGGGTCGTACATACCGTGCTGCTCATAGACCTCTCTTCTCAACATGATGGTTGGGTGAAATAAAAGAGGTTTTTTAAAAATTCGATTGATAATCTCTCTGTGCTCTTCAGGTAGTACAGCGATGCCCTTCTTTTCTCCAGCCTGAGTCATCTCGATAATCCCAGTGCCAAGTATATCTACTTCCTCATGCTGTGTTAAAAACTCGAGTTGCTTCTCAAGTCGAGTTGGCATGGCAATATCATCAGCATCCATCCTCGCTATCAAAGAAGCTGATGAAGCTTTGATCCCGATATTAAGAGATGCGGCTAATCCTTTGTTCTCTTTATTAACAATGGCGTTGATTCTATTATCGGTTTGTTGATAAGTCTTTAGTTTTTCAAGCGTATCATCATCACTTCCATCATCAACTATTATAAATTCAAAATCTAAAAAGGATTGACTTAAGATACTCTCTACCGCTTCTGCCAATGTCTTGCTCGCGTTATAGCATGACATCACAACTGAGACTTGAGGTATACTCATATCTCTGATAACCTTCGCTTCTGAAATGATACTCTTGCTATAATCCCTGACGCTAAGCCGAAGAAGACCCAATAGTTTACTGAAAAGATAGAATCCTCACTTATGCCAAAAAATGTCATAAAGGTGAAGTAGAAAAGGATACACTTTTGAAATGGGTCAAGCATCTCTTGAAGGCGATAGCCAAGCCAGACGATCCTAAGGATGATAAAGATATGCAGCCCACCAAGCCATGGACCGAGACTGCCAAGTAGATGAACGATATCTGATTCTGGAGCAAGAGGGATATAATCTAACAAGGCTTCTACATCATAAAATGATGCATATAGTTCTCTGTGAAATATCTCCGTATACACTGGATAACCTCCGAGTCCGACTCCAAGAGGAAACTCCTGTATGATATGAAGTGCATTGAGGTAAGAGTAGAAGCGAGTATCATAGATCAGAGATAAGATCGTATCAGACCATAAGAATAAAAACCCTGCAGCCGATAGTATAATTAAGACAAGTATGCTGCTCATGCGCCTTACTATGTAAAGCAACAATGCCGCAACTGATCCAATCAAAAAACTCCTTATACCTACTCCTGTGATGATAGCCAATCCAAAAGCCAAGGCTTTTACGTATTTATTCTTTACAACAAAGAGGCTGTATGCAATGACAAAGCCCAGCAGGTAGCCATATTTCTGCTTGACGATGCCATAGTCATCAAGACTCTGAACAAAGACTTCATTAAACTCCGCTAGATAGTACGATATGCTATGTTGAGAAAACATGATAACGGCACTAAAGGCCATCAAGCCTAGACTGATCCAGTAGATGATGTATACTCCTCTACGAAATCTATTTACGAAAGTGGTCTCTATATGCTGGACATAAAGATGAAGCACTAGGGCTATCGTCAGGAAGATAATCTGATAGGCGATCCAAGTTGTATTAGCATAAGGAGTTAAAAGAGCGTTGAGTACGTAGATAAGCCCTAAGACATAGATCGGCCAAGCGCTTTTCCAGCGTGCAGAGGACCAAAGTAGCTTCGTTGGTATCAGTAAGAGCAGGAATGCCGTCGCTGCATAGTTGTTAAAGTTGAAGGCATCACCACCGAGATTATTCACGGTGACTTCTAGACCGATAAGTTGGGACAGATAGTAGTTGAGATTAGTTAACCTCAGTAAGCCGATGATGATAAAGGCATTGATGATGCCAAGCCGCCATGGCCAGTGTGTCTGTTGTGTAGAAAGTGTCCCCAATCCTTATGCGATAACAAGGGCTAAGATAAGATTGTCTGCAGTTTGTATCGATAATTCGTAATATCGCAACCGATGGCGTATGTAGTATCCGCACGTAAGTATCGACCTCAGAGATTTGAAGAGGTCGTCGGCCAAGAACATGTGACTTCTACTATCAAGAATGCACTTCTTCATGATAAGCTTGCGCATGCCTTTTTGTTCTGTGGTCCGAGGGGCGTAGGTAAGACAACCTGTGCTCGTCTTCTGGCCAAGGTGATCAATATGCCTGATCCCAAAGCAGCTATCCAAGATGGAAGTTACGCTGACAGTGACATAGACATCTCACTTAATATCGTCGAGCTTGATGCCGCCTCTAACAACTCTGTAGAGAATATCCGCACACTCATAGAGCAGGTTAGGTTTCAGCCACAGCAGGGCGCTTATAAGGTCTTCATCATAGATGAGGTACACATGTTGTCTCAGGCCGCATTTAACGCCTTTCTGAAGACTCTAGAAGAGCCCCCGCCATATGCCATATTTATACTGGCCACGACTGAGCGTCATAAGATCCTACCTACGATCTTAAGTAGATGTCAGCTGTATGATTTTCGTCGTATACAAGTCGAGGATATCATTACCCAACTAGAAGAAATCGCTCAGAAAGAAGGGATAAAAACAGAACATGATGCTCTTTACATCATAGCTGAAAAAGCAGATGGCGCTATGCGGGATGCTTTGTCTATCTACGATCGGATAGCCAGCGCGAGCCCGGAGGGCATCACAACAAAGGCTGTAGTCGATAATCTCAATATCCTCGACTTTGATCACTTTTTTAAAGCTGTCGATCTGATGATGAGTGAAGATGCGGCAGGGCTTTTACTCTTGATGGACGAGGTACTCAAAAGTGGTTTTGAAGGTGACACTTTCGTAAATGGTCTAGCAAGACATCTCAGATATCTCCTGTACGCAAAGCAGAGTCCTACACAGACAATGCTGCAGATGAGTGACCAACTCAAAGAGAAATATATCACCCAATCCGAAGCGGTAGGTTATGGTACGATCATAACAGCATTAGACCTAGCTAATGAAGCCGATCTCTCATATCCCAAAGCAAAGGACAAACGCTTACACATAGAAGTCTCTCTTCTAAAGATGTGCTATGCTGGAAGGAAAGTGATGATAGAGCAACAACCATCTTCATCTCAATCCGCTGAAAAAAAAACGGCTGACACAACTGAAGTAGTAGCTCAAGAAATTAAAGCGAAGCCTTCAGCTTCTCCTATACCGGCGCCTACTCCTGTCCAAAAAGTGACTCCAGAGATCACGGAAGAAAAAATTGCAACGCCTGCTCAAGCAGCAATGCCAAATCCAGCAGTTGTAGATGTCGTAGAGAATGAAGGTGTCGCAGAATCCTCTTCAGCGACGACTGTAACATCAGCAACTAATAACATCGTCAACACACCGACCCTCTCAAGTGTAGAAGATCTTCTTAAAGATGCCGAAGCTAAGTTGGCACAAGATGAAGACACCATCATAGAGGTCAACCTAGAAGATGTAGAACGCATCTGGTCCGACTACGTCAGTAGATGCGAATCCCCAACTACATCTAGCATCTTAAAAAATGTAATTAAAAAGATAGAAGCTGAAGAAGTACTCATCTATGTACCAACTAATATAGCTCGTGAAGAAATACAACAAGAAACAGATCTCTATACAGAACTTAGAGAGCACTTTAAAAAACCAGGACTCAACATTATCACTCAAGTAGACAGAGAGCACTTTCCAGATCTACTAGACACCAATAACAAGAAGCTGGTTACCCCAAAAGAGAAGTACGATCACCTCAAGGCGATCAATCCTCTCATAGAAGACTTAATAGAAAAACTCGATCTCAAACTCGATGAATAAAATAGAAATATGTCTTTGACAGAATCCAACATGCTTGCCTTAGGAACCAAGGCTCCTAATTTTCATCTTAGAGATACTGTGAGTGATAACTACTACTCTCTAGATGATTTACAATCTGATGTTGCTACCGTTATCATGTTCATCTGTAACCACTGTCCTTTTGTAATCCATGTGAATCCAGAGATTGTAAAAATTGCAAATGAATATAAAAGTAAGGGTGTCTCTTTCATCGCCATCAGTTCAAATGATGTCGAGAATTATCCCGAAGATGCACCAGACAAGATGAGCATCGTAGCTAAGGTTTTAAAATTTCCCTTTCCATATCTATATGATAAAAGACAAGAAGTCGCCAAGGCTTATGCTGCGGCTTGTACTCCAGACTTTTATGTGTTCGATGGTGATCAACAACTTTCTTACCGAGGCAGACTAGATGAGTCAAGACCTGGTAATAGTATACCTCTATCAGGTACAGACCTAAGAGCGGCCATCGATGCAACTATAGCGGGACAAACTATCGAAGCACAGTATCCTAGCGCTGGGTGTAATATCAAGTGGAAGCTCTAGACGGTTATGAAAGTCGTACAGACTTACTTACCTTACTAATCGACTAAATCGCTCTTATTATGTATAAGTATCTCTGTGCACTTTGTGCACTAGTATTACTTTCTGCTTGTGCAACACAACAAAATGTATCAACCACATCAACACCTCTTTCGGAGGCAAGCACTACACATCTTACTCCCAACCTGAGTCCACCTGCTGAACGCTCAATCATAGATGAGATAGCTCCACAGAAAATCAAACCTTCAACCGAAGAAGTAACAAAAATCCTCTGGGATAAATGGGGTGTACCACACATATATGCAAAGAACAATGATGAACTCTTTTATGCCTTCGGTTGGTCGCAGATGCATAATCATGGGAATACAATACTGAAGCTATATGCCAAGTCCAGAGGACGAGCAGCAGAGTATTGGGGAGAGGAGTTTCTCCAAAATGATATGATGGTACATGCCTTAGGCTTTCCAGACTTATCTATCGATTGGTACAACCAGCAAACGCCTGAGTTCAAAAGTTATATAGATCAATTTGCTCAAGGACTAAATGACTATGCGACGGCCTATCCCAATACCGTAGAAGACAAGAACAACATCGTTCTCCCCATCCAAAGTGAAGACATCCTTCGGCATGCCATCTTTGTCTTATATAGTCGGTTTATAGGTGGTGGAGATCTTCAAAGTGTTCCTGCGTGGGAAGAACGCGGATCTAATACTTACGCCATAGGACCAAGCCGCAGTGCTAGCGGCAACGCGATGTTAGTCATGAATCCACATCTACCTTGGTTTGATGAGTGGCTCTTCTATGAAGGCCACTTCAATGCTCCAGGAGTACATACCTATGGCGCAACACTTGTGGGTCTTCCTACACTCGGTATCGCATTCAACGAACACCTCGGATGGAGTCACACGAACAATACCATAGACAATGCTGACAGGTTTGAGCTCACACTGAAAGATGGAGGTTATGTCGTAGATGGTGAGGTGAGACAATTTGAAGTAAGTAAGATGTCGATCAAAGTCAAAGGAGAGGATGGAAAGGTCTCTGTGAGAGATGTACCTAGATTAGTTGCTCCAGATTTTGGTCCTGTGCTTGCACAAAATGGAGATAAAGCACTCACCCTAAAGATGCCTGGATTTGATCGGCCATATGGCATCGTGCAGTGGTGGAAGATGTCTCAGGCTAAGAATCTTGAAGAGTTTCAAGCAGCACTCAAAGATGTGCAGATCGGGTTTTTTAATATCATGTATGCCGACAAAGAAGGAAACATCTTCTACATGTTCAATGGACAAGTACCCAAGCGACAAGTCGGAGGATGGGACGAATGGAGTGGCGTTATCGATGGTAGTAAGTCAGAGCATATTTGGACCGATATTCATACTTATGAAGAACTCCCCAAAGTGACTAATCCGGAATCTGGATATCTCCAAAACGCTAACGATCCGCCATGGACTTCAACCTTCCCGATGAAGCTTGATCCTGATGACTACCCAGGATACATGTCTCCTGTCATCATGGGATTCAGACCACAGCGTGCTGTACGGATGGTCGAAGGAGATGAGTCGATCACTTTCGATGAACTTGTTGATTTTAAGATGTCTACTCGTATCGAAATGGCTGACAGACTCTTAGATGATCTTCAGAAAGCAGTCGATGCTCATGGAACAGAGAAGAGCAGACGAGCAATGGAAGTCCTAAACTCCTGGGATAGACATGCCAATGCCGACAGTAAAGGCATGGCTGTCTTTTATTCATGGGCAGCAGCCTTTGGCCCTTGGGAAAGAGAGAACTATGCAACTGATTGGTCACTAGATGATGCTTGGCATACGCCTGACGGCATATCTAACCCGGAGAGAGCTGTGCAAATACTAGATGGCGTCGTCGATCAATTTGATAATGCTGGAGCACCACTCAATATACCATGGGGCTTTGTGTATCGCATCAAGTATGGCGAACACGATCTGCCTGGTAACGGCGCAGCCGGATTTGTAGGCATCTTCCGAGTCGCTTGGTCCAATGGACCAGAGGCCGACGGTCGGCAATTCATCACTGGGGGTGACACCTGGCAAAGTGTTATAGAGTTTGGTGATAAGGTCCGAGCTAAAGTTCTGATGAGTTATGGTAATAGCACCCAGAAAGGCTCACCAAACTATGGTGATCAGCTAGAGCTATTTGCTAAGAAGGAACTTCGAGAGTGTACATTCTATAAGGAGGATGTTGAAAGGGTGACCGTGAGGACGGAGGTTATAAAGCCCTAAAAAACTAGTAGAAGTAGGGTCGGAAATAATCGACTATAGCTATTCGATATTTGATGGCAAGTATGACGAAGGCTATCAAAAACCCAACGATGATCCTCTTTGAGTTGGTAGAGATGAGTCTGGTTCTCTCGCGACGGTTCTTGTAGCGCCTTTTATTAGAATATGACATTAGGCGTTTTCTTTATCTGAAAGAAGATGACCCATCATGTCTTTTTTGGTCTTGAGATATCCCTCACTTTCTGTTGTAGGTTGTATGATCAAGGGTACTCTTCCGATGACTTCTATACCACTCTCGGAGAGACCTGATAGTTTGTCTGGGTTATTAGTGATCAGACGAACTTGCTTTATGTTAAGCGACTGAAGGATAGATCCAGCGATATCATACTTTCTATAATCTGAAGCTAGACCTAGAGCTTCGTTGGCTTGGATGGTATCCAAGCCTTTCTCTTGATGTCGATATGCTTTTAGCTTATTGATGATGCCTATGCCACGGCCTTCTTGTCTGAGGTATATAAGTATCCCTTTGTGAGCAGCTAGGTACTCCATGCTTTTATGCAGCTGTTCTCCACAATCACATTTTTTACTGTGGAATATATCCCCAGTTATACACTCCGAATGAATTCTTACGTACACGGGCTGTGTTGGATCCATATCTGGGTGGCGCAGTACGATATGTGGGGTATAATCCCCAGAGTCATCGCTGTGAGCTGCAATAACGAATGTGCCCCACTCTGTCGGTAATACTGCCTCCGCTTGTTGTTTCGCCTTTTGTGCCATTAATAGTCTTTAATGCGCTCCCAGTAATTTTGGTTCTCTACTTCATCTAGAAGTTGCAGATAGTTAGCATATCTCAACTCGCTGATCTCCCCATTTTCAATGGCCGTTTTAACGGTACAAGATGGTTCGTTACGATGAGTGCAGTCGCTATATTTACAACCTTTAGATACTGTAAATATCTCCCTAAAGTTATGCGCTATATCCATCACTTCAAGGTGATTAAAGCTTAAAGTCTTAATCCCCGGAGTGTCGATGATGGACCCTCCTTGTTGGAGTGGGTACATCTCTGCAAAAGTAGTAGTATGCTGGCCTTTACCTGAGTAATCAGATAATTCCATCGTTTTGATATTGGCACCTGTACAAAGTCGATTGATAATGGAAGACTTGCCCACACCGGACTGGCCGCTGATTAATGTCTTTTTGTCTTTTATGACGTCCATGATCTGGTCAAATCCACGATCTTCATTTACGGAAGTGAGAAACACTTGATAGTCGATGTTTTCATATATCTCCTTGAGATACCTATAGACATTCATGTGTCCAGGGTCGTAGAGATCAGCCTTGTTGAAGATGATATGGACAGGGATATTATAGGGCTCTGTCATGAGCAAAAACCGATCGATAAATCCTTGCTTGAGCTTTGGCTCTACGACTGTAATAATCAAAATCGCTTGGTCTATATTGGCAGCGAGAAGGTGCAAAAAGTGCTTCTTCCTTGGCGACTGACGCACCACATAATTCGTCCTCTCTTCTATCTCTTCGATGATGGCAACTCCATCCTCTCCAAGAGTATATGACACATGGTCTCCGACAGCGACCGGATTCGTCAATTTAAAACCTTTGAGCTTAAACTTACCTCGAATCACAGCGGTGTAAATTTCGCGTGACTCAGTGTTCATGAGTGTATAAAATTTGCCAGTAGACTTTGTTACTAATCCTCGATGCATATAGGATCTTATCAGGTCAGTATCTTATCTGCCCACACTTTGTAAAAGGTAAGTAGGGCATCCGGATCTTGTTCGAGTATCGTACCCAATATAACTACATCCGCGCCGCACTCTCTAGCATCTATAAGTGCATCTGGAGAAGTGATACCTCCGCCAACAATCAATGGGATAGACAGTACTTTTTTGACCTCTTGGATCAGATCAGTTTGAACTGGTTGATTAGCTCCACTTCCTGCTTCTAGATAGATGCACTTCATACCAAGTAGCTCACCTGCTAAGGCGGTATCTGCAGCTAATGGTGCAAGGTGCGATGGGATCGGTACTGTATTAGTGACATAAGAAGTGGTAGAAACCTTTCCTCCATCGATGAGTACATACCCCATCGGTATAATTTCTAATTGACTTTTCTTGAGTACTCGAGCCGACTCGACGTGCTTGCCTATAAGATACTCGGCATTTCTTCCTGATATCAGACTAGGAAGTAAAAGGCCATCAGCATGCTTACTTATTTGTAGTGCATTGCCTGGAAATAATAAAACGGGTGCATCGGTGCGGGCTTTGATACGGAGCACAAGCTGATCGATGGCTGTATCTCGACTTGTGCTACCTCCCACTAAGATGAGATCAGCAAGACCAAGTGATAGGTGATCTAAAAGAACCTCAAGTTGTAGATCATCATGGTGATCGGGATCTATTAAGACTCCAAGTTTAGGGCTTCCTGCAAATAGTGATGGCACCATGTCTCTTCAAACATAAGCCTATTATTTTACGGCTCAACAATAAAAAAGGGGAGTGCTCCTTTAAGCATCCCCCATCGTCGTATGAAAAACTAAAAATATTCAGTTAGTTATGTCTCAGGCTTGGTTGGTTACAGTCTTACCATAGAGTCATAGATCCTTTTTCCGATCCATGACAAACGCCTTGATATGCCTTTCATTAATCTAATGATTTTAGGGTGTTGTTATAGTACAAAGTTAATAGAGAGAAATCTCTCATGCATACTTCTATATTATCTTTATATACAACTATATTATCCTATATCGGTAGATATACTATATTTTTGTGTCAGTATAGATGTAATATTGTTCTTAATCAACGAATTTTAATTGGTTATACAACATGATAGCGGAAGAAGAATTCTCAAGAAATCCACAGAAACCCACATTAGAAAGAATAGATAGTGGCTTTGGCAAATCGCTTACTTTCAACGCTTTTAGCGAAAGCTCTTCTAATACAAAGGCTATCTGGCATTATCACCCTGAGGTAGAGCTTGTATATGTGGACCAAGGTCAGGGTAAGCGGCATATCGGACACCATATTTCTTATTACACAGATGGAGACTTGGTGCTCATCGGGTCTATGGTGCCACACTTTGGTTATACCGATAGACTTACTGATCACTCTAGAGAACACGTGATACAGTTTTTACCAGAAGTTATATCAAAGGGTTTGGGTTTTTTGCCAGAATTCGAGGATATAACGCGGCTTCTAGCTAGTGCACAGCACGGCTTGACCTTTACCGGATTCACCAAAAACAAAGTAGGTAGAATCACAGATGCTATGATAGTTCAAGATTCTTTTGAGCGGCTACTATCGCTGGTGTCCATCTTGAAGGTCCTTGCATCTTCGGAAGAATATCAGATACTCAATGTATCCAAAATCACTGTGCAAGCAAGTCTACAAGATCATGTCAAGATCGAAGTTGTTTTCAACTATGTGATGGAGCATTTCAGAAGAGAGATATCTTTAAAAGAGGTGAGCACTTTCGTAAATATGACAGTTTCATCATTCTGTAGATACTTCAAGAAACAAACGGGTAAAACCTTCACCTCCTTCGTTAATGAGGTACGCATCACACATGCTTGTAAGTTGCTTTCTGAGACCAGCAGGCAGATCTCCGACATCTGTTTTGATTGTGGATATAACAACTTCGCTCACTTCAATAAGCAGTTCAAAAAAATCACTGAGCTTAATCCGAGTCAGTATAGATCGTCCTTCAGACCAGTGATCGGTTAAGTAACCACATACTATCAAGGGCCCTGCCATAGTTAACTATGCGTGATGACCCCAGAAAGCAAAAAACTATTTAACAGAATACCTTACAAGTGGATATGGCGTCTGCTGTGGATAGGTGTGATCCTAGGCATCTTAACCTTTGGTAGCCTTCTCGTCTATGTGGGTCAAACCAAGATGCCAGATACTCAAGAGTTAGAAAATCCAAAATTTGATGAGTCAACTATCATCTACTCTTCTGATGGCGTAGAACTCGATCGATACTTTCAATCTAATAGACAGTGGATCAAATATGAAGACATCTCCACCAATGTGGTGCATGCTCTCATGGCAACAGAAGATTATCGCTTTTTTGATCATAGTGGTATTGATGCCAGAGGCACAGCTAGGGCCTTTGCGTATCTCGGTCAGCGAGGAGGTGCAAGTACAATAACTCAGCAACTAGCAAAGCAATTTTTTACAGAAAAACGATCATCATTTTTTCCAAAAAGAGTTTGGCAGAAAATGAAAGAATGGGTGATCGCCATAGAGTTCGAAAGACGATATACCAAGGAAGAGATTATGGCCATGTTTCTCAATAAGTTTGAATTTACTTTTCAAGCGTATGGTATTGCAGCAGCGGCTCAGATTTACTTTGGTAAGGACCAAAAGGAGTTGACTATACCAGAAGCCTCCGTCTTAATCGGTATGCTTAAAAATCCATATTATTTTAATCCCGTGAGGTTTCCAGAGCGCAGCATGAATCGCCGTAATACTGTGCTCTCCCAACTAAACAAATATGGATTTATTACTCAAGAAGAGCATGATGTTTATAGGGCTGAAGAGATAGACATTTCTAGATTTAACGAAGGCCAAAATTATAAAGGTCCTGCTCCTCATTTTATGTCGGTACTTAAGAAGAGGGTGAGAAATATATTTGATGAAAATCAAATTACAAAACCAGGAGGAGAGCCCTTTAATCTCGACACTGACGGTCTTAAGATCTTTACGACGATAGACTCTAGGTATCAAAAGCACGCTAATGCTGCAGCCAAGGTACATATGAGAAATCTCCAAGAGAAGTTTTTCAATTCTTGGGGAGATCGAGACATCTGGAGTTATATAGAGCGCGATAAAGACATTACTGATGATCAAGTAGAAAAACAAAAAAGAATACGAGACCAGCACATCACAAGACTCATAGAGCAGTCTGAAAGTTATAGGACGCTTCGATTTAGATATCTGGATGGTGTGATTAAAGAAATAAAAACGGAAATCCCAGAGGCTAGGCTATATGCAGGTGACATAAGAAGACTTATAACAGCTGAACAAAAAGGAGCATACTTGGATGGCCTCATCAAGTCTGAATACATCACAAAGAATCAGAAAGAGACGTATGAAAAGATTCTAACTTCTTCCAAGTTTAGTAAGTTGAAAATACAGTGGGGAAAGCTAAAAGATGCCACCAAATCACACTTCAATACGCCTCGCAAAATGCAAGTCTATAGCTATGATGGTCCCAAAGAGGTGACCATGACTCCTATAGACTCGATCAAATACATGCAAAGCTTTCTACAGATCGGTGCAGTGTCTATGGACCCGTCTACTGGAGAGATAAAAGCATGGGTAGGAGGAAGTGACTATGACATATGGAAGTACGATCACGTAACTACCGAAAGACAGGTCGGGTCTACCTTCAAACCTTTTCTCTATACCGCCGCTCTTAATAGTGCCCTATCTCCATGTATGAAAATGAGAGATGTCCAACAAACTGTATCAGCTGGATCTCAATTTGGTCTCATGAAGGACTGGAATCCCAAGAATACCCGCGGAAAATTCACAGGAGAATGGATGACTCTTAAAGAAGGACTCAAAAAATCTAATAACTCAACTTCTGTTTGGATCCTTAATGAGATTGGATCCGTTAGGCCTGTTATCGATGTTGCCACAAATATGGGTTTACCAAAAGAAAACATCCCTAAACAACCATCTATCATCCTCGGTTCTGCGGCGTTATCTGTACTCGATATGACTCGAGCATATAGCACTTTTGCCAATGACGGTGTGACGAGCACACCGATACTCATCAATAGAATTGAATATCAAGGAACGGTGATCTATGAGGAAAAGCCCAGAAGTCGCAGAACACTCAATGAAAATGTGAACTATGCCATGGTCAGGCTTCTGAAGCACGCGTCAGGTTTTATCAACCATAATTTTACCTCAGATACAGGAGGAAAAACCGGAACCAGCAATGATCACGTAGATGGATGGTTTATGGGCTTAACACCACACCTTGTCACTGGCACATGGGTTGGTGGCTCACAAAACTGGGTGAGGTTTCTTGATATCAGTGATGGCCAAGGTGGTCGTATGGCTCGACCCTTTTATGTGGAGTATATGAAGGCATTAGAAGCAGATCCTTCCATAGACATAGATAAAGATCGAAGATTTAAGGTGCCTATAGATGTCACTATAACAACTGACTGTGAGGCATATGAAACTCCAGCCACTGATCAGGAGGAGGAATTAGACGAATTTGATGAATTGGGCCAATGATGCCTGAGCTCTGAGGTATAATATCCAGTATATTGTGGGCTTTATAGGGCATGAGCTGGATTAAAAACTTCTGGAAATCTACTAAAGAAAGACGCTGGGTAGGCTGGTTATCTAAGCTACTCTGGTTGGGTGCTATCGTAGGTGTTATCGCTAGTGCCGTCGTCTTCTTCATGATCTCGAGGACAGACTTGCCCACCTTTGAAGAATTAGAGAACCCTCAGTATGATCTAGCCTCCATCATCTATGATACCAATGAAGAGGCCTTTGGGAAGTACTATATCGAAAACAGAGAGTTCATCACCTTCAAAGATCTCTCTCCTAATATCTATAATGCTCTCGTTAGCGTAGAAGACGCAAGATATCATAGTCATACAGGCATAGACTTTAAAGCACTTCTGAGAGTTGCTGTCAAGTCTGTCATATTACAACAAGAAAGCAGCGGTGGAGGAAGTACGATATCTCAGCAGCTAGCCAAGCTACTCTTTAAAAGAAGCAGTCTATCTGGAAAATCATCACTTCAGCGAGCCATGGCCCTCGCTTCTATAAAATTCAAAGAATGGATAACTGCCGTGCGGCTAGAGAAAAGCTATACGAAGGAAGAGATCTTAGTGATGTATCTCAACAAGTTTGAATTTATAAATGGAGCTCATGGTATTCACTCTGCCGCGGAAATATATTTTAACAAGGACCAAAAGGATCTTTCGATAGAAGAGGCAGCAGTCTTAATAGGCATGCTTAAAAATCCGGCTCTTTATAATCCGGTAAGATTTTCAGAGAGATCCAAAGGAAGACGTGATGTCGTTCTCTCTATGATGCACAATCATGATAAGCTCGATAAAGTTGCTCTTGATAGTATGACATCGAAGCCGATCGATATGTCAAGTTTTAAGCGAAGCACTCAGAGTGAAGGCATCGCCCCATATTTTAGAGCAGAATTAACCAAATGGTTACGTCCACTTTTACAAGAACCAGAATATCACAAACCCGAAGGTGGCATATATGACATCTACAGAGATGGTCTAAAGATCTATACAACTATAGATACTCGATATCAAGTTCTCGCCGAAGAAGCTGTCAAAGAACATCTTACTGAGCTCCAAGAAAGATATTGGAGAGTTTGGCGATACGAAGACCCTTTTACTTTCGAAGCTGAAGGCGAGCAGGAAGAGTTACGTAGAGAGGGTTTAGAAAGACGCATTAGAGACACTGACCTATATAAAGATGGATTTGAAAATGCATTTTCTCAACTCAATGAGGACGTCGCTAAGGACTTTGGCTTGACACTAAAAGAACCAACCGTAAGAAGACTTCAAGACGATAGAGAATACTTAGAGCAAATTGATTCTAAAAAAAGAGATGTTTTTAGAAATCTGATAAAGTCCGATAAATGGAAAGAAATCACCCAAGCATGGCGCTCTTTCACCTCCGACATCAAAACCACTTTTAATGAAGAGATAGAAGCCGAAGTCTTTTCTTATACAGAACCAGGTGTTGAAAAAAAGAAAATGACAAGACGTGACTCTGTTTTATATCACCTCAGACACTTACAAGCAGGAGTCCTTTCCCTGGATCCAAAAACTGGAGAAATAAAGGCATGGGTGGGCGGTCCATCACACGAATATTTTAAATATGATCACGTCACGATGAGGCGTCAAGTAGGCTCTACTATTAAGCCATTTGTATATGCTACGGCTATAGGTGTGCAAGGATTATCTCCATGTCAAGAATATAATGATATACAATATACAATCGCTCCAGGTGATGCTAACTTTCAAGTGGATGGTGTCTGGTCTCCATCTAATGCTAATGGCACCTTCACACAAAATAGATACAATCTTTATCAAGGCTTACTCTACTCTAAGAATAGTGTCAGTGTGAGGCTAGTAAAAGAATTGGGGACAGTAGAGCCTATCCGAGACCTACTCCATGATGTTGGTATAGACAAGTATGAACGAATTAATGGTGGCAGATATGTGGTGCCTGAAGTGCCATCTATTTGTCTAGGGTCAGTAGATCTATCCTTGATAGAGATGACTGGGGCCTATACCACCTTTGCTAATGACGGCGTATTTACAAAGCCAAGGTTCATCAGTCGAATAGAAGATAAAAATGGAAAAATCATTTACCAAAGTGGACTAGAACAAAGACGCGCGCTCAATAAACTTTATAATTCCGTTATGGTGGATATGCTTCGCAATAATGTTGGAGGTGGATATGGTCTTGGAATAAAAGTCCCAGCCGGTGGAAAAACAGGAACAACTAATGATTATGCAGATGGCTGGTTTATGGGCATCACGCCTAACCTCGTTACTGGAGTATGGGTAGGTGGTGATGAAAAGTGGGTAAGGTTTTACACCTTAGATGATGGTCAAGGATTTGTGATGGCAAGACCCATCTTTCAAAACTATATGAAGAAAGTAGAAGCCGATACTAAGCTCGGTTATAACTCCGATGTAGCATTTGCAGATCCGCCACCAGAGTTTTTTGATATTACAGACTGCACTCGCTATAAGCAACAAGATCCAGATGAAGAAAGAGATCTGAATCAGGGACAACAAGAGGATCTTGATGAGTTCGATGAATTAGAATTTGAAGATGAATTCGAGCTCGAAGATGAAATAGAACTAGATACTTCTAGATATAATTAGAATTAAACTTTGACTTTAAAAATAAAAACATGAAAGCACCAACAGCTAACCTTATTAACGCCGTCGTACTAATTATCATGGGCCTATGGGGCTACTTTGAGACAAGTTCTAATACTGCATTTATCCCCGTTGTTTTTGGTGTTGCATTATTACTATGCCACGGTGGAGTCAAAAGCGAAAATAAAGTGATAGCACATGTTGCTGTAGTACTCACTCTACTGATACTTCTCGCTATGCTTGGCATGAGACTTCCAAAAGCGATAGACAGCGGTGGTATAGCTTTAGTAAGAACGATTCTTCCGATCATCACTGGTATCCTAGCTATGGTAGCCTTCATAGGTAGCTTTAGAGCTGCAAGAAAAGCTAGGGAAGCGGCTAACTAATTCCGTCTTAAACAATAAGTGGGGAGATATAAAGTTTCTCCCCTGTGAGCGAAGCAAAATTGGTTCGGACAGGATTGAAGTGTTTTATTCTTGCTTTAGCTTTTCTGATAAGCGGAGAAGCTGTGAGTCAAAACAGTTATAGCGCTAGGTTTCGTCTATCTTCTCTAGACACAACTACTAATATCGCATGTTATGATATCCAGCTCTCTAATCCAGGGACTGAATCGTGGAGATTGTTCGCATATAACTTCAATCTCTTTTTTGATGCGAGTGTAGCTTCCTTCGTACGTGATAGCGTAGTATCAGATCAACACGTATCTGAGTCAGATCCCATCTCACGTGTGATACCTACAGGTGTAGTTATGAACTCTGGGCTTCCTTACGACTCTATCGGTTTCTTAAGGATAAGTATCAGCGAGATTATATCTGGCCAAGGTCAAGAATTTGAACCCAACAGCCCGTGGATAAGCATCTCTCAGATCTGTTTCTTTATAGACCTAGAAGATATCACAGACCCAACTACTTGTCTCGCTATCAACTTTGGTACAGATCAAATCAGAACAGCTACAGGTGCTAGACCAGATATAGTACAAGAAACAGATCCAGTTGATATTTCAAGAGATCTAACACCGGTAGACCGATTAGATGTGATGCCAGACAGATCATTCAACTCTTGTTTCGTGCTTGATGAAGACACTGAAGATCTATGTACAGATGGTATCGACAATGACGAAGATGGGTTACTGGATTGTGATGACCCTTCTTGTAATCCTGGCACTATAGATGTCCAGCGAGTTGAGATCGAATGCCTTACTCCGACGGGATCGATTACTTTGGCTGGCACCTCTGGTGAAGGCATCTTGTATAGCATCGATGATGGAGCCAGTTTTTTCCCCGATAGTATCTTTGATAACCTCGATGCCGGTGTCTATGATGTCGTAGTCACTCGTAACGATGTTTCTTCTTGCGCTTTCGCAAATACTGTCATCCTCTCAGCACCAGACTGCGCGGAGACTGACGATATATCTTGTACAGATGGCTTAGATAACGATGGTGATGGTCTTATAGACTGTGCTGATGACAGCTGCCAACCACAGATAGAAACAGTCACGTTAAGAAGCCCAGCCATATGTCCCAATCTTACTGATGGTCAGATAGAAATTTCTTCTTTATTTCCAGATGTAGAGTACAGTATAGATAGTGGGATGACGTACCAAGCTTCTGGTGTATTCGATAGTATATCAGCAGGCATATACCACGTATTCATCCGTAATATGATCACCATGTGTGAACAGTCTTCGGATATGAATCCCATTGAAATTACTCCTGCAACCTCTTGCCAGACCGAAACTATCCTCCCAGACTTCTTTGTCCCCAATGTCATCAACCCTAACAATCCTCCTCAAAACCTTCTTTCTATTACTTCTGAAGAGGATTTATTTCTAAGGACCTTTGCTGTCTTCGATCGGTGGGGTAACCAAGTCTTTATAAGAAGAAATGTGCCGGCTACAGCCACCGAAGGTTGGGATGGCAGATACCAAAATGGAGATGTCCGCACTGGAGTCTATATATATCTTCTTGAATTCGACTTAGACGGCGAAATAATGGTCTCCAGGGGAGACGTCTTGGTCATCAACTGATACAGTTTTCTCTTTCTTTTTGTTATACCTTCATAACATGAGTATTACTTATAGATTCCTAGTAACACTTGCTATCACCACTCTTCCTTTTGTGCTATTGGCTCAAAAAAGCTTGATGGGACCTGTACAAGCATGGGACCAAGTAGAGGTGATTTCTATGGATCAACAGGATAATGAAGCCCTCAGAATAGCGAATGGCTTTTATGGTGACTCAGGTGTAGGACCTAACATATTTGCGGAAGCGATATCATGCTACATCGACTGTGAGCACACAGGAACTTGGGAATCATCCAAAGACGGATTGATGATCTGGAGACAGAGAGTTCAGTCCAAAGGCGCCTACTCGTTGAATCTGGCATTTACCGAGTTTTATCTGCCTTCGTCTGCAGAGTTGACTATCTCAGATAAGAATCAAGAATTAATCATAGGCCCACTAACCTCTGCGGACAACGATGCTCATAATCAATGGTGGTCTCCGATATTTCCAGCTGATGAAGTTCTGATACAGGTTCGGGTTTCTCCCAAGCAATCTTCAGAATTACGCCTTGTTGTTGAGCAACTCAATCATGACTTTAGTGGTCTTGGCAAAGTCTTTTCAGGTTCTTGTAATCTAGATGTGATTTGTGGAGAAGCGGATGGGTTTGATTTAGTAGAGAGATATAGAGATGCCATCAATGCTGTTGGGGCTATCACTATCGGTGGTACGGCAATGTGTTCTGGATCTCTAATTAACAATGTAAGAAATGACTGTACTCCTTACTTTCTTACAGCAAATCACTGTGGTATTACTTCTGGCAACGCCTCCAGTGTAGTTGCCTATTGGAATTTTCAAAACAGCAGGTGCCGCGAACCTGGATCTGTAGAAAGTGGCGGTGTCGGTAATGGACGAATGTTAGAGTTTAACTCTGGATCTGTATTAAGAGCAAGATTTGATAGATCGGATTTTTCATTGATTGAATTAGATGATAATATCGACACGCTGACTAATCCTTTCTTTTTGGGTTGGGATCGAGCAACAGAAAGTGTAGACTCTGCTGCGACAATTCATCATCCACGTGGTGAAGAGAAAAGAATAAGCTTTGATTTTGGGTCCCTGACCTTCGGTATAGATGATTATTTTGTTAGAGTAGATAATTGGGAGGTTGGCACTACGGAATCTGGTTCGTCTGGATCTCCTCTTCTCACAAGAGATCAGTTACTCGTAGGTACGTTGACAGGTGGTGATGCGGCATGTGGTAATCGATTTGAAGACGATTATGGGATGTTTAAAGAAGCCTGGGAAGGAGGAGGAACTGAAGCAACGAGAGTAAGAGATTGGTTAGATCCTGATAACACAGGAGTAACTTCTATCCCCGGAAGATACTGTGTAGACATCGCAAGATTAAGCGAGACTTTTTTATCCATATGTAGATCCTCTGGGGCATCACAGACCATACAGCTTACTGCTGAAGCAGGATATCAACAAGGGGGCAATGTCAGCGTAGTTGATCCAGTACCTGGAGTAAACATTACTTTCTCCGATCAGGTCATTAGTAATAGAGAAACGATCAATGTAACTCTTGAGGTGAATGACCAATTTCAAGGGAACTCTGGACAAGCGACGATCAGAGTAGAAAATGATTTAGGCCCAGTTGATTTTAATATCAATCTAGAAGTTTTTGATAGTGCACCAACACCTGCAAATTTGTTGCAGCCGCAAGATGAAGCTACAGGTCTAGACTTCTTTGTGGACTTCGAATGGACTGATAATAGTCCGATATCTAGGCTAGAAATATCACAACTTTCAGACTTTAGCGGCGGCTTATTAGTCTTCGATGATCTCAATGAAAATTCACTAAGTGTAACAGATCTTGAGGTCTCTACTACATACTTCTGGAGAGTCCTATCATCCAATGCTTGTGGTAATAGTGAGTATAGTGAGGTTCGTTCGTTTAGAACTGGCACGATTGTCTGTGAGACCTTTGGTGCTACAGACACGCCTATCAGAATAGGTCTTGTACCTGAAACTTTATCATCCGTACGAGAAGTGCAGACGGATGGTGTGATCTCTGATATCAATCTTATAAATCTATCCATAAGACATACATGGATAAGTGATCTTACGATAAGTCTTATCAGTCCTGCTGGCACTGAAGTTCTGCTCGTGGCCACACCGTGTAGTGATGAAGATGATATACAAGCTTCTTTTGATGATGAAAGTAATCTGGTCAATCTAGACTGCCCTCTAACAACAAGTCGAACATTTAGACCTGCAGAAGATCTAAGCGCTTTTATAGGTGAGGATCCAAGTGGAGAGTGGGTGCTACAAGTTGTAGATGGAGTATCTGAGGACGGTGGTGCACTTGACGACTGGACTTTAGAAATATGTACAAACAAGTCCAACAGAAAATTCATTTCGATAAATCCGTCGTTCATTGAGTTCTGTGAAAAAGACGCATCTCCGTTGAATTTTAATATCGGATTAGAAGGAAATTGGATCAGCCCTAGTGGTATAGCAGTATCAACCGGTTCAGGTCAAGACGTACCTGTCGTATTTAGTCCAGATCCTATTAATGATGCAAGAGATATCAATATAGTAATAGACGATCCAAGTGCTTTGGTAGGACAAGATGATATAGAGCTTGCGATATCAGACGATGGCAATGTTCTTAGTCAAACCATATCTATACTTCGATTAGGTGATGGTACAGCTCCTGAACTCTTGGACCCTGCTGATGATATCATAGATGAAGGGTTATCTCCTACATTCAACTGGGCAACAGGAAATACAGAGATGACAGACTATATAGTCGAAGTTTCGTTAGATGAGCAGTTTTCAAGGGTCATAGTAGCAGATACAGTGGCAAGCTTGGATTATGTCGTTCAGACAGCTTTAGAAACACTCACCACATACTTCTGGCGAGTAACAGCCATCGGCGAATGCCAAGACTATCCATCAGCCACTTTCTCTTTTGAAACTGGTCTTGGCACAGCGACGATAGATGAAGCACTATCTACTATTAATATTTATCCTTCTCCTGCTGATCAATTTATCATCTTGGATTTATCAGATGTTATCACAGCAACTAGCTTTGACATCTTTGATATCACAGGTAGAGTCATCCAACCAAGGACCAATATTACTTCTAGTGTCAATCGGTTAGATGCTTCTAACTTTGCAGAAGGAATATATCTCATGAGGGTCAATAGTGAAAAGGGTATTTATACGACTCGATTTGTTATCGCTCGATAGGAACTATCTTTCTATACGAAGGTGTTCTATTTGCATTAATTTTGTGGTGCGCTTATTCGACCTCATCAAACACAAAACATAATCTCCAAGTAATGAAATATCAAGGAAGAGAAGGTAGTCGTAATATAGAAGATCGCCGAGGTAAAAATGTGCGTCGCATCGGTGGGGGCATAGGTATTGGCGCTATTATTTTTGCCATTATTGCGATGTTCCTAGGAGATGACAGTGCTCTTAGTTCAGTGATTGCAGAAGCTGCGCAAGGTGGTGGTCAGACAACAACAACATCTAACCAAGAGTATAATCCTTCTGCCCAAGAACAAGAGCTGGCTAAGTTAGTCTCTGTCGTTCTTAAAGAAACTGAAGACGTCTGGCATGAGATCTTTCAGCAGCAACTAGGCCGTCAATATCAACCAGCGACACTCGTACTCTTCACTGGAACAACAACTTCCGCATGTGGGGGCGCAAGCTCCGCTACGGGTCCCTTTTACTGTCCCGCAGATAGCAAGGTGTACATCGACCTAAGCTTCTATGATGAGCTCAGAAGAAAATTCAATGCTCCAGGAGATTTTGCCATGGGGTATGTCGTTGCCCACGAAGTAGCACATCACGTCCAAAACCTGCTCGGTATAACCAGACAAATGGATGCCCAACGAGGACGAGTAAGTAAAGAACAGTATAATGATCTCTCGGTAAGACTTGAGCTTCAAGCAGACTTCTTATCAGGCGTATGGGCACATCATGCCCATCGTAGATCAGGATTGCTGGAGCGCGGAGATATAGAAGAAGCTATGAACGCCGCTGCTGCCATTGGCGATGATAGGATTCAGATGCAATCAAGAGGATATACCGTACCTGAGTCATTTACACATGGTACATCAGAACAAAGACAGAGATGGTTACGCAAAGGCCTAGAGACTGGCGATGTGAACCAAGGAGATACTTTTAGCGCTAGATATCTCTAAGGAGACCTAGCAAGATTACACTTGTACATACCTGATATAACCCAGCGAGGTGACTGAGATCACTTTCGTAAATGAAACAGGTATGCCCAAAAAACAAGAACACAAAACATTTATAAAAGGTAGAGGTGCACAGATAAACACTGCCAATCCTTATCAAAATAATCACTTAGATAGTGCAGGTCATAGCTGGCTCGATGATGAAGACATCGATCTTGTTACTAAGACCCAATATCTTACCACGCACCCAAAAAGCATCGTGAATAAGGTCAAGAGCCCCGACCTAAGTTTTGCTTACTCGATTAACCCCTACCAAGGCTGCGAACATGGGTGTGTATACTGCTACGCTCGCAATACCCACACCTACTGGGGATACAGTGCAGGAGTAGACTTTGAGCAAAAGATTCTCATCAAGCACAATGCTTCTGAGCTCCTAGAAAAGAGATTGCGATCCAAATCTTGGAAACCGCTGACGATGATGATCTCGGGTAACACCGATTGTTATCAACCCGCAGAAAGAAAATACAAGATCACACGAAGTCTGCTCGAAGTGCTCCGACGGTTCAAACATCCAACTTCTATCATCACCAAAAATGCCTTGGTGCTTAGAGATATCGACATCATATCCGAGATGGCAAAAATTGGAATAGTAAGAGTTGTCATATCCATCACTTCTCTAGACGAATCTATACGCACAACGCTAGAGCCCAGGACATCTACCAGTCTCATGCGACTCAAAGCCGTCCGTAAACTCTCATCTGCCGGCATACCTGTCAGAGTGATGATCGCACCTATCATCCCAAGCATAACAGATCACGAGATTAACTCCATCGCGAAAGCCGCAGCTGACGCAGGAGCTGAAGACATCGCCTACACAATCGTAAGACTAAATGGTGACGTAGGACCCATCTTTAAAGATTGGCTGAAAAGAGTGTACCCTGATAGATACAATCGGGTCATCCATCAAATCGAAAACTGTCACGGAGGAAAAGTGAGTGATAGTAGGTTTAAAACAAGGATGAAGGGCGAGGGTCAGTTTGCCGATATGATCAAGCAGCAAATACAACTCGCAAGAGGGCGATATTTTAAAGATGTGAGTCGGGCAGTTCTGTCTACAGAGCATTTTAGGATTCCTCCTGGACCGCAACTCAGTTTGTTTTAATCATTTTGGCCAAAGACCTATCATGATATTCTACATTGTTATAGATTTGCGTCCACATTATGAGGGCCTATAGCTCAGCTGGTTAGAGCACCTGACTCATAATCAGGGGGTCTGGGGTTCAAGTCCCTGTGGGCCCACAAAAAAGGAGATCAAATTTTGATCTCCTTTTATTTCTTCAAGTCTAATACCCCTGATAACGCTGCGAAAGCAGCGGATTCTGTTCGTTCTCTTTGATCTCTTCTATCATCCCCGTGATCTGATCAGCAACTACCTTGTTTGTCCCTCCCAGTCTTGTTCTTAGCTTATGAAGGGCATCTGTAGCAGCATATCGATAGAATATGTTGGTCACAGGACTCAAGCCGATCTCAGATAATCTTGATGACTTCTCTAGTATTTCAGATGCTGGTAACTGCGATATCAATGAATTATAAGCGTCATAAAAGCTAAATACAGAGAAGAGACTCACATTAGTAAGCTTGTCTTCAAAGTAAGGGATATGACTCTTGTCTCCAGACTTCGCCAAGATCGATGAAACTGCTCCAACCAACTTAGATGTCTTCTCACTCTTGAGCCCGATGGCTCTTGTTAGAGCAGTCTCTTCGTCTATTCTATCTAAAGCCTCTAAAGCACTTGATAGGACTGTATATGATTGCTCATTATCTAATACTTGTGTGATCAATCCATTAACTCCGCTGGCACCTTCTGCTGCTAACCGCATAAGAGCAGCTCCTCTCACATCTGAGTGAGGGTCTGATACGGCTAGCTCTTTATACCTGTTCATCAGCTTTTGATTATCCCTTATGTCTGTGTGTTCGACTGCCATTTGTCGTATAGAAAAGTGGTTGTCATCAAGAGCAGAAACTAAAGTGGATTGTCCTGCCGATCGACTTTTGATATTATCTATAGCATCGTACCGATGGATATAGGTATCAACCCAGTTGTACTGATTCATATATTGCTCAGTAGTCTTCGATTCACTTTTTACCATCAACAGATGATCGTCTTTATCAAAGACAATTAGCGCAGGAGTACTGCTATACGGAAGTTCTATAGTTTGGCTCCTTTGGTTGACCATAAGATCAAACTGAGTTTCTATTCCACTTTCATCATATACGGCTAGTGTAACTGGAAGTTGGAATATAGCTTTCGCCGTCTCTGCATTTTGTGTCTGATCTACTGTCAGCGCAAGCGTATTAGTTGCATCATTATAATCATACGCTAACTCGACCATCGGATGCCCAGATGACAGATACCACTGATCAAAAAACCAATGCAAGTCCAAACCAGATACATCTTCAAAAGCCATTCGAAGTTCATCGACCTCAACTGCTGTGTGTTTGTGATCTGTCAGGTACTTATTAAGCCCCGCATAGAAAGCCTCATCTCCTAATTGGTGTCTTAACATATGAAGCACTAATCCTCCCTTATTATAAGAGTGTCCATCGAACATCTCTTCTTTATCTCCATACCCATAATGGATAAGAGGATGCATACCTGATTGCAAAATGGATTGAAGGTATCCTTGTAATTCATTCTTACGTTGGTAGCCCGCGGCATCTATACCATACTTATGTTCTTGCCAGAGATGTTCACTATAATTAGCAAACCCTTCTTGCAGAGTCAAGTTAGCCCAGCTCTCACAAGTCACCAGATCTCCAAACCAATGATGAAAAAGTTCATGCGCTACGATGAAGTCATTGTCATCGTCTATGAGCTCTCTATCTGTCTTTTGTATAAAGTCTCCAAAGATGACAGCTGTCGTGTTTTCCATAGCACCAGAGACGTAGTCTTTAGTTATAATCTGACTGTACTTATCCCATGGATAAGGATAATCCAAGATGTCAGAAAAGAAGTCAATCATCTCAGGTGTATGCTCAAATATTTGCTTAGCATAAGGTGCGTACTCTGGTTCCACATAGTACTCTAAAAGAAGACCGTTATGTTCCTCTTTTATAACTGCAAAATCCCCTACGGCTACCATGACTAAGTAAGGAGCATGCGGTTGGTCCATGCGCCAAGTATCTTTGTGGGTGCCATCGCCATAGGACTTACTTTCTATAAGTGTACCATTAGAAAGAGTAACAAACTTATCGTCTACAGTCATTGATATCTGATGAGTGATCTGCTCATTGGGTTTGTCTATTGTTGGAAACCATCTTGAGTTATGCTCTGTCTCTCCTTGTGTCCAGATCTGAGTGGGTTTGTCTGGATCTTCATCTCGTGGATCTATAAAAAATAAGCCTTGATCACTGACGATGGCATCACTTCCACCTACTGGTCCTCCAGAAGGGTGGGCAACATAGTCGATTGTAATTACTACCTCCTCTCCTCTTTTATAATTACGCTCAAGGTCTATTTCTAGTTTCTTCCCATCATATTCGAAGTCCAGAGAAGAACCATTTGCGGAAGCGATATCTATAATCTCAAAACCCTGTGCATCAAGTGTTACTTTCGATTGCTCATAAAAGTATGGCTGCATAGATATATCCGCTCGGCCAAATACCTTTTCATTAGTCCAATCAAATCGTATGTCTAAATCCATATGCTGTAGATCCCATATGCGATCTTCCGCTGGATTGTAGGGAGGTAGATTATATTCTCTAGGTGCGGAGATGACAAGTTCTTCCAGTTCTCTTTCTTCATAATCATCTATGTCGGTATCTGATTCGTAGATGACTTCCTCCGTTTCTTTAGGTTGCTCTATTGGCACCATCAAGTGTTTCTGCGTTTTACAACTACAGATCAGGACGACAAGTAAGGGAAGTAATATTCTAATCATATTTCTAATTATTCAGTAGTTGTTTTACGATAGTGGCAACTGTTTTTCCATCAGCCTGTCCAGCTACTTTTTGTGATACAATACCCATCACCTTGCCCATATCTTTCATACTGGAAGCTCCTGTCTCATCGATTACTCCTTGGATAAGTGATGATAGTGCGGATTCATCCATTTGAGCAGGAAGAAATTTTTGGATCACCTCTATCTCTTCTCTTTCTACGACAGCTAGATCTTCTCTTCCTTGTTTAACATAGATGTCAAGAGATTCTTGCCGTTGCTTAACTAGCTTTTGAAGTAATTTAATTTCTCCTGCACTATCTAATTCTTTCCCACTTCCGTCAGTTTTAACTAAAAGAATAGCCGCTTTTATAGCACGGATAGCTCTCAGTGCCACTTGGTCTTTTGACTTCATGGCTTCCTTAAAAGCAGGCGAAATAGTTTGTTCTAAACTCATGATGATGATTGTGTATCTATGGTATTAGTAAGTTGTATAAAATCTTCCAGAGACAGTTGTTCAGGTCGTTTAGTCATGATTTCTTCATGAAACAAAGCTTCATCCTTGATCAATGGCTTTAGCGTATTTCGTAGCATTTTGCGTCTTTGGTTAAACGTACTTTTAACTACCGTTCTAAATAACGCAGAAGAACATGGTAGGGTATAATTTTCCTTGCGCTTCAAGTAAAGTACGGCGCTTTGCACCTTAGGCGCAGGAAAGAATGATCCGGGACTCACCTTCATGATGATCTCAGCGTGATAACTAGCTTGTATCAACACACTAGTCACACCATAAATCTTACTTCCAGGACCTGCCGCAATTCTTTCAGCGACCTCTTTTTGAAACATACCGACGGCAACAGGCACTAGATCCTTGTACTTATCTATCCGAAATAATATCTGGCTTGAGATATTATAGGGGAAGTTTCCCACAACAGTATACTGTTCCTTAGCAAAGACTTTTTCGAGAGGAAGTTTGAGGAAATCCTCCTGTATCAACTGATCTTCACTTAGGCCAAGATTTTGCTGAAGATGATGTACCATATCCCAGTCTGCTTCCACAGCTTTGAAGTTCAGGCTGGGCTCTTGTACGAGATACTTCGTCAAAGCACCTTTCCCAGGTCCCACTTCAAGCACATTATCATTCGTCCTATACTTAAGTGCCGCAGATACGATCCGCTCTGAGATTGACTCGTTGATTAAAAAATTCTGTCCGTATGACTTCTTCGGCCTCACATCTGAGATATTAAAAGATGCAAAAGTCCTTCTTTTTTAGCGGTTATCCATATGTTCTCTTTTCTCGCCACTTCCGTAAATGCTTCTCTTCAAATCTGCCACCATAAGGAGTAGTATATTAGCGGCTTAAGAATTAAGTATGAGTAAGGCCAAGCTAGGAATCACTATCGGAGATATTAACGGTATCGGACCAGAGGTGATCATCAAAGCCCTCAACAACAGTATGCTCTTTAACGAGTGTACTCCTATTATATATGGCTCCTCTAAAGTCATGGGTTACCACAAGAACATTGTTAAGGACCCAGATTTTCACTTCAATAATATCAGCAGAACAGATCGTGCTTCTTCAGGTAAAGTCAGTTTGATTAATTGTTGGCAAGACAGCGTGAAGATTAATATCGGTGAGGCAACCGAAGATAGTGGTAAGAGTGCTCACATAGCTCTTGATAGAGCTGTCGGAGATCTTAATAAGGGCTTTATCGATGCTCTCGTTACAGCTCCTATCAACAAAAAGGCTATGAAAATGGCCAACTTTCCATATCTCGGTCATACAGAATACATCGCTAAGTCGGCAGATATGCTAGGACAAGAGCTTATGATGCTCATCTCTGATGAACTCAAGGTAGGTCTCGTCTCTAGCCACATACCGTTAAGAAGAGTTCATGAGAAGATTTCTAAAGACCGAATAAAGGATTGCATATCCATACTCAATGATACCTTGATGCAGGATTTTGGTATAGAAAAACCAACCATAGCTATCATGGGTCTCAATCCTCATGCTGGCGATGGCGGAGAAATCGGAACAGAAGAAGAAGAAATTATTAAACCGGCTATTATAGAATTAAAGAAAAGTGGAGTTATGGTGAGTGGACCATATAGTGCTGATGGCTTTTTTGGAAGCTCAACGTACAAAAGGTTTGATGCCGTGCTCGCTATGTATCATGATCAAGGTCTTGTACCTTTTAAAGCGCTATCCTTTGGATCAGGTGTAAATTATACTGCAGGACTCAACGTCATCAGGACTTCTCCCGATCATGGTACTGGTTATGATATCGCTGGTAAAAATATAGCAGACGCTTCTTCTATGAGACAAGCCATCTATACTGCCATAGATATCTGGAGGTCTAGAAAAGACTATGATGAGATGCACCAAAGTGCTGTCGATAAGGTTGAGATAGAAAGTGCAGGAGAAATCGTTTAGATTATAATTATAGCATTGTGATCAGCATCTTTAAAAAGAACGATGTTCTAAATATTATACTGCTACTCCCCTATGCTATTCTAATCAGACTGCATAGTCTGATTCATCCAGAAGCTTATGTGCTTAGGGAGGGGGATTCGATTCTTTCTACTTGGATCTTTACTAACCTTCCTTCTCCTATACTACAATCCATCATTGCTATCATCCTTGTCTTTGCTCAAGGTATTGCCATCAATGTCTTGATTAATAACCACAGGCTCTATAGGACACCCAATACACTTGCGGGCATGATTTATATACTCTTAGCGAGTGCCATCCCGCAATTACAATTTTTAAGTCCTGCTCTGATAGGAGGAACCTTTGTAATTATAGCAGCATTTCAAGTATTCAATACTTATAAATTAAATGCTGCGACGATTTACATCTTCAATGCCGCGCTGGCGTCTTGTTTTGCTGCCTTCATTTATCCGCCCTACTCTTTTATGATCGTTGGAATTTTTATTGGCTTAGCCACTCTTCGTAATTTTAGTTTAGTCGAAAGAGCTCAGTTCTTGATTGGCTATGCGGCAATTGTTTGGATTTTAACTGCCCTCTACTTTTATGTTGACAAGTTAGATGTCACTGATTTGTCCTTTTCTAATTTTCCAGGAGTTTTGCGAGAGTTAGAATACACTCTATCCCATATCAATATTACCATTCTTGTATATCTCGCTTTAGTGTTTGTTGTACTTCTTAACTACTATAATTACGTAAAGAAGAAAGGCATAGATGTAAGGAAAAAAATAGCCTTCTTCTATTGGCTGATGGTCTGTTCCTTTTTATCACTCTTCTTTTATCTGGGTGTCGATTTACAACATATCATCTTTCTAGCCATCCCCCTTTCCTTCTTCTTAAGCAACTCTATCCTGATGGTGAAGCAAGTTTTTCTGTTAGAAGTTATGCACCTCTGTCTTATCTCAGGTTTGGTGTATTATCAGTTTGCTGGATTGAGTTAGTCAGCGAATAGGATAAGTTTAAGGCTTAACTCTTCACGGTTAAAGTCATCTTAATTACACGCAAAAGACTAGTTCTCAGCCTATTTTCGTTGTTCTAATCTCGACTTTACGTAAATCACCTACAAATAACCCGATATGAAAAGGTTCTTTTGGATCCTCTTTGTTTTACTTCCTGTCTTCCTTCAAGCCCAGGAAATACCTGTGACTTGGTCTATCGACGCCAAGCATGTCGAGGGTTCTACCTATGATCTGGTTTTTGTAGCCGACATAGACAACGGGTGGAACGTTTATTCGCAATTCATAGAAGAAGGTGGTCCGATTGCCACATCGGTTACTTATGAGTCAGAAGGACATAAACTATTGGGTAAAGCCCAAGAGACGGGAGATAAAAAGGCGGGCTTAGACCCCATTTTTGAAATGGAACTTGCCAAGTTCACCGCTAAAAAGCCCTATACTATCATTCAAAGGATAGATGCTGGTTCCGCAAAAAATGTATCTGGATATCTCACATTTATGGCTTGCGATGATAGTCATTGCATCCCACCCACTGATGTAGATTTTTCCCTAGCCATGAAAGCTTCATCAGGTGGCGAAGATCGAGCTGCTGTGGCACCTACCACCTCTCCGGATCAAACAACTGCAGCTATAGCTACAAAGGAAGTCGTACAGCCAACTAAAGAAAAAACTGCTGTTGCCCCTCAAAAAGGCAATGTTCAGAAACAAGCACTCGCATCAACTCCTATGGCTGATGACAAGTCGCTAGCATGGATCAAGATAAAAGATGAAGAGTCTCCAATCAACTGGTCCTATGCAGTTACTCCTCTTTCAGAAGATAAATTCAAGGTCTTTTATAAGGCAGATATAGATAAGGGTTGGACAGTATATTCTCAGCACTTAGCAGATGGAGGGCCCGTACCAACTTCTTTAACTTATGACCAGAAGGTTTCTTCTGAAAACAATGAGGAAAAGGGCTATAAGAAAGAAGGTATAGATCCTGTTTTTGAGATCAACGTGGTAAAGTATCTCGCTAAGGAGCCTTTTATCATATCAGAGATCATCACTTCGAAAGAGGATAAAATTACGGGTTACCTAACTTATATGGCATGTGATGACAGTAAGTGTCTTCCGCCTACAGATGTCAACTTTGGTTTTGATCTATCCTCAGGTATAGCTTTTAATACATCAGATGATTCATCAGATGATATAGCCCTAACTGACAATGACCAATCAGTCTCCGCCGCAGGTCTCATCGCAGCCATCAAAGGAGGTGGTAAAATCGATCAAACACGAGAGAAGCTTCGGGAGACTCATGCTGAACCCTTATCCTCTTGTGGAAATGAGGGCGAAAGACAAACAGGATTGTCATGGATGTTCATATTTGGATTTTTAGGAGGGCTACTTGCTCTTTTAACACCATGTGTTTTTCCTATCATACCTATGACCGTGAGTTTTTTCACTAAAGACACAAAAAGAAAAGGATGGGTTAGTGGTCTCATTTATGGCGCTTCTATAGTCGTTATATATGTTACTATAGGTCTTCTTATAACAGCACTATTTGGTGAAGAGGCTCTTAACTCACTTTCCACTAGTTGGATCGCTAATACCCTGTTCTTTATCATCTTCGTCTTTTTCGCATTTTCATTCTTTGGCTTTTATGAGTTAACGCTTCCAAGTTCATGGACTACAAAAAGTGATAAGATGGCCGATAAAGGAGGCTTACTAGGTATCTTCTTCATGGCCTTTACTTTAGCACTTGTCTCATTTTCTTGTACTGGTCCCATTATCGGAGCAGCACTTGTAGAATCAGCTTCTAGTCAAGTAGGACCATTTATAGTGATGCTCGGCTTTTCATTGGGGCTTGCGATACCTTTCGGTCTTTTCGCTGCATTTCCAGCTTGGCTTAATAGTTTGCCACAATCTGGAGGCTGGATGAACTCTGTTAAAGTCACTCTTGGATTCATAGAACTTGCTTTAGCATTCAAATTTTTAACTGTTGCAGATCTAACAAGTCACTGGGGTTTGTTGAAGTATGAAGTATTCATCGGCATTTGGATTATCATCGCACTCGCCATGGCTGCTTATGGCTTGGGTTGGCTCAAGTTTCCTCATGATAGCCCACTCAAGAAGATTAGCACGAGAAGATATGTGTATAGTTTTGCTTCTCTCGCATTTGCAGTATACCTAGGTACAGGGTTTATCTATAACGATGAAATCAAAAGTTATAATCCACTAAACTTGATGAGTGGTATTGCACCTCCTACATCTTATAATTTGTTTTTAGATGATCCTAAAGACCTACTTGATACAGATATAAAAACCAAATATCCGTCATACGGCAAGTGTGCAAATAACATCAACTGCTTCAAGGACTATTTTGAAGGCATGGCGTATGCTCAAGAAGTAGGCAAACCAATATTTCTTGATCATACAGGGCATGGATGTGTTAATTGTAGAAGAACCGAGGATAACATCTGGTCCGATGATCGCATACGAAGTATGCTCAATGACGACTACGTTTTAGTTTCACTTTACGTAGACGATAGAGAAAAGCTAGAGAATGTACTAGTGTCGGAAAAGCGCAATAAAAAACTAAGAACGATCGGTAACCGTTGGGCCGATTTTCAAATTGTGAATTTTGATCAGATCACCCAGCCTCTTTATGTCATGGTTACGCCAGAAGAAGAAGTCATGACAGAACCAAGAGAATATAAGGAGGGCGTCGAAGACTACTTCAAGTACCTTTCTTGTGGTCTTGAAACCTTCAGAAAGAACGCAGGTAACTCCGGATTGTAAAAGACTAATTTAGAAAATCAATCTTTACAATATTCACTGTAAAGCTTTTCTGACTTGGCACGATAAGCTCCGTAGAAGATATCTGACGAGCATCTGCAAATCTTAGTTTGAGATCTTGATACTCCGTACTTAACACACTCGATCTCTTGTAATTTCCACCACCATCGAGTATATATTCGCTGACTGTACTATTCGTCTTAATTTCATCATTATAGATAAGTCGAAGTCTACTAGGCGTTAGAAAAGGAAAGAAAGACGAGAATATTCCATTATCATTTTGTGAAAACTGCTTTTTATAAAACACCTGAGACCATTCTTCCTCTACATTTTCGTCTAAAGAAATCAATACTAGGTCATCTCGATAGTGATCAGACCAAGCACCATTTCCACCAAAGTTATTAGGATTACCTACAGATGAATTTATCGCGAAGCCCGTTCCATTTGCTGATCGTCTTGTTACATCATATGCTACTTCAAAAGCGATAAGAGCTGATGCGTCCTGCTTCCAGATTACTTCTGAGACTACAAAGTTTTCCATTCGCCCTCTGTGCTTATCGCCATATAGTTCGAAGTATAGTTCATTAGCAAAAGGAATGAGCTCAAATGATCTGGCAGAAAGAGAAGATCTATCGCCAGTCAACCAAAAATAACCTGTGCTTTCATCTTGTCTTTTCTCATCATAGAGCCCTGCTATACCGATCAATTTTTGTTGGTTATTGATAGATAGAAAGAGGTCTTGGCAAACTATGTCTTCTAGAGGTATGATTATTTCTTCAACCGTACTTGCTGATTGCGAGAAGATAAAAAGACTTGCTGTATGGGCCTTTTTTACATTTTTAAAATTATTGATCTGTGTTAGCATATAAAAGAATCCGTCATCATCCACCTTAAAGTCATAGACATCATCATAAAGATTGCTATTAGTGAAAATGTAATCTTGATCATTGATAAGTTCTCTTTTATTGAGATCTATGGTAATCACCCTGATCTTATCTCTATCATCTATAGAGTATAATGCAAGAATGCTCTCATCTTCTGATTCTATGGATTCAAAGTTCAGACCCTTAAATTTCTTTTCTCTTTTGGAGATGACAACAGAGTCTGTTCTGACAGCACCTTGATCAAAAAAATCAAGCTTGATAATATCATCTCCTTCATACCTATAGCCATAAGTAATCGCGAAAGCTGTGTCTAGATTAGAAACCTCATATAGAAAACATCGTTTCTCGTCCAGATTGATCTGACGCTCACTCTGATAAACTAGATCATTATCGTAAAGCAGCACACTTCGTTCAGGGCCTTTTTCTTTGAAAAAAAGAATTCTATCCTGTATTCTTCCCACGATGTCATAGGATATGGTATTACGAACGCTGATATTAGGTGAAACCGTAACTGTCTGGCTCTTCACGTCCGAATTAGACAGAAAAGATATCATCAATAAAAAAAGGATAGTCGTGCGCATTAACTAAATATAGATCAAATACTATAACTAGTACGTCGCACACGCCTATTGTGTTGTAGTTTTTAATCTGCTAAGACAGGCTTCGTTGTTTCTGGGCTTTCTTCAGATACTTCTTCTATGTCTTCTCCATCAACATCTAAGAGCTCAACCTTGAGATTATCGATGATAAACTTTTGTCTGTCTGGAGTATTCTTACCCATGTAGTAACCTAGGATATCATCGATATCATTATTACTACTCAGAAAAACTGGTTCTAGCTTGATGTCTTCTCCTATAAATCCGCCAAACTCATTAGGAGAGATCTCTCCTAGTCCCTTAAATCTTGTAATCTCGGCTTTACCTCGAAGCTTCTGTATAGCTTCTGTCTTTTCTTTCTCTGAGTAACAATAGAAAGTTTGTTTTTTATCTCTAACCCTAAAGAGCGGAGTCTCTAGTATATAAAGGTGGCCTTGCTTAACTAGCTCAGGAAAGAACTGTAAAAAGAAGGTGAGTAGTAGTAACCTGATGTGCATGCCATCGACGTCTGCATCCGTGGCTACTACAACCTTGTTGTATCGTAGACCATCGATCCCATCTTCTATGTTGAGAGCGTGCTGAAGAAGGTTAAACTCCTCGTTTTGATAGACGATCTTCTTCGTCATGTTGAAGCAGTTCAGGGGTTTTCCTCGCAAACTAAAAACTGCTTGGGTTTGTACATTTCTTGCTTTGGTGATGGATCCGCTAGCACTATCTCCCTCAGTTATGAAGATCATAGTATCGAGAGCTCCTTCTTTTTTCTTCTTATCGTTAAAGTGAAGCCGGCAGTCCCTTAGCTTCTTGTTATGGAGGTTCGCTTTTTTGGCTCTTTCATTCGCGAGCTTCTTAACACCCGCTATCTCTTTTCTCTCTCTTTCGGATTGTTGGATCCTCTTCTGCAGCGCCTTAGCTGTATCAGGATTTCTATGTAGGAAGTTATCCACTTCCCTCTTGACAAAATCCATGATAAAGGTTCTCATCGTAGCTCCTTCTGGCGCTACATGGGTGGACCCTAGTTTTGTCTTTGTTTGAGATTCGAATACTGGTTCTTCGACTCTCACACTTATCGCTCCTATGATAGCTGTTTGTATATCACGAGCATCATAACTTTTACCATAGTGATCTCTAATCGTTTTTACGATGGCCTCTCTGAAAGCTGAAAGGTGTGTTCCTCCTTGTGTTGTGTTTTGCCCATTGACGAAGGAGTAGTACTCTTCTCCGTATTGACTAGCATGTGTAAGAGCGATCTCTATATCATCTCCTTTGAGGTGGATGATAGGGTAGCGATTAGTCTCCTTATTTGTTTTGTTCTTGAGAAGGTCTAACAATCCATCTTTTGAGTAGATGGTCTTCTTGTTAAACCTAAGTTTAAGGCCTGCATTGAGATAGGCGTAATTCCAAAGTTGGTTTTCTATGTACTCCGATCTATAGCGATAGTTTTTAAAAATCGAACGATCAGGCTTGAATCTGATGATAGTCCCATTACTCTCTTTACTCTTAGCTATCCGTGACTCTTTGATGAGTTCCCCTTGATTAAAAAGAGCTGTCTTTGTTTTTCCTTCTCTGACTGCCTGAACTGTAAACTCATCAGAAAGAGCATTGACTGCTTTCGTTCCTACTCCGTTCAACCCTACAGATTTCTTGAAGGCCTTAGAGTCGTACTTACCTCCAGTATTAATCTTGGATACACAGTCTACGACTTTACCAAGAGGTATTCCTCTTCCAAAATCCCTAACCTCTACTTCTCCCTCTTGTACACTGATCAGTAGTTCTTTTCCATATCCCATAACATACTCATCGATTGAGTTGTCTATGATTTCCTTAATCAAGACATAGATGCCATCATCTTGGGCAGAACCATCACCAAGCTTCCCGATATACATGCCTGGTCTAAGTCGGATATGCTCTTTCCAGTCTAGAGATCGTATGTTGTCTTCGGTATACTTTACTTCACTCATATATCACTTGACGAAATTATCTAAATTGTTATAGTCACTAATTCAAAGAGTTATAATACAAAACAAAGGTAAAAAAGATACATCTTTGTGACAATTACAAGTATACAAGAACATCATTTACCTTGAGTGGTCTTTAGATCATAAATCTTGTAATAACACAGTATAAATGGTACTCGACATAATAGCAGCACTGCTCATCGCCTATGGATTTTATCGCGGCTTCTCCAAGGGGCTAATTGATACGGTTGTAGACGTTATGTCTATCCTCATAGGTTTGGTCATAGCTTTTGCTTTCTCTCCGACGCTGATTACCTTCCTTCAAGAGAAGGTAAATATCAATGGTGGAATAGAATTTGTCCTCGGCTTCTTAATCGTCTTTTTTGCGGTTATGCTTACCCTTCGGTTTATCGCGGATAAGATGGAGTCTCTTCTTAAAGCAACCAATACCAACTTTATCAATCAGATAGCTGGTGGAGCTTTGTTGGGCTTTGTGGTTGCCTTCATAGTCGGTGTTATCCTTGCTATGTTGACTAATCTCAATGTGATAAACCCAGAGTACGCAAGTACTTCTACACTCTACGAATATTTGATCGACGTGAGAGATGACGGCGGTTGGATTATCGATAAGTTCAAGACGATCTTTTCTGATTTCTGGGGAAAATTCACCGAGACGGTAAATACAGCAAAGGAATCAATGGAATCCAAGCAACTATAGCATGTGGCTATAGCGGTCGTAGTAAAATCCAAACTGCTTTTCGATATCTGCATCAGAAAGTCCATAGTCAGCTAGACTATACACATGCTTTCCGTATTTGTTTTTACGGTGTTCTGCATAATAGTCTTCAGCAGCTTTGGTGTGCTTAGACGTCCACTTGAGGTCGAGCTCTTCATATATCCTTCGCGCTACGACAAAAGGATTTTTCACTAGGTCTTTATAG
The DNA here is from genome assembly GCA_964640065.1 of uncultured Saprospiraceae bacterium. Lineage (GTDB taxonomy): Bacteria > Bacteroidota > Bacteroidia > Chitinophagales > Saprospiraceae > JAJRXG01. Next base: position 50,751 of record CAZXIE010000002.1, read on the forward strand.
CGAATATCTATGAACTGATCTTGGTGTGACTGCTTATAGACTTCACACTTCTCTACGAGTCTTTTGTTTTTTCGCATCCAGTGTCGACCGATCTCATCTGGTACACTGTGTGGTTGAAACATCTTCTTAGCATAGTGCATCATGCTACAGTAACTCGCCATCGTTTCTTTTGGATCGCGATGCATGTGTATGATCTTGGTATCAGGAAAGACCGTATTAAAGTCATCTAGATATTCCATGTGGTGAGGACTCTTCAAAAGCAAATAATGCTGAGATGGTTCTCGCCACAGAAGTAACTGCAACCACATTTTAAGATCATTATAAGCTGGTTTTTGATCTTGTTGCTCAAGCCATCGACTATAGTTCGGAACCTCGAAGACAGCTTCAAGTATGCTACTCATAAAGCAGTGCTCCAATAGGACTACTTCTTCATCAAGACTATTATGATCTAATGAGTGTATCGCCTTAAAGTCTGGATTGATATAGTTGAGCGCCTTGTGACCAAACCATGATAGTTTTTTGCCGTGGTACTTTTTCTTATCACTGGTTGGGACGGGATTGACTATCTCCCAAGACATCACTCCCCTGAACTCAGGTAAAGACCCTAGCAACCTTTGCATAAAGGTGGTCCCCGTCCTTTGTAGCCCTGTGATGAGTACTGCTGGTGGAAGATCTTTCTTTATGGTTGAATCTTTTTTGATCCAGTGCTGCGCCCAAAGGCGGTTTTGGAGGTTTTGAACCACCTTTTGCTCATATAGAAAAGCGCCTAAGGGATGAAACGTTGTATTAGCATTGATATCATCAAAAGCAACTTGCATAGGCTTTCGCCAGAAGTCAGTCCCAAAATCAACAAGACCTGTCTTCTCTTGGGCCCTTCGGATCAGAGATTCTATCTCTAACTTTTTATCCTTATAACCATGGAGAACCTTGTTAGCTACGCGCACACCAAAGGGAAAGTCAAACTCTTTCTTCGTGCTTTGATTGTCACGAGCCTGAAGAGCTTGAGGTAATACATATGCTCGCGTATCCGCCATATTATACAGCTACATTATATTCTCTGAGGGCATCGTTAAGAGAGACTTTTTTATCTGTTGACTCTTTTCTCTGCCCGATTATTAAAGCACAATTTACATTATATGAGCCTGCTGCAAATTCTTTTGTATAACTCCCCGGTATAACGACACTTCTTGAAGGTACATATCCTCTGTAAGTAACTGGCTCAGCTCCTGTCACATCTATGATCCTAGTTGACTGCGTTATGACCACTCCTGCTCCTATGACAGACTCTTTTTCTATACGTACACCTTCCACGATGATACATCTCGATCCTATGAAGCAGTTATCCTCTATGATAGTCGGTGTCGCTTGTAGTGGTTCTAGTACTCCTCCGATACCTACACCTCCGCTAAGATGAACATGCCTACCTATCTGACCGCATGATCCCACTGTAGCCCATGTGTCTACCATCGTCCCTGATCCAACCCAAGCTCCTATGTTCACATAGCTTGGCATCATGATAACACCTGACTCTAAAAAAGCCCCATGACGAGCGATAGCATGTGGAACCACTCTGACACCTTTCGCAGCGTAGTCCTTCTTCAAGGGTATTTTATCATGAAATTCGAATGGTCCAACCTCGATCGTTTCCATCTTCTGTATGGGAAAGTACAAGACAACCCCTTTCTTAATCCATTCGTGTACGATCCAACCATCATCTGATGGCTCTGCTACTCTGATTTTTCCTTCATCGAGCATAGCTACAAGACTCCTCACTGCGTCTTGATACGCGGCTTCCTTTAACAGCTCGCGATTATCCCATGCCTCTTCGATTAGTTTTTTTAACTGATCCATATACCTTTTTACATCATGATTCGGTAGGCTATAATCTGAGCTAAAGTGCCCACTAAAAAGCCTCCATATACCTCTTGAGGACGATGTGCTTTGAGATATAGTCTGGACGAGCCGACTAGCCCACACACCATAATGCACCCAAGAAGCGCAAAAATAGCAGAAACTCTATACTCTCCTGCCATTCCAAGGTCTATCTCTATATAGCTCTTCCTAAATGATAAAAGCAACAACCCAAGCGCCACAGCAAGACCAGATGCTCCGACAGCATGTAAGCTGATCTTAGTAAAGTTGTTGATGAAAAAAGCGGCCCCAACAGCGAGACAAAGACCGAGTGATACAAACCTCAAGCTATCAGGTAAAGCAGCATTATTCAACACATTGATGAAGTACCAGATATAAAGAGACAGTGTGATGATGAGCGGTATGATCCGATCTTCCCTTTTAGGCATTGTTATCCCTGAGATAAGGTTCAATCCCGCTAACATGGCTATACTAATAGCCGGAAAAAGCACTAGCATAAAGAAATTCATGATCATCATAGCACCTATAGCCTTAGGTTCCGTTATATAGTAGGCATATCGGTCTATCCAATAGGTCATAGCCACTAATATGAATCCCAGAAACAATGGATGAAATACGACTGAAACTATCTTTGCCAATGCTTTCACACTGCAAATATAGACGGTTGTGTATTCTCGGGCTTTTCTACGTCTCTATATAGATGATTCATAGGTTTCTCATATTTCTTCTTCCTCTCCTTACAAGCATCGGCTTATCAGGTCAGATACATGAGGATAGTGTCTTATCAGATCTTCGCAAGGTCCAAGTCCCACAACCTTCTACGGAGGACACTGTTCAGAGTATACTCGTGAATGGTCAGGTCATGCAAGCTCTTATCAACGGGACAGATACTTTATATTTCGTTGATCTTCGCAATGTCAATATCTCATCTCCCAGAACATTTGCCGACAGATCAGAATACCTCCGATACTTAAAGTACCGACGATATGCGACCAAAGTATACCCATACGCTAAGCAAGCAATTAGGATATTCACGGAAGCAGAACAAGCTTCAGTTGATCTGAAAAAGCGAAAAAGGAAAAAGTATCTCAAGAAACTTTCTAAGGAGCTAGAAAAAGAATTTGAAGAGCCTTTGACCGGTCTTTCTAAAACCCAAGGAAAAATACTTGTCAAAATGATCGAGCGTGAGCTCGAAACTCCTATGTTTGACTTGATCAAGATGACACAGGGAAAATTCAAGGCTTTTTACTGGAATCAAAGCAGTAAGCTCTTTGGCTATAGGTTAAAAACAGGCTATAACCTAGGAGACAATCCCATCTTAGATATTGTCTTACAAGACTTCGATATTTCATATGAAGACGTCTCAAGTCAGTAATCAGTATCCCTTCACTTCCGTAAATGTTTCTTCGGACCAACTACCTCCGAGCGGACATGTAGCTTGGAGTAGTCCTTCAAACATAGCACTAGTAAAATACTGGGGGAAAAAACCTGTCCAAATTCCTGCCAATGCATCCATAAGTTTTACACTTACAGATGCACATACACATACGAGTGCTGCGTACAAACGACGAGAGAAGGACGAACCTTTTTTGACTTTCTACTTTGAAGGGAAAAAAGAAACTTCTTTTGCGGTTCGCATAGAAAGGTTTTTAAATAGCCTTTTTCCTATGATGCCCTGGATAGAGCAGTATACTTGGACGATAAAAAGTAAAAACTCTTTTCCGCATTCTTCCGGCATTGCCTCTTCCGCATCAAGCATGAGCGCATTGGCTTTATGTCTTTGTGATATAGAAAGATCTATCTCAGGTAGTACAGATGAAATTGAGTTTTATAAAAAAGCTTCTTATATAGCTCGCCTAGGAAGTGGAAGTGCTGCTAGATCAGTATATCCTACTCTTTGCTCATGGGGACAACATGATCAGATTAAAGGATCTAATGACATATATGGAACACCTTTTTCTAATTATCATTCCATATATGCGACCTTTCATGATGACATAGCCATCGTAAGCAAAGAGAAAAAAGCAGTTTCCTCTTCTGCAGGGCATGCGTTGATGGATCAGAATATCTTTGCTCCATCAAGATATCAGCAAGCATCTAACCACTTAGGCCGTTTACTTGATGCTTTGCAGAATGGAGACTTATCATCGTTTGGAAAAATAGTAGAAGACGAAGCGCTCACCTTACATGCTTTAATGATGTGTTCTGATCCTTCCTATATACTCATGGAACCCAACACAATAGAAATCATTAAGAGAATCAGGGCGTATAGAAAAGAAACAGGAGCTCATATCTATTTTACCTTAGATGCAGGACCCAATGTGCATATACTCTATCCTCATGATCAAGCTGATATTATAGCTGATTTTATAAAAGGCGCTATACAACCCTTATGCGAAAACAAAAGAATAATAAGAGATCGGGTCGGTCAAGGTCCTTTAAAATTAGAAACGTTATGAGACATTTCTTCTTTCTTTTGTTCCTTCTTTCTTTCAGCTTTCTGCAAAGCCAGGATGTTCTGAATCCTGCATTCAAAGAAAATCTACGAACTCTACTCGATGAAGAAGTGCCTAGTATCTCTGTTAAGAAACTATGTGAAGACACACATGTTCTATACACACTTTTAGATGCTCGAGAGTTAGAAGAATATAAAGTCAGTCACATCCCTGATGCCAAGTACATCGGCTACGACGACTTTGATATGGACCGTCTTAAAGGTGTTTCTTTCGATGAACCTATAGTCGTGTATTGTTCTGTAGGCTATAGAAGTGAAAAGATAACAACGAAGCTTCAGAAGGCTGGATACAAGAATGTTTATAATTTGGTAGGAAGCATATTCGAATGGGTCAATCAAGGTCACGCCATAGAAGATGAGGCTGACAACCCAACTCATACCTTACACACTTACAATAAAAACTGGAGCAAATGGGTAGATGTTCCTACGATTAAAAAGGTCTGGTAATTTAATTAGAAAGTCACTTTCCTAGTCCATCAATATTTCTTGGGATAGTGTATAGTTCTTTTTGTCTACCATCTAGAAAGTAAAACTGACCATCATGATAAACACCATCTTCTTCTAACATTATTCTTACAGGTTTATCTCCCCATTCTGCTACTGCTGTTGCTGCAAATAATTCAATAGAGTAGGCCGTGTTTTCAAAAAGAGGATAGTCTCCTGGCCCTTTCACACCTTGTTGTTTATCCCACATGCCGATCGTTGGGCCAGCAGCATGGCCATGAAGTCCGATAGGGTGAGTATAGATGGATGCATTAAGGCCTTCTGCTTTGGCTTGGTCTAATGACTTCTTCAAAATTTCATTTCCTGATCGACCTATTTCAAAATTTTCAGTAAGAATGTCTTGTACTCGATTACCATTTGCGAAAGCGGCGATCAATCCATCAGGTGGCGCCACTTCTCCCGGTCTTAAAACATAAAAGTGCTGCTGCTGATCTGTGTTAAGTCTCAAGTATGTGATACCAAAGTCTACATGTATCAGATCGCCAGGCATAATTACATCTTGATCAGGTCGCTTGCTAAAAGAGCGGAGAAACTCATTGTTTCCCATATCAGACCTTTGAACAGAAACCGATGGATGAAACCATGTTGCTAATCCAAGATCTGCAACTCTCTGTCGAAGTTCCCACACTACATCATCGGTCGTCGTTATACCTGGATGTATAACTCTCTCTGAGAGACCCTCACGAAGGATCAAGTGGCCTAGCCTACAGATCATCGGGTATAGATCAAGCTCTTTTTGTGTTCTTGTTTCTAACCAAGCCACTGCTAGTCGCTCAGCAGAGACCACCCTTTCTTTCATAGGGTCTGGCAAGTATGACATAAAGGATTCGTATTCTGACTTGACAAGCCCATCTGCCAAGCCATAATTTTCTGAGTAGTTAAGTCCTATTTTCTTGGGGTTTCGCTCAGAGATGATGTTCATAAGAGCTTCCCACTGATCCGGATATACATCTACATTCCATTCTCCTTGAAGTAATCGCCCAACACTGTATCTGGCTATGGCAACCTTGTCAACTTGTTCCCCATTATCATAAAAAACCATGATCGTACGGCGACGGGCTGCTAGCCACGTGCTTGGTAAGATCGTCTTCATGACTGGATCTTCATTATACTCCCTAGAGATAAGGATCCACATATCAAGCCCTTCTCTGCGCATAAGCTCTGGAAGAAGATTGTCTAAACGATCTTCTAAAACCTCATCTATGACACGGGATTGTTCCTCCACTGATAAAATCTGTGGCCTATACTCTTGAGAGTTTAAAATAATCGGTGTGACGATACAGATGAATAGTACAAATAACCTGGTCATGTTGATATGATTGCTGTATAGCAATATACTATTTAGGCAGCTTCTCGAGCTTTTTTGCGATCAGTTCTGACTCAAAGCCCTTGCTTAAGGCATGTTTGTACGTCTTCTGCCGAAGAATATAAGACTCATACTTTCCTATTCTCTGAGCGTAATATTTTTCGATGATCTCCATCAATGTTTCCTCATAATCGCCTTCATCATCTATCTCTTCCAAGGCTTTCTTTATACAGTAGTTGCTGATTTGCTTTGATTTAAGTTCTCTTTGTATACGGAGCCTACCCCACTTCTTCATTCTGTATTTGCCTCGGGCATAACTCCTTGCATATCGTTCATCTGACAGATATCCATCTTGTATCAACTGACTCATCACCTCCTCAAGTTGATCACCATATACCTTGAGCGCTACGAGCTTATATCGCACTTCTTGGTGGCATCGATCTTGATAAGAACAGTACCGCTGCATTTTTGCTATAGCTTCCTCACTTGTCACTGTACAAAAGTAATGAGCTTTATAAATTCATTTTATTTGCTCCCCTTTCGGAAATGATTCAATAATACAGCAGATTCATTACATACATTTAGATATATTAGCCATATGCTAGTAAAAACTTATGCAAGTGCCGTACAAGGTGTAGAAGCCCAAATGATAACTGTAGAGGTGAATGCTGGTGGAAATGTTACTGTGGGCAACAATTTTTATCACCTCGTTGGTCTTCCTGATAGCGCAGTAAAGGAAGGTTTTCAAAGGATAGAAGCTGCTATTAAGAATATCGGCTACAAGATGTTCCGTCTCAAGTTGGTTGTAAATCTAGCTCCCGCTGATATCCGCAAAGAAGGAAGCTCTTATGATCTACCCATAGCTTTGGGCATCTTAGGTGCCACCAAGCAAATCGACGCTAGTCTTCTCGATCAATACGTCATCATGGGTGAACTCGCTCTTGATGGTGGTCTTCGTCCTATAAAAGGCGCCCTTCCGATAGCTATAGAGGCTCGCAAGCAAGGGTTCAAAGGCATGATTTTGCCAAAACAAAATGCAAAAGAAGCCGCTATCGTCAATGACCTAGACGTATATGGGATTTCTAATCTCGTAGAAGCTGTAGAGTTTCTAACAGGAGAAAGAAAACTTAATACAACTCAGATCAATACTCGGGAAATATTTGCAGAAGAACAAGGTCAGTTTGCCGTAGACTTTTCAGATGTGAAAGGTCAAGAAAATATAAAAAGAGCTCTTGAGATTTCCGCAGCAGGTGGACACAATGTTATTCTAATCGGACCACCTGGTGCCGGTAAAACCATGTTAGCAAAAAGACTCCCAGGCATCCTTCCGCCACTTTCTCTTCATGAAGCACTAGAGGTAACCAAAATACAATCAGTCTGTGGTTTGATGGGTGCTGATGCCTCTCTGATAGCCTCGCGGCCATTTCGTTCTCCACATCATACGATAAGTGATGTTGCTCTCGTAGGAGGAGGATCGCATCCTAGTCCTGGAGAAATCTCACTTGCTCATAACGGAGTGCTCTTCTTAGATGAGCTACCCGAGTTTAAGAGGTCTGTCCTTGAAGTCATGCGGCAGCCGATGGAAGAAAGAAAAGTGACGATCTCCAGAGCCAAAGTCTCTGTTGATTATCCTGCATCCTTCATGCTAGTCGCTTCTATGAATCCTTGTCCATGTGGATATTATAATCATCCTGAGAAAGACTGTGTATGTGGGCCAGGGATTGTTAAAAAATATTTGAATAAAATCTCCGGCCCTCTTTTGGATCGAATAGACCTTCATGTAGAAGTTACTCCTGTTTCTTATGATGAACTAAGTACGAATGAATACACCAGTGAAACAAGTGCAGACATCAGGATTCGTGTTAAAAAAGCTCGCGAAATACAAGAACAAAGATTTAAAGACTTTCCTGACATATATTCTAATGCACAAATGCCAAGCCGTATGGTCAGAGAAATCTGTCAGATAGACCAAGCCTGTACTCAGCTCCTAAAGAACGCTATGACTAAGTTACAATTGTCAGCTAGAGCGTATGACAGAATTCTAAAAGTAGCACGGACTTGTGCTGACCTCGGAGGCAGTCCAGATATAACCGTTCAGTATCTAGCTGAAGCCATCCAATATCGAAGTCTAGATCGTGAAGGCTGGGCTGGATAGCTAGAGATCAAAAGTATAGCTGAACTCTTGTAGTAAAGTACAATCAGGACTTCCACCATCTGATAGGTGTTGACTATTAATAAGTTTGTCATTACTTATGATTAGTACCTCAGAGCTACCATCGACATAATTAATAAATAGCTCATCATTAAGTGCTGTATAAGTACCTTGGAGGATACTATTTCGTGTTAATTCAAATTCTCCATTATTATCTACTTTGATAACCTCTGCCCTGAACAATTGTCTTTCATTAAAAATGGTGTAGTTATAATTAAAACATACTTCACGTTGATTAGCATTAAGGCCGCACAGCTCCACTTCATCTGGTGTGCCTGAAAGATCATATTGCGGATCATAACTTGGACAATCTTTAATTAGAAGTTTAGTCATGACAAATACACTAGTTAGGTCTTCCGTGTCGCATAGAGTTCCGTAAAAACCTTCGGGGCATTGGCATTTTCCGTTTTCATATGTGCCGTTAGCGCAAGGAAGTTCATCACATAGAGTCCCAGCATATCCTTCATCACATTGGCATGTGCCTTCTACGCAAAATCCATTAACACAGTTTACTCCTTCACAAGGGTCTGACGAACAAGAGAAAAGAAATAGAGAGATTACTAGTAAGATTGAATGCAGTTTCATTTTAATGTTTTTAAGTTGATTAAAATAGACTCATCCATGTGTCTCCTTTATAAGAACACTTTACATGAAGTCTGCTGCAAAGTTCACCTTATCAAATAGTATGATACCCATACTAAAGTATGGTTCTGAATTTTCGTCATTGTGGAAATAAAAAACCCGAGCACGTTGGGTCGGTTGCTCGGGTGGGAAACTATGTTAAAAGGTTGGTTTTAACCAAGTCTATTGGCAACAGCATTCCAATCTATAACATTGAAAAAACTGCTGATGTAATCACCTCTCCTATTCTGATAGTTGAGGTAATAGGCATGCTCCCAGACATCTAAGCCTAGAAGTGGCGTGCCTTTTTCGCCTTCTATATTTGACATAAGTGGGTTATCTTGGTTAGGTGTCGACGTAACAGATAATTTGTTGTCAGCTCCTTTGATCAACCAAGCCCATCCAGAACCAAATCTTGTTGCTGCAGCTTTACTAAATACTTCCTTGAATTTATCGAAGTCTCCAAATGCTGCATTGATACCATCTGATAAATCACCAGAAGGAGCTCCACCACCAGAAGGTGACATCACGGACCAAAAAAGACTATGGTTGTAGTGCCCTCCTCCGTTGTTACGGATGCCTGTATCGTCAGGACCAAGTGCAGCAAGCATTTCTTCTAATGATTGTCCTGCTAAAGGTGATCCCTCTAATGCTGCGTTAAATTTTCTGACATACCCTGCATGGTGCTTACCATAGTGTATCTCCATGGTCTTGGCATCGATATTCGGTGCGAGAGCATCAAAAGCATATGAAAGTTTAGGCTGAACAAAGTCTCCACCTGCACTAAAGTTAGCGGAAGATGCTTTGTCTGTTCCTGATGTAGAGGCTGCTTCAGGTTTGCATGCAACAAGAGGAGATATAGTGGCTCCTACTATTACTGCTCCAGAAGTCTTGATAAACTTGCGCTTTTTCATCCTATAGGTTGTTAGGGCAAGTTAAGAAATAGATGTGATATCTTTTGCCATAGACGTTTCTGAAAGAATGCTTAAGTACAAAACCGCTCCATAAACACTTTTTCTCTATCTTAACTATATGCACTCGTACACAAGTTATCTGGCAGTCCTTTTTGTTCTATTACTTGCCAGTTGTAAAACCTCAGAACCATTTTCTGAAGTGGGTGCTCACACAACTTCTTTTCTTGCGGCAGATGACAGCTTTCGGTTTTTAGAACAAGACACTAGCAAAGCTTTTCTGACCTTTGCAGAACAAGAAAACGCTAAGTTTTCTGCGGCTTTTGACAAATTACCACACACGAGTAGCATCGATTCTTATATAAAAAATATAAGCACCAAGAATATCTCGGACCTCAAATCAATTAAAATAACTAGTAAAGGAGAGCATTATTATCTTAAAAAGCTTGATGATTCTAAAGAGCACATTTTGTTTAAGAAAGAACAATTTGATTCAGATGAAAAAATAGTTTTTGATCCGAATAAGCGGTTGCCCAAAGGAGAGAAAATAGTATACATCAACCCTTCTTGGGACGGATCAAAAATTGCTCTTGGTTTTTCAAGAGACGATTCAGATGTCGCCACGATTAGAATACTAGATTTAACTAACAATGAGCTCCTGCTCTATGAGTTTAAAAATTCTAAACCCAATGTTCTAGGTGGTGTAGAGTGGTTACCTGATAATCATGGGATTATATATACCTACGTTCCTGTGGTTGACCCTCAAGATGAAAACTATAGATTAAACTCTGAAGTTCGTCTATGCTCTTGGAGTGAAGGAGCACTAAAAACCAAAACCCTCTTCACAAAGGAGATTGTAAAAGATTTAAACTATAAAATAAATAGTAAAGACTATCCCATTGCTTCTATAACTAGCCCTTCTTCTATTTATCTTCTATGCGAAATAGCCAATACAGATAGAAACAGAGATACGTATTTTATAAAATTAGATGACGTACTAAATGGTAAAAAGAATTGGAATATACTATGGACTAAAGAAGAAAAAATAAGATCTTTTCAAGTTGCTAAAAATGACCTGTACTTCCTAACGAGTAAGGAAAATCGGTTTTTTGATGTTTGTGCAATAGATCTCGATAAACCTAACCCCATACAGGATATAAAAACTCTTTATAGTGGGAATGAATCCAAGATAGTAGAGGAACTTGAAGTAGTAGATTCGAATAATATTTTTATAGTAACAATGAAGAATGGCATTGAGGCAAATATTTTGCATTTCAATTCTTCATCTGTTTCTAGTATAGATGTTGGCTTTCAAGCTGGGCGAATTGATTTGTCTAAATCAGGAATAGGTTCCTCAGATTTGTGGATAGAGGCGGAAGGGTGGACCGAGCCCAGGCAGAGGCTTCGTTATAACATTGAAGCAAGGTCAATAATTGCTGCAGATTTACAAGAAAATGATCTTTTGGATCTGAATTTCGGTTTAGCTCTCGAGGAAATAGAAGTTCCTGCTTCAGATGGAGAATTAGTGCCGCTTTCCATTATATATAAAAAGGGCTTGGAGCATAAGAAACCCAAGAGACTGATATTAGCAGCATATGGTTCTTATGGCTTTACTTACAGTCCTAGATATTATACTTTTCTCCATAAGTGGTATAATGCTGGAGGAGTATTTGCGGTGGCGCATGTGCGTGGTGGAGGTGAAAAAGGTGAAGGTTGGCATCTCGCTGGTAAAAAGAAAACAAAATCCAATACCTGGAAAGATGTTATTGATTGTTCCGAATATCTTATAAGTAATGGATATACAGACCCTAACAATCTCGTTCTTTATGGCGCTAGTGCTGGTGGTATCGCTTTGGGTAGAGCGATAACAGAACGACCAGATCTTTATAAGGCAGCAACAATTATAGTGGGTTCCTTAAATATTTCTAGAATGGTCGATTATCCTTCGGGAAGAAATGCAATTGCAGAGTTTGGAGACCCAAAGGACGAACTTGAGAAAAAATATCTTGAAGAAATGGATCCTTACCTCCATATAGAAAATGGTAACGATTATCCAGCTCTCTTTCTCACTGGAGGAATGCATGACCTTCGTGTTCGCCCTTGGCAGCCAGCTAAATTCGGAGCAAAAATTAGAGCGAGTTCTACGTCTGGCAATCCTGTTTTTATAAAAATAGCTTTAGATGGTGGACACGGTGCTCAAGGTGCAAAATTTAGAAGAGAGCTAGCCGAGATAGTTAGCTTCTCTCTCTGGCAAACAGGTCACCCTGATTATCAACCATTGTCAAATTGATTTTTTAGAAGATAGTAGACGTTTAAAATGAGGGATACCCAACATCCTTTATCACCTCCTCCGCTATCCCCCTCTTCAACTCTTTCACATTCACCAGCGGATAAGAACAGAACTTTCGGATAGCTGACACATAGCCAGCTTGCTTCTCCGGTAAAACAAAAGAACCAACGGCTTCTAGTGCTTGCTGATAGATGCGATCATTGGCTCCTCTCAAGAAAACTTGAGTAATGGCTTCTTTAGTTGCTGAAGGATGTTTTTGGGTACGGAGATATGTTGATTCTGCCAGATAGGTGTCTGTCAAGATATTAGCTAGGTTCATAAGTATCTCTTGCTCGTGCTTCATGTTGATCTTGCCCTTCATGGCAAGTTGAGCAACTGATCCTATGAGCATAAGCCCTACTTTCTTAAAGTTTTGAACCGCTTTTAACTCTGGGCTTTTACTCAAATCTTCTGTTTGTAAGCCAGAGAGTAGCTCCTGTTGTATCTTCAAAGCTGGAGTCGCAATATCTAGGTGCCCCTTCATCGCTCTCTTAAATACAAGATTGAGCATGAGCATCCGGTTGATCTCATTTGTGCCTTCGTAGATCTTAGCTATGCGGCTATCTCTATAGCTTCTGGCGGCGAGTGTTTCTTCACTAAAACCCATCCCTCCGTGGATTTGTACACATTCGTCAGCGACCATATTGACATTGTCTGAAGAGCAGATCTTTAAAATACTACTTTCTAGTGCGTACTCTTCTGCAGCATTGAGCTTTGATTCTGCATAAGACTGCCCTTCCTCTTTGAGCTGGGCGATGTGGTCTTGGATGAGTCCTGACGTTCTGTATACTGCAGACTCTACGGCATATGTCTGTAGGGCTTGCTCTGCTAGTTTTGATTGTATGGCTCCAAATGATGCTATAGGCTGACCGAACTGTACACGTTCATTTGCGTAGTTTGATGATAGTTTGATGATGCCTTTGGCACCTCCTAGGGCCATTGGACCTATCTTATATCGACCTGTATTGAGTACATTAAAAGCTATTTGGTGTCCCTCTCCTTGTTCTCCAAGGAGATTCTCTACAGGTACTTTTACGTTTTCAAAGAACACTTGTCTAGTCGAAGATCCTTTGATACCTAACTTCTTCTCTTCTGCTCCCAAAGACAATCCTTCCCATCCTTTTTCAACTATAAAGCCCGTAAAGTCCTTACTGTCTATCTTGGCAAAAACAATAAAGACATCTCCAAATCCAGCATTGGATATCCACATCTTTTGTCCATTGAGGATATAGTGTTTTCCGTCTGCTGAAAGTTCTGCTTTGGTCTTCGCTGCTAGAGCGTCTGACCCAGATGATGGTTCCGTGAGACAGTAACAGGCTACCTTGTCACCACTGATAAGTCCGGGTAGATATTTTTTCTTTTGTTCCTCAGTACCGAAGTATAAGATCGGTAGCATGCCGATCCCCGTGTGTGCTCCAAATGTTGTTGAAAACGCTGCTGTTCTACCTATGAGTTCCGCAACTATAGTGTTGGTGTTAGTATCCATCTCCATTCCGCCATATTCTTCTGGCATATGTGTACCTAGTAATCCTAACTCTCCTAGCTTCTGTAGCAAGTCTCTATTAAGATCATGCTCACCGTGTTCTAGTCTATCTGCCAGGGGTTCATAATCTTGCTCCACGAACTGCGCAGTGGTATCGGCGACCATGTTCTGTTCTTCAGAAAAATCCTCCGGTGTGAAGGTTTCTTGTGCTGAGCTTTCTTGAAGAAGAAAGTGTGCTCCTTTTAACAAAGCTTTATTGACAGTCTCTGTAGACATAATTATTAACTGTGGGTTAATTAAAGTATTAGTATATATAACCGCAAAATAGGTGTTTGTTCATCTAGCAGCAAGAAAAAAATTCAAAAACTTTACTTTGAGTTAATATTCTGGTTTTTACATGTCGTATACCTTACAATCTGTTCTTGGAGTCTTGCTTATCATTTGTAATATTTGTGAGCACAGCGAAACGCTAAAACTTTATTTCAACACTATAATTTGTCACATGAAATTATTCGGTACTACCTTTTTTATCTTTCTCCTCCTAGCATCATTTACAACACAAATCGCAGCTCAAGAAAAAACTGTTGCTGGTTTATATAATGATGGTCTCGCCAAACTAAAGGCTAAAGACTACGAAGGCGGCCTTGCTCTTATGGAAGAAGCTCTTGCCAAAGCAGGTCCCGATGATCAGAAGGTAATAGGCTTAGCCAAAAAGAATGGTGCAGTTGCAGCATACAATGTGGGCAACGCTAAGCGCAAAGCAAAAGATTATGAAGGTGCTGCGATGATGTACAACAAAGGGATAGAAAACAATCCGAGCAATACCTCTAACATGGAAGGTCTCGCTCGTATCCTAGATGAGCAAGGTTCTCTCCTAGAGGCAACTAAGGCTTATATCGATGCAGCAAGCAAAGCAAAAGCAGGAACAGAAAAAAGCAAAGACAAAAAAGCGGCGAGCAGACTGAAGAGAGCAAAAACTTTGGTTGGCAAAATGTTCGTAGCTAAGTCATATGCTGATGCCATAGCCGGTGGAGATGCTTATCTCGCTGTGGAGAAAGAAGCCGAAGTACATTACTATGTGTCTCGCTCTCAAGCAGAGTCTGGAGACTCTGAAAAAGCAGTGATGCATGCTGAGCAAGCTATCGCACTATCTGCTGCACCTGAAGACAAATACTTCTACGCACATGCTTCTCAACTAGAGAAGGTGGGCAAGAATGCAGAAGCAATCGCTTCGTATAAAAAGATAACAGGAGAGAAGTACAAGGCTCAAGCCGAGTATCGCATCTCACAGCTAGGAGGATAAGATAATCACTCTCTTAATAGCTGAGTAAAACAAAGAAGCCACTGGATTCCTCCAGTGGCTTTTCTTTTTTAAACCTTTCCAAGTTCTGACTTGAGAAAGTCGATAACATCGACTTCGATAGCATCTTGATCTCTTAGTTGAGAAAGATACCATGAGACCCAATCTCCTAAGTGTACCAGATACATAAGTCGTTGAACCAAGTCTGTGCCTTTAGAGTAGACATTGATGATATTAGGCGTAAGCTTTTTGATGATCTTTTGATTGATCTCCATACGTATCTGATTGCGCTTATAATCATCAGCATTACGTAGATAAAGCACAACTAATTCTTTGTTTTTGTCCTTCCAGCCAACGAGTTCATTGTGGTTCATTTCTGGGATGACATGGTGCCAACATAGTTTCTTAGAGTTTTCATTGATCTGTTGTCTGAGTCTGACAGCTGCAGGCTCTATGCGATCTTCACAATAGATAATCGGCATCTTATGCTGTAGTTTCTTCGCTATGCTTCGTGCCGATCTTTTGATTGAAGAGCTTTCTTTACCAATTAGCTTGACTGACTTATTAATAGACTTGATAGATTTATCAGAAATAAATCCTAAGTGGGTTAATACTGCGAGTTGTGCTACTGTAGAATATCCTAGACAAGCTCTAGGTGAAGGCCAGTCTCCTGGCACCTGGATAAAGTCATAGTTTTTGCGCTTAGCTGCTTTGATCAATTTTCCTCCTGAAGAGATCACTATGATTTTGGCTCCTGTTTTTTCGATCTGCTTAAATGAAGCAATCGTCTCTTCTGTATTACCAGAGTAGCTTGATATGATCGCTAGTGTGTTCTTATCAACGTAGCTAGGAATTTTATACCCCTTGCTCACGAGATATGGCACTTCTGCTTCTTGTCTTATGATCGCTGCGACAAAATCAGCCCCGATACCCGAACCTCCTAGACCAGCTACAAATATTTTATTGATCTTAGATTTTGGTTTTCTAATTTTTGCCGCCTTACCTATTTCTACAGCTTCTGTAAGTTGCTCTCCAAATCGAGCTATTAGCTTATCCATCATGATGTATACCTTTTATTTTAATTTGATGACAAACACACAAAGATAGAATTATGACCCATGGAGAGTTATGATCTAGGAGCTAAAGGAGAAGAAATCGCAAAAAAGTATCTCATTTCTATTGGACATGAAATCCTAGAGAAGCAATGGAGATATAATAAAGCTGAAGTAGATTTAATCAGTATGATCGACGGTGTGCTCATCTTTATAGAGGTCAAAACTCGGACCTCTGAGTACTTCGGACCACCTGAAGAATTCGTTACTGCTAAGAAGCAACGACTCATGACAGCAGCAGCCTCAGCCTACATGCAAAAGATTGGTCACGAGTGGACTATCCGATTTGATATCATCTCTATCATTATCCCAACCGAAAACAAACACTCCGTTCACCACTTCAAGGATGCATTCTTCCTGGGCCTATAAGTTGATTTATCAATTGATATCTGAAAATTCATAATATAATGACAATCAATATTTTAAAGCAAGAGTTAACAAGACAGATATTCTTTTGTTTGATATATCAACTATTATAACAGGCTTTCTATTTGCTCTTTCCATCGTCCATAGAGCTCTTTGTATTCTTCACTTTTTTGAGGATCTGGATCTATACACTTTCGTAAATGAAGGCCTGAAAAAGCCTCTTGTAAATTGTAATAACCCAATCCTATGCCCGCTCCTCTTGCTGCTCCTTGCGATCCATCAGTGTCATATAGTTCTATAGAAGCTCCTGTGAGATTAGCTATAGCTTCTTGAAAAAGATCACTAAGGAAAAGGTTAGCCTTCCCTGCTCTTAAGACTTTGGGTTCTATACCTAGAGTACGCATGACTTCTGTCCCATAATTTAAAGAGCACGCGATGCCTTCTTGAACCGCACGATACAAGTGGCCTTGATCATGAATGTTAAACTGGAGTCCTTGAATCGAAGAACTAAGTTCTTTGTTTTGGAGGATGCGCTCTGAACCATTTCCGAAAGGGAAAATCAATAAGCCCTCTGAGCCGATAGGTTTCTTTCTAGCGTGGGAGTTCATTTCTTCATATGACTTAGCCCCAGTAGTTCTCTTTACCCAGGCATTCAAGATGCCTGTCCCGTTGATACATAATAATATGCCAATGCGTTTCTGGTCATCTGTATGGTTCACGTGGGCAAAGGCGTTAACCCTAGAAAGGGGGTCGTTGGAAAGTGTATCATTAACTCCATATATCACACCGGAAGTGCCTGCTGTGGCAGCTAGCTCGCCAGGTTGAAGTACATTGAGCGAAAGAGCATTATTAGGTTGGTCTCCTGCGCGATAGGTGATAGGTGTACCTTCCTTTAAGCCCAGTTCCTTGGCAGCAAGAGATGATAGTGTAGCTTGAACTCCAAAGGTTGGTACGATATCCGGAATCAAATCTTTCGTTAGTCCCAACGACTCTAAGACTTCTTCTGAGACATCTCCTGTCACAAAATCATATAAGATACCTTCTGATAATCCACTGTAAGTGGTTGTCGTGCGACCTGACATCCTTAAGGCAATATAATCCCCGGGCAGCATGATCTTATGACACTTCTCAAAGACAGCCGCTTCGTTTTCTCTTACCCAAGCTGCTTTAGCTGCCGTGAAATTGCCTGGTGAGTTAAGTGTATGGTTGTGACAGTAGTCTTTTCCGAGTATTTTTTCCGCTTTGGTCCCTTGTCCAACAGCACGACTATCACACCATATGATAGAAGGTCTTAGCTCTTTATGCTCTTTATCTACCATAACCAAGCCATGCATCTGATAACTGATACCTATAGCTTTGATATCACTAGAATCGACTTGGGCTTTACTAAGTAGCTCCTGAGTTACATTGATAATATGGGACCACCAGATCGTGGGCTTTTGTTCTGCCCATCCAGGGTGATGGGCGATCATCGATAATTCTGTATTCGGGGATTGTGCCGAAGAGACCTCTTTATTAAGATCTGCATGAAGCAAAGAAGCTTTGATAGATGAGCTTCCTATGTCGTAACCTATAAAATACATCACAAGCTAGATTAGGTTGAGCTTGTAATATACAAGACCTATTTATTTGAAGAAGACACCTTTGTACGCGTCATAACCAGGCTTCACACCAAGGTGAATCAAAGTTCTCTTATAGTCAAAGGATCTACTGTCTATAACATAGACTTTAGCTGCTACAGCTTCTAAAAACTCCGGATTCTCTTCTTTCCAGGAGTTGGCTATCAGCCAAGCTGCACTATCTATTGTTTTCTTCCATTTGGTGCGAACCTCTAGCTCTACATATATGATACCATGTTCATACTTCAGTAGTTTGCTGGAAAGCCCTTTTCCAACACGAAAAAACATGTCCGTTTTTATGAAGTGCTTACGGTTGATCTCCTCGATATTCATGCCTTGCAAAAGACATAAACTGTGCCATAGGCTTCATCACATATCCGAGGATTATAATATGACCGTTTTTATTCTTTCTTGCCTACTTTTCCTAAGTCTTCTGTAGTGGTTTGGATTTTTCCTTTTTGGGCTTCTATTTCGGCTTGCTTCTCTTCTTGAAACCTAAGGTTTTCCTCGATCGCCTTTTCCTTCTCGGCTATCGTCTTTTTAGCTTTTTCTATATCCTTATGATAATCCTCGTTCTTCTTCATTAACTTCTTCAATTCTTTCTCGAGTGAAGTAAGCCCCTTTTCTTCCATTGTTATCTGGCTTCTGATCTGCTGTCTATCTGCTTCATAAGCAAAATCCTGAAGTAAATTCCCAGCCTCTCTGATATCATCATCATCAGAAGAGAGATATTTATCATTGATTTTAAACCAGAAAAACCCTTTCGTTTCCTTTCCAAAGTCATTGAACTTGGCCACGATAGTTACAGGATCTGACGAGATCGAGGAGATGTTTTTTTGAAAGAGTACGTGCTCTTTGTTTTTTCGATCCCAATCGACCTTACCAAGTGGTTTGACATATTCTTTCCAGAGTTTCTCTGCTTCTTTTTTGCCTATCGGCAGGTCTACCTCTAAGCCGGCTTGTTCGCCATCACTCATTTGCATTGTTTTGCCAACAACTTGTGAAGAGAGACTAAAGGAAAAGAGCAATAGGATTGAGATTGCTAGTGTAGTAGTGAGTTTCATCGTATATAATTTTGTTGTGCTCGCGTATAATGGTTCAAGACATAATTTAGACGAATTGGTCTTTTAAGGATAAGTTACTATCAGTATAAGTTAGTCTTAAATTTTTTAACTTTTATCGATAACCCAACACAACTTCATTCGATGTGCTGTATCATCGCACTAGTTTACTTATCTACTTATGAATATACTATCGCTACGTAACGTTGTCAAGCGATACGACAAGCATACTGCTGTCAATAACGTTAGTCTTGACATCCCCAAAGGCAAAATCTTTGGTATGCTCGGTCCCAATGGAGCGGGCAAAACCTCCCTAATTAGGATGATAACATCTATAACTCGTGCCGATCAAGGCGAGATATTTATAGATGGTGAACCTCTCAACGAGTTACACCCTATGCAAATAGGATACTTGCCAGAAGAAAGAGGTTTGTATAAGAAGATGAAAGTCGGTGAACAGCTGCTTTATTTAGCTCGACTTAAAGGCCTCGAAAGAAAAACAGCCAAAAAGAAATTAGACGCTTGGCTCAATAAGTGGGAGATCACGAGTTGGTGGGATAAAAAAGTCGGCGAGCTTTCGAAAGGTATGCAGCAAAAAGTGCAGTTCATCGCCTGCGTGGTTCATGATCCTAAGCTAATGATCTTAGATGAACCTTTTTCAGGATTAGATCCTATCAACACGAACCTCATCAAAGATGAGATCTATGAGATGAATCAAAAAGGCAGTTCCATTATTTTCTCTACCCACAGGATGGAACAAGTAGAGCAAATATGTGAAGAGATAGCCCTGATCAATCAGGGTCAAATCATCCTCGAAGGAAATGTGGAAAACATCAAGAATAATAACAAGACCAATCAATTCAAATTAGAGTTTGACGGGTCATTTCCTGCTGATATGGTTGGAGATAGTTTTCAAGTACTTCATGACGACTCATCTTCTGTAGTTATACAAGCATCAGAAGGACATGATTCTAATGAGCTCTTAAAAGGTTTATTAGATCGAAATATCAACATTCGTTCTTTTCAAGAAATTCTTCCTTCTCTCAATGAGATTTTCATAAAAAAAGTAGGCCATAGCAATGAATAAAATCAACTTAATCATCGGGAGAGAATATTGGACTAGGGTGAAAAGCAAAACCTTTTTACTTACCACTTTTCTAGCGCCCATAGCTATCATAGCTATATATGCAGTACTCGGTTTTCTCATGACTCGTGGATCAGATAAAACAAAGACCATAGCGATCATAGATAATGCAGGAATCACGGAAGGGATGGACTTGAAAAAGAACAACCTGATATTTGAACTCACTGCTAAGTCACTGGATGAACTCAAAGAACAATACAAAAACGACGAGTTAGAAGGTATCATCGAGTTGCCTCCTATCGATACAGCACAAAGCTCATATGATATCATTTTTCATGCAGACAAAACTCTGGCTATAGATGAAGAATCTTCTGTCAGGTCTATTTTTAGAAAAAAGGTCAGAGATTTTAAAGTCCAAGCCTTAGGCATAGATGAGTCTCAGCTCAATCTTATAGACACAGATATCAATATAGCACCCGAGACAATTACTCAAACAGAAAAAGAAATTTCCTCACTCACTAGTATTGTCTCCTCTGGTTTAGGTATGGCCGTGGGCTTTATTCTGTTTTTTGTGATTATGATCTTTGGCTCTCAAGTAATGCGTGGCGTCAATGAAGAAAAAATCAATAGAATAATCGAAGTCCTTATCTCCTCTGTAAAGCCTTTGGAGTTGATGATAGGAAAAATTTTGGGTATAGGATTAGTGGGACTTACTCAGTTCGGTATCTGGACAATCCTTCTTACGATACTCGGTGCTGGTTCCATGGCGTTCTTCGGTATAGATACATCTCCAGAGATGACAACCGAAATGACCGAAGTAATGAACTCCAATGAAGTTCAAGAAACTATTCAGCCTGTACTCAAAGAGTTGATGGGTATCAATTGGGCGATGATCATACCTCTATACGTAGTTTACTTTTTTGTTGGCTACTTAATCTACTCTTCATTGTTCGCGGCAGTGGGAGCTGCAGCTGGTGATGATATAAATGAAGCACAGTCACTTACAACTATAGTAATGTTACCTCTGATGGCAGCTTTCTACATAGCCTTTGCTGCGACAAGAGCACCAGAAAGTACTTTAGCTGTGTGGTCATCTATATTTCCATTAACTGCTCCAGTAGTCATGCCTGTTAGGTTAGCCACCGGTCCACCCGCTTGGCAGATTATAGCTTCTATTGTCGCATGTTTACTATTTGTCGTGTTCATGATATGGCTCGCCTCGCGGATATATCGCGTAGGGATATTGATGTATGGAAAGAAAGCGAGCTTTAAAGAACTAGGTAAATGGGTTTTTTATAAAGGGTAACTATAAGAACTTCTTGATCTTACATGTGATGACTGCGATATCATCTGGATAGGCGACTTCTCC
Source organism: uncultured Saprospiraceae bacterium (assembly GCA_964640065.1). Lineage (GTDB taxonomy): Bacteria > Bacteroidota > Bacteroidia > Chitinophagales > Saprospiraceae > JAJRXG01. The sequence continues at coordinate 72,415 of CAZXIE010000002.1, forward strand.
TTTATAATTATCAATAGATCCAAGAAGGGCATCGTTAAAGTCTTTTGCATTTTTTGAACCGTGTTCTATGGCAAAAGCCTCTATTCCTCGGTCTTCAAAAAGCTCACCTTCTGTATTACGAAGATCTGCTAGTCCATCTGTAAAGCACATAATAAGATCTCCTTCGTTTAGAGGGACTATCTCTTCGGTAATCTCAGGTAGTTTTTCAAAAGCGCCGATTACGGTACAACCACTATCCAATCTTCTTATATTTCCACCTTGGTACAGCACTGGGGGATAGTGACCAGCATTGATATATTTTAAAGTTCTTTTTTGAAGATCTACTTCACCTATAAAAAACGTAATGAACTTGTCACTTTTTGTAACGCGATGTACAGTCTGGTTAAGTGCAAAAATGAAGGTCTCCAGATCTCGATATTGATATATCAAACTTTGTATCATAGCTTGGAAGTTCGCCATTAATAACGCAGCAGCAACCCCTTTGCCCGATATGTCTGCAATACAAAAAACAAAACGCCCTCGATCAAAATTTATAAAATCAAGGTAATCTCCACCAATATTAAAATGCGGTTTGTATATAGAAGAAAGTTCAAAATGCTCCGTTGTAGGTAACTCATCTGGGATGAGCATTTTTTGAACATTACTCGCAAGTTCTATTTCCTTTTTTAATCGCTCTTGAACTATTTGTTTTTTGAAAAGTCTTTTGTTCTCGATGGCAACGGCGATAATGTTAGTAATCGTCGTTATAAATTGAATCTTGTTATATAGGTCCTCTTTGGATTTGATTCCTCCTATTAAAGAATAGGCTATCGGCCTTTCTTTATGATATACTGGTATGATAATATCATACTTCCTTAGCAGTAGTGGATCTGTCTCTTTTACAGTGTGTAATCTCTTAAAGGAAGTAAGATGACCCATGAGTTCATCCGTCTTCTCTTCTTCTTTTTCTAGATTAATCTGCGTTCCACAATGCCATCTCTCTTCGTCTGTATCCATAGGGATAAAAAGTCCCATCTTGGTGATACCCAGTTCCCAACTCAAGAAAGATCTATACATATTGAAGAGACCTTCTGCAGGTACATTGTCATTGATAGCTTGAGTAATGGTTAGTAGACTTTTGATCTGAAGCTCCTTAAGACTAAGGTCTTTCTCTAACTTCTCTAATATGGCTATCTCTCTACTCATCCGTCTGCAGTTTTCACATCATAGATGTCCCTCAGGGTTGTCCCCAGAAGATTAAAACACAGTACTAAGATCATAATAGTTACTATAGGAAAGAAAGCTAGGTAGACAAATCCTCCAGTAGCGAAAGCATATCCCTCTTGAAGCATGTTGCCAAGAGAAGGGGTTGGAGGTTGGATCCCAAGTCCTAAAAAACTAAGGCCCGCTTCCACTAATATCGCCGTTGCAAAGTTCGCGGCACCCATAACTGTGATCGTGCCTAAAAGATTAGGTAAGATGTGCCGCCAGATGATGACAAGACTATTGAGTCCTAGTGTCTTCGAAGCTTGTATAAACAGTTTTTCCTTGAGTTGTAGGACTTGACCCCGCACGATCCTAGCTACATCTACCCACATAGTGAGTCCTACTGCCAAAACAATCACTAAAAAGCCTTTTCCAAGGGCGATGATAATAGCAAAAGCAAGTAGGATCGTGGGTATGCTCCAACTTGTGTTGATAATCAGCATGATCACTTTATCCACAATTCCACCATAAAAACCCGCTATACTCCCTAGTAATACACCAACTAACAGCGACACCAATACCGATAAAAAGCCCACAAAAATAGAGACTCTTAGTCCAAGTATGAGTCGACTGAGCACATCACGTCCGTACGTATCTGTACCGGCCCAATGGGTAACCTTTTTGGTCTTTGGCTCCGTGCCAGTAGTAATGAGTCGCTTAGAAGTACTGTATGCGATGGATAATTCTCCGGAGTCATAGTTATATGTGTCATACGGCAGGAACTCATGATTATCGACTTTACCACTAAGCAAAGACTTCAAGAATCCCCTTTTTGCGTCTTTTAGTCCCCTGTTTATGAGCACATAGGTTTGTGAGGTACCTGGAAAGCTAAGTGCTTTTTGCGGTATCTGACGATTCGCATTCGCAGTGTTATCTGGTATAATGAGGTAGGCTCCTACAGCTAATCCAACCAATAGACATAAAGCTATAGCACAGATCGCTGAGATAGGTTGTCTCAGGATCTTCATAATAAGGTGTTCACCTTTGGCTTCTTGCGTCACTAACTCAAGGTACAACCTTACTTCAGCTTAGGGTTTTGTTCATGTCGTTCTTTATCTCGGATAGTTTTCTTCGACATATTTGCCTTGAGCGCAACCGAAAGATCTATCCCTAATTGATTAGCAAGACAAGTAGCGACCCATATGATATCAGAAAGCTCATCAGCTAATTTTTGGTGCACTTCTCCAGGTTCAGGTGGCTTTTTCCACGATTGCTCTCCATATTCTCTGGCGATAATTCTAGCAAACTCTCCTACTTCTTCGGTAAGAATAAGAGCATTAGTCTTCTCATCATAATATCGAACCCCCACATCTTTAATCCACTTGTCTACTTCTGACTGCCACTCCTTTATGGTCATACTCTGTTTTTAGAATCGATGATGATCGTAACTGGACCATCATTAGTTAATGAAACTTGCATATCTGCACCGAACTCCCCAGTTAGCACGTCTAAACCAATCCTCTCTGTTTTTAGAATAAACTCTTCATACAACGGTATGGCTATAGCTGGTTTTGCGGCACGTATAAATGATGGGCGATTTCCTTTCTTGGTAGACGCATGTAAAGTAAACTGACTCACGATCATAACAGAACCACCTATGTCTCCGATACTCAGATTCATCTTTCCTTGATCATCACTAAAGACACGAAG
>CAZXIE010000003.1:0-71697 GCA_964640065.1 uncultured Saprospiraceae bacterium
GATTTGAAGTTGGATTACATCCCAGCTTTATGTCTTATCAGGATGCTGATCAAACACAAGTAGAATTTGATAAACTCAGGAGCCATGCTGATCAACTATCCATAGGACAAGAAACGTGGGGCGGTAGACAGCATTTCCTACGTTGGGACCCTACCAAGACTATGCATAACTTGGAAACAGCGGAGTTAGACTACGATTCCACTCTAGGATACGCCGAACACGTAGGATTCCGAACAGGCACAACTCATGATCATCGTCTTTTTGATCCAATCAATAGAAGAGAAATGAACTTAGTCGAGCGCCCTCTCATGCTGATGGATGTCACCCTCGTTGATAGTCACTATATGGGTTATGGTTATACTGAGAAAGCATATGAAACTGTGGCTTCACTCAAAGAGCAATGTGCGCTCTACGGTGGCAACTTTAACTTCCTTTGGCATAATTCTCACCTTTTACTTGATGAAGACAAGGCCTTATTTGAATATTGCTTGAGCTAGAGTATAACTGTTACTAGTCGGAAGTATATTATCATTGTTCTAACTGCTTCACGATATATTAAGATCACAATTGTTTGATATGCCATTTCACAAGATTGATTCTCTTACGACACAGCCGATCATACCTGGCTTCTTAGGTCGAATGATACACATGGAGACTATGACTTTTTCACATTGGACCGTAGAAAAAGGAGCAGAATTACCTGCACATAGCCACCCTCATGAGCAAATCTCTCTGCTGATAAAAGGGAAGTTCGGATTTACGCTAGATGGAGAATATCGAGAAGTAACTCCTGGTATGGTAGTTATCATACCGAGTAATGCAAAACATAAAGGGACCGCTTTAGAAGACTGTGAGATAGTGGATATCTTCAGCCCTGTGAGAGAAGATTATAAGCTGTGAAGTATATGATCTAGCTATTGATTACTTTTGAAGTATGAGTGATGGTGCTGGATCAAAAAAGAATAAAAAGTTGTCTAAAGATGTACTTAACATCATAAGGACAACCATGCGTAATAATATAGACCTCACGCACATAGCAGATAACAAGGCCAATGTCCTGTTGAGTTTGAGTGCGTTGATGATGACTTTTCTCGTCCCTTTCTTAATTCCTTACCTGGATGTGGTCAAGCACTATATGCTTTGGTTACCCATGTTGATACTTGTTATCACATCTCTGATTACCATCTATCTTACTACGCTAGTTCTGAAGCCAGGTAAGTTCTACCAAAATGTCGAGAACCTAGAAAAAGGTAGAAGAATCAGCCCATTCTTTTTTGGTAATTTCTACAAGATGACTGCTGATGAATATCGGGATTATATAGATGCCGAGATAGAAGAGGGAAGATCAGTGAGAACTCATGTCACCGCGGATTTTTACTATGTGGGAGCGAGGCTAGGTCGCAAGATGGAGTTGATGAGGATTGCTTTCAACATCTTTATGATTGGATTTTTCACGGCTATTATACTTTCTGGTGTGCTCTTTATAGTAAGACCGGATATGGTCTAGATCATTTACGTAAGTGATCACACTTGATGCATACTAAGATCACCTAACGGTGGCTAACTGTCCCAGATAGGTGCGTATAGAAGGATGAAATATCGCTCTCCTATGGCTTACATCTTGTAAGCTGAAGAATTTGATTTTATCGCCATGCTCTGCGTACATCTGTTCCGAATGCTCATACGGAATCACCTCATCTTCGGTGCCATGAAAGATGGCCACTTGACCTTGATACGTCTCCAGATAGTCGGTATTGTTGAGAGGATACTTCAGTAAGAAGTCTGGGATGATCGGGAAGATGCCATCTTTGAGATCTTCGATACTCGTATATGGAGCGATTAATATCAGCGACTCCGCGTCGTACTTATTAGCCAGATATGAGGCTATGCCGCTCCCAAGCGAATACCCTGCGACCCATATAGGCTGATCAGGGTGGTGCGACTCTAACCACTTGTAGACCGCGTCCATGTCCGACTCGAGTTGATCGAGACTTTCTATCTCGCCCTCGCTCTTCCCATATCCACGATAATCGATCAATAATACATCCATACCATACCCGTCAAATGACTCCGCTTGGCGCTGACACCATCTCGTATTTCCTCTATTTCCATGCAGATAGAGTATGGCACCTTCTGAGTTCTTCGCTTCCTCATATAAACCATGAAGCTGTGTATCCTCATCTACGTCGATAAAGACTTCCTTGCCCCATCGATATGAAGTATGCTCGTCAAGAGGTGTCGGCCTGAAGATGATATCATCCTGTATGATGTATAAAACCGTGCATCCCAACACATATATGCCAAGAAGAGCTGTTCCAATTATTTTGAGAAACTTTGTCATCGGTCATAATCTAACGAGACAGATAGAGGGCTATTATCATGAGCCATATTCCACTTTCGTAAATGAGTCTTTCTACATCATATATATACATATCCTATATATGAGCACGACTGCTTATCTTGTTATCTCTAATCAATAGAAAGGATCAATATGTCATTACCAACGTGGGCCACAGTCATCGGAGTAGTTATGCTGCTTTTTGGCGGATGTGGAGTTCTACAGAATGTCCAGAAGATTAATACTCCTAGCTCTTTAGATGAGATGTCAGGACAGTTCGAGAATATTGAACAAGAGATGAGTAAAGAACTAGGCAGGGCAAAAGGAGACCTTACTGATGCCAGTAGTGATATGGATAGTTCTTCATCCGAAGTCGAGAGGGAGTATGAGCCACTTAGTGAAGAAGATAGTGCAGGCATAGCTATGGTTGAAGGTCTATTTGGATCTTTGGATAATATGCTCACCTTTTCTGATTATTATAAAAAGTGGATCGTTAGACTTGGTATCATTGGTTTGCTGGCTTCGATCTTTTATGCCATAGCAGGTCTGTTGATTATCATGGGCAAAAAGTATGGAGTGAAGGTGTGTTTAGCAGCTTTGATAGCGAGTACTGTTTCTGTGATATTTCAGATCGTCATTATTACGATGGATAAAGAAAGTGGTATGGCTGCTAAAGCTGGAAATATCACGAACTACTTCGTCATCTTCGTTAATATCATCCTCTTTATCATTATCATGGCTTCAGACAAATCCTACTTCGATGAAGGATATGCAGGGAATTTAGATGGAGCAATAGATGAACTAGTATGAGAAAACTTATTACAGCTTTTTTACTCCTGATTTCTTGGTTCTTATCGAGTCAGCATACTGGTGACCTTTCTGCCGAATTACAAATCTACCCGACAGGTATCATCCCTGGGATCTCATATGACCATCACATCGGAGCCTCTGCCGCACTTACTTTTCGGCTAGGTGCTAACATCTTTGATCATCGAGATCTTGGTGTACAAGATGAAGAGGAGGGTAGTGGATTTGGTGGATCCGTTGGGTATAGGAAGTACTTCTCTGACAGCCGTGCCAGTTGGAACTGGGGGATTAGGACAGATGTGTGGTTTAGTGATGTGGAGTGGGCCAACGTTGGTACTCAAGGAGGATCAGAGATAGGAGAGACTTCGATCACAGTGATACAACCCACAGCCTCTCTAGGATATACCTTCTTAACTGATGGCGGCTTCTTTATCTCACCAGCGATAAGCTTTGGATTTGAGTGGAACGTCCGGACCGTCGGCGAGCCTACAGGTGAAGGCTCTATTATATTGATCGGTATACAAGCTGGTAAGAGGTTCTAACAAGTGGTTACCAACTCAAGCAATTTAGATTTGTTCATCGATTTTGTCTCGGATAACTCTTAATCCTTCATCTAGACTTTCTCGATTGTCAACTAACAGATCCATGGAAGTCTTATGTGGCGAGATATATTTTATATAGGCGGGCTCGACATGCCCCATATATCTATAGTGTGTTTCTTCCTCAGTATAATTTCTTTCTTCGACATCTCTCTTGAGCCTTCGCTCATAGGCTATATCTAGAGGTAGATCTACCATGACTTTGTAATCTAGAAGAGAGCTCACCTCTTCATAGTGATAGATGAATAATCCCTCAACTATAACAACAGGAGCGCTCTTGATAACGACCTCATCTGAGCTTCCTTCGATCGTGTAGTCATAAGTCCGTATGAGGATATCTTCTCCAGCAGCAAGTTTTTTCAGATCGTCACAAAACTTGCTTTTGACAAATGAATCAGGGAGATCAAAGTTCTTGATTCCTTTTTCATCTAGGCATTGATCATCGCTTGACTTGTAATAGTTGTCCATGGTATGGATAGTAACCCTTTCAGGTCCATAGGCTTGCTGTATCAAGCGGACGAGAGAAGTCTTGCCACTTCCACTCCGACCAGTTACTCCTATAACATATGGTTGAGCCAACGTGATTACTTGATAGAGATGAGAAATTTATTTTTCTTACCATTCTCGATCATGATATGGCTACCATGCAGTAGATCTTCACTCGTGACCATGTGGGCAGGGTCTGAGACCTTCACTTTGTTGATAGAGAGGGCATTGTTTTGCACTGCGCGTTTGACATCTCCCTTTGAGCTACATATATCAGTATGATCTGATAGTAACTCACCCAGACTTACCTGGTTGCTGATGATATCTCCTTGTATCTCAAAACTTGGGATCTCCTGACCGATGGTTTGTAAAGACATTTGCGAAAGCGATCTAAGCATCTCTGGCGAAGCCTTTTTATTAAAGAGTATCTCCGATACATCCTTCACAGCTTTGAAGTCTTCCTGCCCATGTATCCGCACAGTTAGTTCTTCGGCTAGGATTTTTTTCAAACTCCTAGGGTCGGTGGATTGCTCAAGATCTTCGATCTCACTTCTTTCTTTGAAGGAAAAGTACCTCATGAACTTGGGGAGATCTGCGTCATCTGCATTGAGCCAAAACTGATAGAACTTATAAGGAGAAGTCAGCTTTCGGTCGAGCCAAATATTCCCCTCCTCGGACTTGCCAAACTTCTTACCGTCAGCCTTAGTCAGCAGTGGAGTCGTTATGGCATAAGCTTTTCCCCCTTCTATATTCCTTCTGATGAACTCAGTACCTGATGTGATATTCCCCCATTGATCGGAGCCACCCATCTGTATGCGGCAGTCATGCTTTCTATAGAGAGCTAGAAAGTCATTGGCCTGAAGAAGCTGATAACTGAACTCGGTAAAGCTCAAGCCAGTCTCAAGACGATTCTTGACACTGTCTTTGCTCATCATATAGTTGACGGTGAGATTCTTGCCTACATCTCTCAAGAAGTCGAGGATGTTCATCTCCTTGTAGAAGTCATGGTTGTTCACCATGAGAGCCTTGTTAGGACCATCAGTAAAGTTGAGGAACTTGGCAGCTTGTTCTTTTTGAAAAGATAGATTGTGATCTAGTTCTTCTTCAGTTTTTAGCTTTCGCTCTTTGTCTTTGCCACTGGGATCACCTATCCTACCAGTCGCACCACCTAACAAGAAGATAGGTTGATGACCACTCTTTTGCCAGAAAGCGAGGATCATAAGCTGCACGTAGTTACCTATCGTCAGAGATGGTGCCGTAGGGTCGAATCCGATATAACCTGTGCGCATACCTCCTGCTAAATATTCCTTGATACCTGGAGTGCTGTCGTGAAGCATACCTCGCCATTCAAGCTCTTCTATAAAATCCATATCGGTTACTGATAAGCCGCAAAAGTAAGCAATCTCTTATCCTCTTAGACTGTATCAAGTCCTATCATTTCGTGGCGCAAATTCATTTATCTTGCCGCACTCTAATGCAATTTGAGCGATATATAGCTAATAGGATAGGGGAGAGTACTGCAGGTACATTTTCCGGTAGAATTATGAAGATAGCCATCGCGGCTATCGCACTCAGTATGATGGTGATGATCGTGACGACTACCATCATCACTGGATTCAAGAATCAAATCTCCGAGAAAGTCTTTAATTTTTGGGGCCATATCCATATCACGGATGGTCTGTCTGGTGATTCTTTTGAGCTAGTTCCTCTGAATGCAGAACCATCCCTCATAGATACCATCAAGCGAATTAAGTCCATCTCTTACGCTCGCCCAACCGATCAGGACATATATGGGCTAGAAGTGCCTATCACTAATTCTCAAGGTGGAGTGGCACATGTAGAGTCATTTATCGTTGTACCAAGCATCGTGGCAGATAAGAAACAATTTGAAGGCCTTTTGATGAAAGGAGTTGGAGTTGATTACGATATCGCTCGGATGTCTAGTTATATGAAGGAAGGCGAGTTTGTCGATCTGAGTTCTACCGAACCTTCTAGAGACATGGTCGTATCTCAACGCACAGCTAGCCGCATGGGCTATGAAGTAGGTCAGCGTGTCAATGTCAACTTCATGCTAGATGAAGAGCCAGTCAAAAGACAATTTACGATATCAGGAGTTTATAACACTGGCCTCGACGAGTATGATCGCAGGTTTGCATTAATCGATAGTAGGGTGCTCCAAGAGATATTAGGATGGTCCCCGAACCAAGTGTCTGGACTTGAGGTATTCGTAGATGACCCAAGAGATACTGAGCTCATTAATGACTTTATTTACTTCGAGTTACTGCCGCCAGCTACCTATAGTGAGACGGTTAAAAGTAAATTCGGCCAGATCTTTCATTGGCTAGAGCTTACACATATTAATGAACGCGTCATCATCATCTTGATGACTCTCGTAGCACTTATCAATATGGTCACTGCTCTTATCATCTTTGTGCTAGAGCGCACTAGGATGATCGGTATACTCAAAGCTGTCGGGGCAACTAACTGGTCGGTCCGTATGATATTTATCATCAGCGCAGCTAGAATTATCATCAAGGGAGTGATATTGGGTAATATCATTGCTATTGTTCTCTGCCTTATTCAAAAGTATACTGGCCTTGTGAAGCTGAGAGAGGCCGACTACTATCTGAGTGAGGTGCCGATAGAGTTTGATCTTTGGTCCATAATATTGATCAATGTGGGTACCGTCCTAGTGGTAGTAGTCTTTATGACCATACCTAGCCTAGTGGTATCTCAGATATCACCTATAAAAACGATCCAGTTTAAGTAGTCTAGAAGAAGAGGTTACTTCTTCTTTTTCTTGAGTGGACTGATCATCACGTTCATCCGTCTTCCTTCAAGCTTAGGAAGGTTTTCTACAGCGCCGTGTTCTTCGAGCTCCTTGATAAATCTAAGTAATAGAAGTTCTCCTCTGTCTTTGAATACGATACTTCTTCCTCTGAAATGTACATAAGCCTTCACCTTACAGTTCTCATCTAAAAACTTCTTGGCATGGCGGAGTTTAAAGTTAAAGTCATGATCATCTGTATTAGGACCAAATCTAATTTCCTTGATTACAGTCTTAACAGTTTTTGCCTTTAGCTCTTTGGCTTTTTTCTTTCTGTTGTAAAGAAACTTTTGATAGTCTATGATCTTACAGACCGGTGGATCTGCCTTTGGGCTTATCTCTACAAGATCTAATTCCATCTCTTTGGCCCAATCTAGGACTTCTTTGGTTTGATACACTTCGGGTTCGATAGTGCGTCCAGCTGCGGCACTGATAGCTTCCATCTCGTCATTGTCGCCAACTAACCTGACGATAGGGACCCGGATAAATTGGTTAATTCTGAATTCTGGTTCTTTCTTAACCGGTTTAAATGATCGTCTTCTGCCTTTTCTCAAATGTTTTTGTTAATGTGAATAAAGTGGTCTTTCTTTTACTGTACAATAATAGTCAATTGTAATAAAGTTCCTGCCTATAGGTATTCCTATAAGTATACAGGTCTGTCAATAAGGATGAATTGAAACTTATATCAACCTTAGTTCTCGAAAGATAAGATGCTAGAATGAAAGATTTATTCATTCATTGCCTCACTTTCTTTCTCTTTTTTCACTTCTGTGATCGTAAGCTCTTCTTGACCTTTACTATGACCTATCTTGAAGTGAAGTCCTTGCTTATTACCTAGTGAAAGTATTTTTTCTGCTAGCGGATCTTCTATGTACCGCTGTATAGCTCTGTGTAACGGTCTTGCTCCATATGCTGGATCAAATCCCTTTTCCGCTAAGAACTCTTTCGCTGCTTTGCTTAATTTGACTGTGTAGCCCATATGATCTAGACGCTTGTCTAGATTTTTAAGCGCGATATCTACTATTTTGAGGATGTGTGATTTCTCTAAGCTGTTGAAGATCACAGTATCATCTATCCTATTAAGAAACTCCGGAGAGAATCTATTCTTAAGTTCTTTATCGATGATAGCTTTCGAATGATCTTCTGCATTATCCTGACGCGCACTTGTAGAGAATCCAACTCCTTGACCAAAGTCCTTGAGCTTCTTCACACCGATGTTAGATGTCATGATGATCAGCGTATTCTTAAAGTCCACCTTACGTCCTAATCCATCTGTCAACTGACCATCGTCAAGAACTTGCAGTAAGATGTTGTATACATCGTGGTGCGCTTTTTCTATCTCATCAAGCAAGATGACAGAATATGGCTTTCTTCTTACCTTCTCAGTAAGCTGGCCACCTTCTTCATAACCTACATATCCCGGAGGAGCTCCTATCAATCTACTGATACTAAACTTCTCCATGTACTCACTCATATCTATACGTACAAGTGCATCTTCAGTATCAAATAAGTATCTCGCCAAAGCCTTAGCCAACTCTGTCTTACCTACTCCAGTTGGTCCTAGGAAGATGAAAGATCCGATAGGCTTCTTCGGGTCTTTTAGACCAACTCTATTACGCTGTATAGCTTTGGTAACCTTGATGATAGCCTCATCTTGTCCGATGATCTCCTTTTTAATATCATCTGACATGCCGACTAGCTTATTGCTTTCAGTCTGTGCTACTCTTTTCACAGGTATGCCAGTCATCATAGCAACTATCTCAGCTATCTCTTCTTCACCAACTGGGTACTTCTTAGTCTTGGACTCTTCGTCCCATTCTTTTTTGGCTTGTTCTAGCTTCTTGAATAGTTTGCTCTCATTATCTCTGAGATCTGCAGCCTTCTCATATTGCTGATTCTTGACCGCCTGATTTTTCTTTTCACGGATCTCCTCGATCTGTTTTTCTAGATCCTCGATGTACTTAGGTACATGGATATTTTTCAGATGCGTTCTAGCACCTACTTCATCTAGGATATCTATCGCCTTATCTGGCAGATGTCGATCACTGATATATCTATCACTCATGTGCACACATGCTTTGATAGCATCGTCAGTATACTCTACATTGTGAAACTCCTCATACTTCGACTTGATATTGTTGAGTATATGGATCGCCTCATCTGGTGATGGCGGTTCTACTAGTACCTTCTGAAATCTTCTGTCAAGAGCACCATCTTTCTCGATGTACTGTCTGTACTCATCGAGAGTAGAAGCACCGATGCACTGTAACTCGCCTCTTGCAAGTGCTGGCTTGAATATGTTAGAGGCATCAAGTGATCCCGTCGACCCTCCAGCTCCGATGATCGTATGGATCTCGTCGATAAAGAGGATGACATCAGTAGTTTTTTCCAACTCATTCATGATAGCTTTCATTCGCTCTTCGAACTGGCCTCTGTACTTGGTGCCTGCTACGAGAGCTGCTAAGTCCAACATGACTATGCGCTTATCATAAAGTGTCCTAGATACTTTCTTCTGATGGATCCTAAGTGCAAGACCTTCGACGATAGCCGTCTTACCCACACCTGGTTCTCCGATCAGTACCGGATTATTCTTTTTCCTTCTACTAAGTATCTGTGATACTCTTTCTATCTCGGTTTCTCTTCCGATGATAGGATCGAGTTTTCCTTCTTCAGCTAATCTTGTTACATCACGTCCAAAATTATCGAGGACTGGCGTGCGGGACTTCGTGCTTCCTCTTCTTGAGGATCTTGAACTATAAGAACTTTCCTCCTCTAGTGGTATGTCCGCATCGGCAGCAGAGTCGGTGATATATTCGAATCCTCCATCTTGCTCCTGCAAGACATATTCTAGCTCTGTTTTATAACCATCATAATCCACATCAAAGTGATCTAAGATCTTACAAGCGAGATTATCTCTATGCTTGAGGATCGAGAGCATGAGGTGCTCTGGATTGATCTCATCATTCTTAAAAAGCTTGGACTCTAGGAAAGTGACTTTGAGTACCTTCTCAGCGTGCTTGTTAAGAGGGATGTTGCCCACGTTCAGATTAGTGTTATCTGCCTTATTGCTCTTGGTAGATTCTTCTACTCTATACTTAAGTTGATCGAGATCTATCTGTAGCGAGTTGAGTACTCTAACCGCTATGTTGTCTTGCTCTTTGAGCATGCCAAGCAACAAGTGCTCTGTCCCGATATAATCATGACCTAGTCTGACGGCTTCGTCTCGACTCAGGGAGATGATCTTTTTGACCTTTGGTGAAAATTTCCTATTCATTTTCTTTCGTTCTTGCATCTAGTCTTCGAGATTCTAGATCTCAATTCCTTAGATGTAGTTTCATTTAAACCCTCAACGTGCTGCCTAAGCAAGTATACTAAATAAAAGACGCAGATGCGGTTTAAGTTGTGCGTCAAAACTGACACTTACACATTTCTTAACAAAAACGTGCCAAGCGCGTTTTTCTGTTCATTTGTCAGGTATTGTTTTTGACATGGAAAGAAGTGTCAGTTTATCCGCTTTTGTTATACAACATTTGTCATGTCCACGCATAACACATTAAAGATAATCATAATGTGTAATAAACAGAAATTCAACGTTGATTTAACATCATCTCTGAAGCTCCTTCAAGTCTGAGGTTCTTTTGCTCTTCAGGATGGGGTGTAGTCACTTTCTCATAGGATTTTAGCTGACATCGCCTATATTTGCAGCCTTTCGACTAAAAAAATTAACACTCTTTTATTGAGCGAGTGTTAGGAAAAGACTACTCACTATGAAGATCAGTTTAGAAAAAAAGGATAAGTACTCAGTTCTCAAGTTAGAAGAGGAAAATCTGAACTCAGTAATTGCGCCGGATGTGAAGAGCGAATTCGTCTTCCTTCGCAACGAAGGTGTGCAGCATTTGATATTTGATATGGCTGATGTGAAGTATGTCGACTCTTCAGGCTTGAGTGCTATCCTAACGGCTAATCGATTATGGAATGGCTATGGAGCTTTTGTTCTGACTAACGTTACTCATCCTGCGGTGACAAAATTGATAGAGATATCAAGGCTACAGACTATCTTGACTATCATCCCTACGCTGCAAGAAAGCATAGATTATGTCATGATGGAAGAGCTTCAAAGAGAGCTTACCAAAGACGACGAAGAGTAGTAGGCTAGACACCGATCGCGACTACTACCAGCCAAAAGCGTCTTTCATTTTGTTATAGATGGCTGTATTCTCATATATACCTCCGAAGGTTTCTGCCTTTGGACCAAATGCATACACAGGTATAAGTGTTCCCGTATGATAGTTGGATGTAAAGGCAGCAGTGATATTACCTATTTCTGATTCCTGCTGTATCGCCAGACCTCCAGTCTCATGATCAGCTGTAATCACAACGAGAGTTTCTCCATCAGCAGCTGCCCAGTCCAAGACTCTTCCCACGATGCCATTAAATTCTTCCCATTCACTTAGCACCCAATCGATATCATTAGCATGTCCTCCCCAGTCTATCTGGGATCCTTCTACCATTAAGAAAAAACCCTCATCACCATGATTTGAAAGATGGTCTAGAGCGATATTTGTGGCCAGCGGTAAGTAATCTCGCCCTTCACTTCTGCGGAGAGGCTCTTCACTGGCTGTGAGATAAGCGAAGTTTTTAGTAGGATCTACTGTGAGTTCTTTTAGCTCCTTTTCGAAGTAAGAGCTTACGATGTATTCTTTTTTTCTCAACTCTGAGAGAAGGTCACGATCATCATGACTTCTCGCGTCGAAGTGCTTGCGACCACCACCGATGAATAAATCAATCTCGGTTTTTAAGAAGTCTTCGGCGATCTCCTCAGCGTTTTTACGAAACTTATTATGAGCTATAAATGAAGCGGGTGTTGCATGAGTGATAGAAGAAGTAGCTATAAGCCCTGTAGATAGACCTCTCTCTTCAGCTTCTTCGAGTATAGTAGGGATAGGGATCGTATCTGCATTGACAGCTATGGCTCCATTATAGGTTTTTTGACCACAGGCAAATGCCGTGGCTCCAGCCGCAGAGTCGGTGATGAGCGCATTTGAAGCATAGGGTTTGTGTAGACCGATATGCTTGATTCTTTCGAAGTGTGAAGTATTTGCGAAAGCGAAAGTACCTGCACTTAGCTGAGTCAGACCCATACCATCTCCTATGAGAAGGATGATATTCTTTACCCCCGTTTTATTAGCAGTAGGGATGCTCTTAAAGGTGTCTTTTTTACTTACACAACTGCCGCATACGACTACGCACAGAATGAACAAGAGAGACTTCGTAGACATGATTCTTATTTGTACACTAATCTACTCTTATCTCTTGTACATCTATCATGTCGATGTTATGATATTGTATAAAGTTTGCCAGGTAAGGATCGGATCACTCCGCTAAATTCTAAGTTAAGCAAGAGCGAGGCAAGTTCACTGAGGGGTATCTTGGCTTGATGATGCAGCCAGTCTACACCGACCTCTTCTTTGGTCCTAAGTAGGTCGACGATCTGTTGTTCTTGTTCACTTAACTCGACGAATAATGAAGCCTGCTTATCCTTTTTGGTATCACCAGGTGTCCAGTTCATAATGTAGGCGATATCTTCTATACTTTGATATAGGTGCGCCTTACTTTGCTTGATTAGCCCATTACAACCTTCAGAAGCAGCGTCGTTTATTCTTCCGGGGATAGCAAAGACATCCTTGTAATATTGGTTGCCGAAATCAGCTGTTATCAGAGAGCCCCCTTTCTTTGCTGATTGGACGACGATGATGACATCGGCGAGTCCTGCGATGAGCCGATTCCGTCGAGGAAAGTTCTCCCAGTCCGTTCTCATGTTTATCGGATACTCCGTTATGATGGCACCGTTCTTTTGGATCTCGTTATAGAGTCCGCGATGAGCTGCGGGATAGATGACGTCCATGCCAGTGCCCATGACAGCTATGTTGGGGATCTTGTTTTGATTGGACATCTTATGGGCGATACTATCTATCCCGTAAGCCATACCGCTGATGATCTGGACATCATATGGTATGAGATCTTCCACCAGTTGCTCGCAGATCTGTACTCCATATGGACTAGGCTTTCGAGTGCCGACGATGGCCACTGTTCGCTTGTGTTGTTCGTCCCACTCACCTCTGGAAAAGTAGAGTAGCGGAGCATCAGGTATATGCTTGAATCTTGCAGGATAGTTGTCATCTAAGTATGTCGTGATCTGTACGCCTTCCTTTTCACAAAACTCTAAGTCTGGTAGAGCCAAATCTTCGGGTTGAGAAGAGAGGATCTCCTTAATCACACTTTCGCTGATGTCCGGTATTTTCCTAAGAGCTTGTTCTGAAGCTTGCCAGACGGCGCTCATATCACCACAGTGCGCCACTAGCTGTCGACCCATGATAGGACCAAGACCCTTGATCTTCGACAGAGCGACTTCATATGCAAGCTTAGGTAAGGTCATACAGGCTTGAAAGATAGATGATCAGTTTCACTTTCGTAAATGCTTTAATTCTATAAGCCCATACAAGCCCTTCTTTTGCATACATTGGTGCCGTGAAATTTACTCCTGCCTTACGTTCATTTATTATGATGATGTTGTTCATCAACCTTGCTATCTCTACGCTGGCACAAGTCAATATCAAAGTAGGCTATGGCATCTCGTTCCCACAGTTGTCTACTGTTAATCAGATACTTGCAGATTGGCAACCGGCAGGAGCTAACATCTCTGAGCCTTTTGGCTCTCTCAGTGTTGTCCATGGTATACAACTAGGAGTAAGATACAGACTTGCTAATACAGGCATAGAACTTGGCTGGGAGACGATGGCACAAGACAAATCCGCTTTGGCTTTCGTACCAAGTAGCGATGCTTTCATCGATCGCACATATCGTTTTGCACTTAATAGTTACCATGTCGGCATAGAGCATTACTTCGATAAGTATGGCATCGGCACCGCTCTACACTCACAAAGACTAGGTATAGAGCGACCGATCGGTAATAATGATCTTTCACTGGTAAGCGAAAGACAGCTAGCCATAAGATTACAATTGATCTGGCAAGTACAGAAGAGCGACTTAGTCTCAGTATTAATCAAGCCGTACTACCAGATCCCATTAGGATCATATGACTTATCCGCATTTGCCGATGATATAGGAGTCAGCGACTTTCGAGAAGACTCACTTTCTATGTTTGGTGTATCCCTTGTCTTTTATAACGGTCGACAATACCGTTAATTAGAATATAGCATACTAACTAGCTTGTCTTAATCCTCTCTTTTCAGTTGAAGTACCTCTCGACTTTTTAGGAACATAATTATGATCGGGTCTTAATTCGTTCATAATGATCTCCCAGAGAGTTTCATATGGGATCACTTCGATCTCAAAGGGTTGATTGATGAGATCCATCTCTGAAGCAAGTAACCTTTGATATAGATCTGCAGTGGCTCTCTCAACTCTAAGTTGATTAAAACTCCACTTAGGTATCTCAAGTATCATTTTTATAAAACACATACTTCTGAAGGTTTCATCATTTCTAAGGTATCGAGATGTATATTTTCCTAGAGATTCTATTCTATCTATTGCCTTATTGTATTGTTTTCGAGTTATAAAAAAGAGCATCTGAGCTATGAGTATTGGGATATTCATCGCCTTCTTGTCCTTAGAATAACCTGGCAGATCGTTGATAAATCTTTGTATGCTAAACCTTCTGCGACGTCCTTCATATGTTGCATGTCCAGTTTCTATCAAAAGATTGACATATGCTTCATATAGAAACCAGTCTCTTTTGAAAACTGGTGACATTAAATTAAATTTCTTGTGATTTAATATCTTAAAAACTAAGGATATAGCCTCTTCATAATCTCCTTTATGGAGCTTTAGCACAGTGACGCTGCGCAGAAAATTAAAACTTCCTAAGGTGTTTTTTGGCAACACTTCATTAGCTTCTTTGAGTACTGTTTCTCCTTTTTCATATGCTTTTATTTGAATCAGATAAATAATTTGGAGACTATATCCATGATTCAAACCAGGAATAAACTTGAAGTCTAAATTTAAAAAATACTCAGTTTTTGAACAGGCTATTTGATAAACTTCACCCATCGACTTTTCATGTGAAGCCTTCAAATATTGCAGACTAAAAAATATATCGTGAAACAAAACAGAAGGAATTTTATGAAAGTAAGTGCGATATTTTTCAAGAATTTCGCCGCATAGTTTGGCTGTCTCTATGTTGTGAGAAGCGCTTTGGTCATCTCTGATGACCATTTCCAAATAATCTCTTTCAATAGACCGCTCTATTTTGTAGTATTCAAGATAAGTTTCGAATTCTTGGTATGACGCAACTATTTTTTTCTTGTTTTTAAAAAATCTTCTCTTGGTATATAGAATTTTATTAGCTTGAAAAACTACTTCTAAAACAGAATATTTTTTACCAACCTTTATAGCTCTTTCTGCTACGAAAACTGCGGCATGTTTTAAAAGTGAATAGTTTAATATCTCTGCCGCCAGAAGTAACTTTTTAGCTTGAAAGATTCCTCTACTTAGTTCAGATTTAGTGGCAGTTTCATTTATTTTAAGAAGTGAGGGTAAGGCAGAATCTAAAAATCTAATAGCATCGCGTTGTTTTGTATTGTGATTTATGTTATTTGAAGAAATACTTTCGTTGTTAGTAAGATTTCTTATAAGATCGTTAGGATCCAGACTTTTAGGTACACTCTCTCCTCGCTTTACGCCCAGATATAGCTGATATAGTATTTCTCCTATCAAAAGTGTATTCTTAATCACGTGAGAAAGAGTAATATATGAAAGATTTTAGCTTTTGAGTGCCATTGTTTAGTTGAAGCGCTTACTACTCCTTGTCTAGATTATATCCTTATCCGCTTTTTAAGTTTGAGATTCACTGCCACTTGAACATCTTAAACTGTAAAGAAATGGGAAGAACAATATCGGAAGATCTCGACGGGATATAAACATCCTCTCTAAGATTAAAATAATCGACACATGATGTTGATTAAGTAATAATGTAAAATCCTGATAATCAGGATGGTAGCTGAGATTTATCACTTCAAACGTACCTTTTGTTGTATAATTAGTACAGTATAACTGACCAGTGCTTGGGTATACTTAGGATATATATTTGTATCAACGATAAAAGATATCGTCTCAAAAGTATAGGTACGTTAGAGGTAACTGTTGATTGGTCTTTTTGACCAGTCGCGGTTCCTTTTTTTTAAAAGAAGTATAGAAAGTTTGTTGTGGTTGACAAGTCCAGTTGATCGTCTTCTTCAAGGGAGAATGTGGCAACGTAAGTTGCATACCTAAACACAGGAGTTCCTTCGGAGGTACAGTGAAAATTTAATAGAACAGATTTTTAGACAATCTCATTCTGGACTACTTTCTTGTCCGGGGAATGAAGGCTGAGGTATTATATCTCTCCTTCTATTCTCGTTATTCACAGTCTTTTACTTAGCCCTTCGATCACTCGCGGATAAAAATGATGCTCTAGTTGTAGCACCTCTAGAGCTATCTCTTCTGCAGTATTACAGTGTTCTATGTTCTTCTGCGTTTGAAAGATCACTTGCCCTTCATCATAAGCCTCATCAGCAAAGTGTATCGTTATCCCACTTGTTTTTTCTTGTGCTGATTTAACAGCTTCATGGATATACATCCCATACATTCCCTGACCACCATACTTCGGCAGTAGAGCTGGATGGATATTGATGATCTTCTTTGGATAGGCTTCTATGATATATGGAGGGATCAGCAGTAAAAAACCAGCAAGTACGATCAGGTCGATCTTATACTCCGTTAGTTCTGTAAGGAGCATGTCAGTATCATAAAGCGATGTACGTGAGATCTTGTGATAGGGTAGTCCCTCTTGCTTGGCATAGCCAAGTATGCCCGCTTTTTTCCGGTTACTTACGATAAGAGATACTTCGTAAGATGACTCTTCAGATTGACTGTATTGATGGATCTTCTGAGCGTTACTTCCTCTGCCAGAAGCGAATATCCCTACTCTCACTTTCTTCATGGAAGTAAGGTAAAAAGGGTTATTCCTTTTCTGGTAAAATCGCTTGTTCTATTTTATCGAAGTCTTCGTCTGTAGGGATTTCAAATGAGGGTAAGTTGTGGGACATGGTTATAAAACCCGGTCTCTCATATTCATCCACAAAAGATGCCGCTTGATTGCTGACCTGGGCTAACCAGATTTCATCCATCTTATTTTTAATGAAGGACCTACGTGAAAAACCATAAAAAGTCATCTTGTCTCTTATCCACCATTTCTCGTTACCATTCTGGTAGACCAGATCTCCAGTAGAGCGATCGTACAGTTCGTAGTATCCGAGGATTTCGATTTCTCCTACTTTTCTAAACATGGTAGAGTCCCTGATTTCTAGGCCTTCTTTGTCGAGGCAAAGTTGTATCACGTAGTCATCTGTATAAAGCGATCTACCTTTAGGATCTATATAATCTATATAGCCTCGCTCTTCACTGATCTCATCTACATCCCGAGATAGCAGTTGATCATAGGATGGATTGATAGCGATCAGGGCATCTTCATAATTGTAGTTACTCACGGTCTCACCAATCGTGAAGATGTCGCCGTCTCTAGGAAAGTAACCATAGTCTAAGTGTGTCCACTTCAGCTCATGCGTCTTGATCTGCAAATATGATATATGTAGTACTCCAGAAAGTTCTAGTAAGAATACGAGAACAAGAAAAGAAGGTAGGATCCAAAGAGAACGATGCTTCATAGAGATCCTAAATTAAGGAACACTAGTTACTCAATCAGTCCTATGTCTTGTCATTAGGATATTATTAAGCCTCGTACTGTCGGATCACTTCTTCTATGATATCACAACACTCATGGATCTGTTCTTCAGTCATCACAAGTGGTGGAGCGAATCTTATAATATTGCCATGAGTAGGCTTCGCAAGCAGTCCTTCTTTAGACATGGATACACAGATATCCCATGCTGTGCTACTATCAGGGCTGTCGTTGATGACTACAGCATTCAGTAATCCCTTACCTCTTACTAGCTTGACGAGAGCGTATTTGTCAACAAGAGCTTGCATTCTAGATCTAAAGAGTTCCCCTAGTTTTCTAGCGTTGACCATCAGTTGTTCATCTAATAACACATCGAGAGCTGTCATGGCTACTGTGCAAGCCATTGGATTTCCACCGTAAGTAGAACCGTGTTGGCCAGGTTTGATAACCTCCATGATCTTATCATCAGCTAATACTGCCGATACTGGATAGGCACCTCCAGACAGTGCTTTTCCTAGTATGAGGATATCTGGTTTTGTATAAGACGCTTGTTGTTCGCATTTATGCGTACAAGTGCAGTCGCCGCAGATGGCAAGCATACTTCCTGTTCGAGCTAAGCCAGTTTGGATTTCATCTGCTATGAATAGGATGTTATGTTCATCACACAGTTGAGCTAGGCCAGGAATAAAGTTATCATCTGGCACATTGACACCAGCTTCACCTTGTATCGGCTCTACCATCACGCCTGCTATGTTTTCACCATGTTCATTGATGACATTTGCGAAAGCGGGTAGATCGTTATAAGGTATGGAGACAAAGCCTGGAGTGTAGGGGCCAAAATTACCTTTAGCATCAGGATCACTCGAAAAAGAGATAATGGTAATCGTCCTACCATGGAAGTTTTTTCCACAGACTATGATTACAGCTTCGCCATTCTTGATTCCTTTTTTCTCATAACCCCATTTTCGGCAGATCTTCATGGCAGTCTCTACAGCTTCTGCACCACTATTCATGGGAAGGACCTTGTCAAAACCAAAAAACTCAGTGATATACTTTTCATACAAGCCAAGCTTATCGTTATAAAAGGCTCTCGAGGTGAGGGCTAGTTGGCCGGCCTGATTCTTGATCGCATCTACGATCCTTGGGTGACAGTGCCCTTGATTAACCGCTGAGTAGGCAGATAGAAAATCATAATACCTTTTCCCTTCGACATCCCAGACATAGACTCCATCTCCCTTGCTCAGTACAACTGGTAGAGGGTGATAATTATGAGCGCCATATCGATCTTCATAGGCGATTAATTCTTCAGAAGTAAGTTGTAGATTAGAAGTCATAGTAGGATAAAATCTTGGATGACAAGATAACGTATATATAAGCTTGGTTCATACCAACTGATAGATATCTTATCATACATCTAAAGTAACAGGTCGCATCAATACTCTCTTTCTTTAGATAGTATTTACTTATTTTATATCTTTCTAATAATGAATAAACATTATTGAGTTTTGGCTAAACAAGTTTGTATAGAGTGCGGGACTGGATTTGTCGGGCGACAGGACAAAAAATTTTGTGGTGATCAGTGTAGGTCTGTATACAACAACAAGCTCAATAGTGATCGCACCAAGATGGTACGAAATGTTAACAACATCCTGCGCAAGAACAATCGAATATTGCGCAAGCTAAATCCTAGAGGTAAGACGAAGGTGCATAAAGATGATATGCTGAAGGCCGGCTTCAACTTTACATACTTTACAAATGTCTATGAGACCAAAGGCGGTAAGATCTACCACTTCTGTTATGATCAAGGATACCTTCCTTTAGACAAAGGCTACTATGCTGTTGTCGAAAGGAAGGCATACGTGTCTTAGGCTGACCAAAGGTCAGTTACTAATACAACAGGATTTCTTTGAGTGGGAAAGTAAAATCTAAGCTATAAGCGTCTTTTTACTTAGCAGTCTCTGCTGATTTTACATCAGACATATACTGTCTAAAGAAGAAAAGAACAGTTACTGCACCGATCACTGCTACAATAGTTTCTGCAACATAAGATTGTCCTGCACCGCTGATCTCACCAGCAAATCCGCCTGTGAAAGCACCAACGATAGCAATTAAAGCAGCAAATAGCCAATTGCTTTTGTCTAAGGTCGGGATTACGCGTTTAGCTAGGATGCCAACAACAATTCCGACTACGAGCCATAGAATTAGAGTCATGATTATAGTATTTGCTCATCAATTTACGACAAGAGACCTGAAAAAACAAGGTTAATACAATAAGATTGCCCAAATGACGTCCAAGTGCGCAAAAAAGCCCTAAGCTTTAACATTTGATATCTAACTTCCACTTATATAATTATTTATATATGTAAAATACCTTTAATATGTGTAGTGGACTACCTGATTTACGCTGTCTTATATATGTCTGTTCGATGATAAGGAGCAAAAAATACTTATCAGTACTAGATGTCCATAAAGATGGAAGCTAGTCTTCGAGAGATAAAATTTATTACCCTATTATTTGATACAAGAGAGGCCGTCATCTTTATGACAGGCCTTTTTTGTTTTAGGCTCTATTAGTTCAACTGTAGCAAGACCTATATGACAAAAGTTCTGCAGGGCCTATCTTCAGCCTATGAAACTTAGTATCATTTGCGGAAGCGCCATAGTTGGATTGCTGCTTTTAACCTGTTCAAGTCCGCTAGAGGTTTACAACCTCTATCAACCTATCGTACTAGATTTTACTGGCCCTGAAGTTGCGGAAGACGATAGTGACAATCCTTATACTTCATTTAGACTAGAGGCTGTATTCACAGATGTAAATGGACTTGAGTATAATGTACCTGGTTTTTTCGCAGCTGATGGTGAGGCCGCAGAGACGAGTGCTTCTTCAGGTGATGTATGGAGAGTAAAGTGGTCACCACCAACAGAAGGCAAATGGAGCTATGTAGTTAAGATGTACCAAGGAGATAATGCCTATCTCCAAACTATCTCCGATCTAGAGGAAGTAGACATATCGGGATCTACCTCAGGCTCTTTTCAAGTAACATATCACAAATCCTCATCTGATAAAGATCTGGCGAACCTAGGAAGACTCCAGTACGATGGCACTCATTACCTCAAATGGTCCCATACGGACAATCCATATATAAAAGGTGGAGCTAACAGCCCAGAGAATTTTCTTGCTTTTAAAGATTTTGATGGTACCTATAGCTCAGATTCAAGTCTTCAATTCCTAAAGACCTGGGAGCCCCATGTGAAGGACTGGCGCTCTGGTGATCCAACTTGGCAAGAAGGAAAAGGAAAGGGCATCATAGGATCGATCAACTATCTTTCTGAGAAAGGCATGAACTCCCTCTACATGCTCACTATGAATATCAAAGGAGATGGCCGTGATGTATGGCCTTATACATCCCATCAAGTCTTTGACAGATTTGATGTAAGCAAGCTAGCTCAGTGGGACATCGTTTTTGCTCATGCTCAGTCTGTAGGTGTAGCAATACAATTTGTACTGCAAGAAACAGAAAATGAAACACTGCTTGATAGCGGAGATACTGGACCTATGCGTCAGCTTTATTATAGAGAGCTGCTCGCACGATTCGGATATCTCAATGCTCTCACTTGGAATCTTGGTGAAGAGAATGGCCCTGCAGAATTTACACCCGTAGCACAGACCGATGAGCAACGGAAGGCTATGACTGATTGGTTCGACGATCATGACTCATATGATCACCCTATCTTTTTACATACGCACTCTTGGCCCGCTGCTAGAGATCCCATACTCGATCCTTTGTATGGATACAAACCATTAGATGGACTTTCTATGCAAGTTGATGATCCCATGACTGTTCATGACGTACACCTCGGTTATTATGAAAAATCCAAAGCCAGCGATCATCCATGGGTCTTACATATGGATGAGATAGGGAAGTACTGGAAGGGAGCAGTACCGGATAAAGACGAGCCTGATCACGATACTATGCGGATCCATACTCTTTGGGGAAGTCTCATGGCTGGTGGTGCCGGCGTTGAGTGGTACTTCGGCTACAAGTATGATGAAGCTGATCTGAATTGTGAAGACTGGAGAAGTCGTGATGGACTTTGGGATCAGACAAAAGAAGCCTTAGAAGTATTCAACTACATGTCTGTAGATAAGATGTCTCCTATGGATCATGCGATAGAAGGAGATGCTTGGTGTCTCGGAGCTAATGGTGTAGGTTATATTATCTACTTACCCAAGAAGGCACCTATTATGTTAGACTTATCTGATGATAACAACTCTTATCTGATACACTATAGAGATGCAGCTACAGGTACGGGGCTTCCCACTCCTGGATCTGATCGCATCTGGGGCGGAAGGAAGTTAGAGATCGAGATGCCTCCGTTCGATGAGTTAGATGATATTGTGATCACCCTGACTTACCCTGAGTAGGATAATCACTCGGCACTATGTTTCTATGATGGGTTTTTCCTTGTTTACCTCAAGTATCTCCCATGTATGATCATGAAGAAGTCGCGCTGTTGCTAGAAAATAATAAGGAGGGTTGGCACCCCATTCTTCAGGAGTTACCATAGATACAATCCAGGAACCATCACTCTTTTCATAGAGTTGATAGATCTGACCCATGACTGGTTTGAAGTTACAGTCGGCTAGATAAACTTTCTCGGATACATCTATCCGATCATGGATATCTTGAGCTTGCGCCATGAGCTTTTCAACTTGATCCTTGATCTGATGGAGCTGACCAGCAGTTTGCTCGTACATCGCCGTCATCGCTACGCCTTTCGTCCTGCCCTTATCGATCGGACGGATGATGGCACCAGCTAGAGTATGGGCATAAGGCAGCAGATGCGGATTTTTCGCGATCTTGTCTTCATCTATAGGGTTCACCTCTCTTTTAGACATACTACTTTTTATACAGTCGTACTTGTAACGCCTCAGCCTCTAAAAGGATTTCTATTAGTTCACTTTCGTAAATATCTTTTTCATCCCTGATAAAATACTTAGCCACTAGTTTGGTATTCTTCATGTCCAGACTTTCTCTTGGTGTAAGGTGTTTCCCTTGGGTAAACCCTATATAGAGATGATCCTTGAAGTAACTGATATAGCAAAGGTATTTGATGTAATCGTAGACAGGCAGCTTCCATTTAAGGGAAACGGTACACTGCGGTAAGGTCTCAATTATCACATTATGAACAAGAAAAAGTAGCTCTGCCTGTCTTTTGCTTTTTGCTCTTTCTGTATACCAATCTATAGCAAAGAAGTTCATGATTTTACTAAATGCCTTTAAATCAGATAATAACAGATTATGAAAATTCGTAATATAAAAGATTTTCTATAATTTCGCGACTTGGTGCACTAAGTGCCAAAGCTTACAACGTTAAAGACTAAACTTACTCTAGATATGAATTCTATCGGATTAATATTATGGCAGGCTGCAGAAGATGAAGACGGCGCAGTAAAGGAAGGCTTGCTTGAGTTGATCTTGAAAGGAGGGATCCTTTCACTTATCATCATAGGTATCCTACTTGTACTATCGGTCATAGCAGTTGCTATCTTTTTTGAGCGCTGGCGTACCATCAAGAAAGCAGGTAAGATCGATCAAGCATTTGTAGATAATATCCGCGCATCTGTTGCCGCTGGCAATATACAAGGTGCGAAAGGACTCTGTGCTACTAAAAACACACCTGTTTCTCGGATGATCGAGAAAGGTCTGATGCGCATCGGTAAACCTCTAAAAGACATAGACGCTGCTATAGAAAATGTAGGTAACCTAGAAGTCTTCAAACTCGAGAAAAATCTCTCCACGTTAGCGAGTATCGCCGGAGCCGCTCCGATGATCGGATTCTTTGGTACTGTAACAGGTATGATCTTAGCCTTCCGTACGATGGCTACAGAACAAAATGTAACTCCTGATGTACTAGCAGCGGGTATCTATCAGGCTCTACTTACTACGGCTTTTGGACTCTTCGTTGGTATTTTCGCCTTCGTAGCTTATAACTTGCTTGTAGCCAATGTGGAGAAAGTTATCTACAACATGGAGCGTACTAGCTTAGAGTTTATGGATCTCCTGCAAGAACCAGCATAACACCGTACAACCCAAGCAAGTGAAAAAGCGAAATAAGGTCAGCGCAGAGTTTAGTATGTCGTCTTTGACGGACATCATATTCTTACTACTCATCTTTTTTATGCTGACGTCCTCGATGATTCAGATTAATATCGAGTTACCAGAATCGAGTTCTAAGACCATCGCACCTACGGATTACTCAGTAATGATGACGAAGGATGGAACTATCAAGTTCAACGGGAAGCTGGCAAAGATGAAGGATATCAAAGGTCTTATACAAAAGGCAAATGCCAATGCTGATAATAAAGAATACGCTACCGTCGCTATCATCTCTGAAGTAGGCGTACCATGGAAAAGTGTCAACGATGTCATGGAGATCGCAAGTAGCCTCAAGATGAGAGCGATCATAGCAACCCAAGAACCACGATAGATGGGATTAAAAAAGAAAAATAAGGCATCAGCAGCATTTAGTATGTCGTCATTGACGGACATCATCTTTTTGCTATTGATCTTTTTTATGCTGACGTCCTCACTCGTAGTTCCTAACGCCCTCAATCTAAAACTTCCGGGTAAAAGAAAGTCCAGTACAGAACTAAAAGCTCCCCCAACTAATGTCTCGATAAATCGTGATGGTACTTATTGGATCAAAGGGCAGAAGGTCTCTATATCTCGTATCGAAAAGGCAGTAAAAGCACTTGGAGCAAAAGGAAGACCAGTCAGTATGACGATCACCCCTGATCCTCGTGTACCTAATGAGTATGTAGTAGCTATCATGGATATGGCACATCGATATCGTGTTGAAGCGATACTAGCCAATCCGGGATAACTCGTCGACTTATTTTAGATTTGATAGATCTAGCCTAACTTTAAGACGATGACAGATTTCAAATTGGATAGAAATGCCTTCTGGTCTGGCACTCATGAAGAACAGGAACTTAGAGATAGAGAAATCTCTAAAAACATGTCAGTTGAAGAGAGACTAAGAGCTTCTTGGTACCTCACTCTGAGAGCGCATGGTTATGATCCTGAACATCCGCCCCGCATGGATAAGACTGTTTTTTCTGTTAGAAAAAGGAGATAGACGTGGGAGATATCTTTGGTGAAGATTTCAGAGATTTTTTGAGAGCACTCAAAAGCCATAAAGTCGATTTTGTTCTAATCGGAGGTTACGCAGTCATTATTAGAGGTTATCATCGCACAACAGGTGATCTAGATATTTTTGTTCGAACATCTAAAGCTAACTATTACAATCTTGAGCGTGCTTTTACAGATTTTGGAATGTCTACTTTTAATATGACACTAGAGAGTTTCCTTGATTCGAGCAATGAGGTCTTTACTTTCGGGAGATCTCCTGTTTCTATTGATATTCTTACATCAGTCAAAGGGTTGACCTTTTCAGAAGGAAAGGAGTATTCTAGCATTGTGGATGTCGAAGGGCTCATCATACCTGTGCTGACAAAAGATGGGTTGATAAAAGCGAAAAAGGCTGCAGATAGACCAAAAGATCAACAAGATATACTTCAGCTCTTGTCTCTAGAAGAAGAATAGCTGTCAGCTATCTACACCAACCCCTCCGGCAAATCCATATACACCATACCATCCTCCTTACTAATAGATGTAATCATTTGTTCGTGAAGTGGTATCAACACTTCAGTACCATCTTCTTTTTGTAGGATGGCCATCTCTTGTTGAGGATATTCGTCGATACGGATGATGGGACCTAAGTCTCCGAGGGTTTCGTCATAGATATGCATACCGATGAGCAGAGACTTCTCATCCGCCTGACTCAACTTAGCTTTACCATGTACGATATCTTTCTCAAGGAGATACAGCTTCTTCTGATTATAAGGCCTTAGTTCCTCAGAGCTTTCGATCGTGTCGAGCTTTATAACGAGGTCTTTGTGATCGCTAACTTCTGTTATCTCAAAAGGCACCTTATATCCATCGATCTCCAAGAATACAAACCTCTGCGCATAGAAGTCTTCTTGCCATACATCATCTACAAAGACACGCATATGTCCTTTGTATCCGTGACTTTTACGGATATGGCCTATCTCTACGAAAGGAAGATCATCTAGTATCTCCATAGTGTGAAGATATGTGATACGTTACTTATTCGAATAAGGTAACTTCACCTTGTATAACATCTGTGCGATTTGGATCGAAGTCGTCAGTGTAGTTGACTGAGATAGAGTACACATACACACCCGGATTAGCAGACCGCCCTCCATTAAAAGAACCATCCCAACCCGCAGTAATATCATTAGTACTATAGACTCGATTTCCCCAGCGGTTAAAGATGTTCATCTCGAAGCTATTGATGATAGCTCCATCTGATGGGGTAGTATAGAATCGATTGTTCTCCTCATTGATAGCTGAGACAGTAAAGGCATTAGGGCGATATAGTGTGAATCTCTGACACTCTCTGATAGAGATATTGACTTCATCTTCAGATGTACATCCAAATGAATTCATCACTGATGCTTCTACTAATCCTGCCTCTCTTACATCGATAGTGTTAGATGTTTCTCCAGTGGACCATAGGATATCTACTCCTGTTAGATTGATAGATAGCATAGTCCCTATCTGATCGCATATGGACTGATCGTCACCTAGATCAAATTGTGGTGCATCGGATAGGGATATAGTTATATCATCTTCATCGGTGCATCCATTATCTTCTACCTGTACCGTGAATGTCTGAGCTTCTCCCACTGTGATAGACTCACTAGTTTCTCCTGTGGACCATAAAGTGGTTAAAAAAGGATCACCGGTGGATAAAGTAATCTCATCGCCTTGACAGATCGTAGTGTCCATCCCGAGATCGACATCAGGAGCCTGTATGACATCTACGATCGTCTCGCTATCGTCAGTACATCCTTTGATATCTACTACGACACTATATGTGTCGGCTAGTGTTACATCTATAGTAGGGGTCGTCTCTCCTGTACTCCAGAGATAAGTGACTCCCGGTGTAGTCGCATCTAAAGTCAGCGTACTATCACTGCAGATCGTAGCCTGCATATCAAGATCTACTACTGGAAGTGCTTGGACATCTACAAATGTTGTATCCGACCATACACATGTACCATCAGCATTATCGAGCATGACATCTAACCAGAGTTGACCTTGGTTAATATCTCGTACAGTGAGTCTTTCATTACCATCGGCATTGGACCATCTGAAGATGGCTCCTGCTGGGCTGCCATTTACGAAAGTGGGACCTATCTCTCGATCAGCGCCGTCACATAATCCAGTGCTATCCGGAAGTTCGAAAAATGGAGTCTCATGGACCGTAAATGACAAGGTGTCTACCCTCACGCAGTCATCAGTATTAGTCAGTGTGAGGATGTAATCACCATCCACTCTGGCGAAGATATCTCCAAGAGGATCTCCACTATTCATATCACCTGTAGGTCTTTCTACCGTTGACCCAACGCCGTTAGCGACAAGATCACTTCCATTATAAAGTAGCAAACTGTCCCCGTCGCAGATGTTAGCATCGCGAGGTAAGACTGAGTTGGGAAGGGCATTAAATGTGACATCACTTGAAGCCATGTTCTGGCATCTTCCGTCATCTGCTGTGACAGAGAATGTATTAGTTGTGGTAACTGTGATAAAATCAGTCGTCTCCGAAGTGCTCCACAGATATGAAACATTTGCGGAAGCGGGAGTATTTAGTATGACTTCTTCACCCTCACATGCCTGTACATCCGCTGGAAGATCTAACTCTGGCAATAACTGTATACTGAGGTTAATCGTATCTCTTGTTATACATACTCCTTCCGTGACCTCTAGTTGGTACATACCGGGATCTGATAATTCTGTGTTCACATCAGTGCTGATGAGACTCCCGTCTAATAAACTCCATACCGCATCTGTGAAAGTCAAGTTGGGGTAGGAGAGGGTGGTTCCCAGACAGATGATCGTATCCACTTCTCCTGGTGTACTATGAAGATCAAAGATCCCAGGATCGTCAAATGCTACCGTGATCGAATCTCTAACTTCGCAATTACCTGACGATGCGATGACCCGATAGTCGCCGTCCGTCGTAACATTGAAGACGGGGCCAGTAGTCGCTGGTGTCCAATCATATACTACCGATGAACCTGAAAGTGTAGCGTCCAATACTAATGTCTCACCTCTACATATCGTAGTGTCTGCTGGCCCGATGCTAAAGGCACCTAGATCAAGGACATCTACAACTATGGTTGATTCAACCGTACATACTCCGCGTGATGCTGCAAGTATATAATCGTCAGCAGTAGATATCGTGATACTAGGTGTTCGATCTCCAGTACTCCATTGGTAATCGACATCAGCTTCTGCGACAGTTGTAAGTGTTATGTCTTCACCTATACAGATGGTCGTGTCTCTGCTATTGAAATCAAAAA
Source organism: uncultured Saprospiraceae bacterium (assembly GCA_964640065.1). Taxonomy (GTDB): domain Bacteria; phylum Bacteroidota; class Bacteroidia; order Chitinophagales; family Saprospiraceae; genus JAJRXG01. Next base: position 28,252 of record CAZXIE010000003.1, read on the forward strand.
CTGGAGCAACTTGGATGTCAACCCCTATGGTATCTCTTGATGGACAAACACCATCTTGGGCTTCTATGATAAATGCTGATCTACCAGTTATGATGGGTACATCAAGTGTATCTCTATCGTTGATAATCGTTGATGAAGCAGAATCTATCCAGACATGTGGTAGCGTAAGACCTGAAGGTCTCGTGATCTGAAGTGTTTCGTTTTCACAAATGGTGATATCCGCACCTAAAGGCACCGGTGTTACAGGTGTTATTGTGACGTCACGTGATGCTGTTTCTTGACATGCTCCTCTAAATACTTCAGCCGTATAAGTCATCGTATTACGAACATCTATGTTTATAGATTCTGTCACAGCACCGGTGTTCCATCGGACACTATCAAAACCTGCGACAACAGAAAGTTCTACTCCCACGCCTTCACAGACTGTTGTGTCACCTACATTAGAAAGAACATCTCTGATGACCGCATCAAATATGACAACTACACTATCACTATCTGTGCAAGCACCTTCTGTAACTTCTATGAAGTAGAGGTCATCTGTGGGTCTGTTATTCGCGGTTGCTGTGAGAGTTGGAGTACTTGTACCATCACTCCATACAAAGTCTGAATTAGTGAAATTAGGTGCTGTAAAGATTTCCATCTCTCCTTCACAAAGCTGGATGGTATCTGTTGTGGGAAAAACTTGATCAAATGCTTCGAGTTCTATCCTTCTGATCATCACCGTATCTCTCTCGATACATCCGCCACGATCTACTTCGACGGTGTACTCATCGGTTTGATCTACAGATATCGTCTCCGTCGTTTCTCCTGTAGACCATATGTATGAAGCAGTCGGATCAGAGAATCCTGGATCAAGTAAAAATGTCGATCCTTGACATACTGATGAATCAGGTATAGGAACTAGGTTAAATGCTTGTGACAATGTGACATCCACGGTATCACGTAGTTCGCAACCACTTGGTGTTGTTACGATAGCGATGATCTGTGTTGCACTCGGATCTACCTGATATCCTAAAGCTGTACTTACGTCAAATCCATTGAGCTGCCATTGTATCGCTGATATTTCGGCTGCGGTAAATGGAGAGAGAATGATCATCGAATCACTACATGCGACGATGTCATCACCGAGATACTCTCTGGCCAGTCTATTTTGTTCGTCTGTGGGGAAGTCCCACCCACTAGTATCACCACTACCTTCACTAAATTCGCCAGCAAAGAAAGAGCCTCCTCCCTGAGCACCTACGTCTGTAATCATTAGACCACTTAATATCAAAGAAGTGGAAGGGTCAAGTGTGATGGTCTCTACTATGCCTGGTCCACTCGAGATGATCGTAACCGGAAAACACAGATCGCCGCGTGCCTCAAAAAGCTCAACTACAGTTATACCGACTCCTGCACCTAAAGTATAGGTATGATCCGGAGTAAATATGAGACTGTCTACTTCGTAGGTTTCACCACTGAAAGATCCATCATTATTGAGTTGAAGAAGATCAATATTTGTGTCTGCGGTACTGCCGAGTGAGGTCGTGCCGTCGCTACTTTGACTGATTATTGATCCAATCTCACCTGCGACACCGATGAAGATACCAGTGTCATCTGCCGTAAGCACCCAAGTTGTATTTTCTGCATCGATGGATTGAACATCGTTGATAGTAATAGGGAAAGTCGTCCCATCAAAAGTGCCTACCGCAGTCAGGGTAGATCCTGCTAATTCTAGACTAACATCAGGTGATGTAGTTATGATGGTAAGGGCTTCTACGTCGTGCCCTAAAGTATTGAACTCTCCACCTCCCCCTATGCGTAAGTCGCCGTTGATGACGAGAGTTGTGTCTAGTCTTACTCTGGAACCATCTTGCCCATCGATCACCACATTGTTTAAGATATTTGGTGAGACTCTTATAGTAAGGTTGTCAGTATTAGCACTCATACCTGGAGTCTCAGTACTTACCAAAAAGGTAGTATCTACATTCCACGTGAGGTTATCTGCATCTATTGCGATGCCAGCAGCAAAGGATCCTTGACCTACGCCCTCATCTGCTATGATGGTGAGAGCAGGAAGGTTGATCTGGCCACTAAAATCATCCGTGCTAAAATTAAATGAATTGAGAAAGATAGGTAGGTCACTTGTGACTATGTCTCCACCTACTCCATCAGGGAAGGATCCATTGTTAAAAAATACATTGTCTACTGATTTGGGTATACATTCTCCACCAGGACCACCTTCTGTTCTTGACCAGTTATTTGCGTCGTCCCAGTCTCCGGATTCTCCAACCCAGTGAAGATTACGTGACGCGCCTGTGAAGTTGATATTCGCACTATTATTTCCTCCATTGAAGCCTTCAAATACTGATATCGTTCTATTTGTCGGTCGACCATCGATGCCTCTTAAAAAGATAGGTGCATTGATATCAGGAGGTGAACTCACAACTTCTATGATAGCTCTAGTGGCATTGTTAAATTGAGATACTATCCGGGCATCTCCATCACAAGACGGTCCACTAGTGGCGATATCCAAGACAAATTGAGTGCTACCATTTTCTAAGAGTAAGGTGTGCTGATTTGATACAGATAAAAGCTCCGCTGAATGATTACCTGTAATCAATCCGCCTTGATTGAACACTAAATCCATAAAAACAGGAGGAGTGTTTCCTTGAGAGTTGATTGTGGCCAACCTCGCATTTGAGCCATCAAAAGTGACATCGCCAAAAGCATATGAAAGATCTCCGCTTAAGCACATACTTGGATTGTCACTAGTCAGAGTTATCGTACTCCCGATCCCGTTGAAGTTGAGGTTATCGTTAGCAGCAAAGAACTTAGATGTGTCTCCAGGAGCAGCCTGAAGAGTAACTGTAGAGCCGCTGATATCCAGCCCTACTTGATTGTTGTTGTCTGGTATGATGATGCACGGAGCATCGATATTACTCCCATCGGCGTCTAGAGATCCATTGATGATATAGAGACATCCGCCTTCTACAGTTATATCGTTTTCAAGTCTCCACTCTCCACCCGTGGAGTTACCTTCGAAAATTACGTCATTCAAGAAGTTATGGCCTCCCGTGTTGATCTGACGACCACCCATGTCATCGCGAAATATCACTGGTGATTGGACTTCCCAGACAATGTCAGGATTTAGCAATAAGGATCCATCTATATTCAAAGTATCTGCCAGTCCTACACGAAAGATCGGCATATTAGTGACATCCCGAAAATCTAAGTCTAGACAGTTCAGGTTGGTACTCGATGTAATTACATCTCCTGTTATAGCGAAAGACAACTGATCAAATACAGCGCTGCTGGTATTATTAGGTACTCCAAATCCTCCGAATCCTCCAGAGCTAGAGGACCAATTAGCAGGATTATGCCAGTCTCCTGATCCACCTACCCAAAAAAGAGTCTGCTGCGCATGCGAGACCATAGGTAAAAGAAGAAAAAAGAATAGCGAAGTATAGATATGCTTGCGGCGCATATACAGTATATTTTGACTTAATTAAAACTACTCTCAGTGGTCAAAATTGTGTGTAAATCCAAGGGTCTTGGATCACATCGGCAGGATACTTGACGTTTTGGCCATATTCGGGCTTAAAGGCCAAGTAATAAGGGCTCTAATATATTAAATAAAATCGTAATATGTTGCTTGTGTATGACTATATACTTCGCGTGATTCTACCGCCACCGATGACGTCATCTCCTTCGTACCAAACTGCGGACTGGCCAGGCGCTATACCTCGCACATTGGCCATGAATTCGGTTCTGATTTCTTCCCCTTCCGGAAATATTTGCGCAAGTGTGCCAGCACTGTTATAACGGACCATCGTTGTGGCTTCCATACCAGAGGTGATCTCTGGGTATTTTTGAAGATTGATGTCACCGACAAACATGCCATTTCTCATGAGATCTTCGACTTCGCCTAGTACAACTACATTATCGGCAGGTCTGATATCTGTGACATACTTGGGAGTTAAGAATCCACCTCCTAAGCCCTTGCGCTGACCGATTGTATAGAAAGGATATCCATCGTGCTGTCCAAGCAGATTGCCGTCTTTATCGATGAAAGTGCCACCTGCCACTTCTTTCTCAAGACCAGGTACTCTGCGCTTTAGGAAGTTGCGATAGTTATTATCAGGCACGAAGCAGATCTCATAACTTTCAGGTTTTTTAGAAAGAGACTCATACCCTCTATCGGCTGCCATTTGTCGGATTTCATCCTTCGTAAAGTTAGCTAGAGGAAACCTAGTACGAGCCATACAATCTTGATCCAGTCCCCACAATACATAGGACTGATCTTTTCGCGGATCTACTGCCTTCGAGATAAAGTATCGCCCGTCTTCTTGTTTGATCTTGGCATAGTGTCCTGTTGCGATAAACTCACAATCCAAGGCATCCGCTCTCTTGAGAAGTGCAGACCACTTGATATGAGTATTACAAAGTATGCAAGGATTAGGCGTACGACCAGCGATGTATTCATCGACAAAATCATCGATGACATAGTCTCCAAACTCCTCTCTGATGTCTATGATAAAGTGATGAAACCCCATATCTACGCTTACCTCACGAGCATCATTGATGCTATCAAGACTGCAGCATCCTGTTTCTTTTTTAGACCCCCCTGAGCCAGCATAGTCCCACGTTTTCATGGTGATGCCTACGACTTCATAGCCCTGTTCATGCATGAGCATAGCAGTAACTGTGCTGTCTATACCACCACTCATGGCTACCAATACTTTACCGTGTTTACTCATTTTCTAAGGGTGAAACCTTGAACTATGGGATTTGATAATAACAAATCAAGAATTTTTGTATTTGTTAACTTACCTTGCTGCTATCCCTGCGTCCTAATTACACAAAGTAAATACTATGTTACGCACAAAGTCAAACCTTCTGGCTACTCTCTGTCTTATCCTTGCAGGTCTTATCTACCAAGCATGCGCTGTAAATCCTGTTACAGGTAAGAAAGAAATCATGTTAGTTTCAGAAGCTCAAGAGCTAGCCATGGGCCAAGAAGCAGATCCAGGCATCATCGCCAACTTCGGTTTATACCAGGATGAGCAAATACAATCTTTTATCAACGAGAAGGGAAAAGAGATGGGAGCCATCTCACACCTTCCTAACTTGGATTACCAATTCAGAGTCTTAGATAGTCCTGTGGTCAATGCCTTTGCTGTCCCTGGAGGATATGTATACTTCACTAGAGGCATCATGGCTCACTTTAATAATGAAGCAGAGTTTGCTGGAGTACTAGGCCATGAGATCGGCCACATCACCGCTCGACATTCTGCCGCTCAGTTAAGTAAGCAGCAGCTTTATGGAGGCCTGTTTGTGGCAGGATTAATCGTCTCTGAAGACTTTAGACAGTTTGGAGATCTTGGTCAGCAAGCATTGGGTTCGCTCTTCTTAAAGTTTGGTCGTGATGACGAAAGTCAGTCAGATGAACTAGGTGTAGACTATAGCACACAGATAGGTTATGACTCACATGAGATGGCCAACTTCTTCGGTGTGCTTCACCGCATCCAACAAAAAGCTGGGGTGAATATTCCAGAATTTCAAAGTACTCATCCTGATCCTGTCAATCGATTTAATCGAGTACATGAGATGAGTGATGCATATCAGCAAGAACTTGGAGCTACGAATCTTAAGATAGGTCGTGAAAGCTATCTCCGTATGATAGATGGGATGGTATATGGTGAAGATCCTAAGGGTGGGTATGTTCGCTACAATACTTTTTTTCACCCTGTGCTGAAATTTCACTTCCCAGTGCCACCAGAATGGCAGTTTGTCAATACTCCACAGATGATCCAGATGGCTGACCCACAAGGAAAAGCACTGATGATCATGACATTATCCCAAGCTCAGACGCTAGAGGCGGCAGCACAAGAGACTGTAGAGCAAGATGGATTGCAGGTAGTTGAATCTCAACAAGTCACAGTGAACGGCTTACCTGCTTTTGCTCTGATCTCTAAGCCAGCTCAGACTCAGCAGCAAGCACAACAAACGACAGAACAGCAAGACTTAACGGTACTTACCTATCTCATCCAGTATAATGGACTAATCTATAAGTTTCACGGTCTGACTCATACCACTGATTTTAATACCTACTATCGTACATTCACTAATACGATGGGCAACTTCGATCAGCTTACTGATCCATCTCGTATCAATGTAACCCCTGATGTGATTCAGATAGCACAAGTTTCTCGTGCAGAAGCATTGGGAAGTGCACTTCAGCGTCTCAGATTATCTTCAGAAGACATGGAAGAGATAGCTATCCTTAACAACATGGAACTTGCAGATGTATTAGAGCCAGGTATGTTGATTAAGACTATCAAAAGAGGGATTAAGTAAGTATATCCACATAATATATAAGGAAAGAGGTCGGCTTTGCTGACCTCTTTTTTTATGCCTACATATTACAAGCTTCACTTATCAGTGTAATCGATATACCAAAATTACCGATACTAATTCCTACATAGTTCACTTTATCCACCTACTTTTACATCATATCTGAAATAGATATATCTCTTTCCCCCTCTTTTTTATCCCTATAGTTTTTTAAAAGTTATGAGTGGCTGATCTGTTCACAGGTCAGCTTTATAGAACTAGTAAGACGCTGTGTTTTACGAAAAGAATTATGTCCTTCCCCTTATTTGGACACTACTCATTTTAATCCCACGGAGTAACTCGATAGAAGAGTTTGCTCCTAAGTAATATCAAAAAGTGAATTGCGAAGGCGATTCGAGGTTAAAGAACACTCATTTAATAACCTAAACTTTTTGTCATGCCTATGGGTAAGATTTACTTTTCAATTAGGTGTTGTTTTATAGTTCTTGGTTTACTGATCTCGTCTCAGTCTTTCGCCCAATCACTTTCATGTAATAATGGAGTGAATATATCGATGGATGAGAATTGTGAGGTTACGCTAAGTTCATCCTTGATCCTTAAAGGATCGGATGCGCAAGAAAATCCTATGAACTACCTTCTTAGTGTCAGAACACTAAACGGTACAATACCTCAAGATGTATTGGTTTATGATGCATCCACAAGCACTTTTTCAGATACAATAGGACCACAAGGTGAGTTCCTTCTATTTTCTGAGCCGGGTGATTTTGTCGTCACGGTAGTTAGAAAATCAGATGGGATAACGTGCTGGGGCGATTTGAAAGTAGAAGATAAGCTTCTACCTTTCGCTGTAGACTGTCCTTGTGCAGCTGGAGTGCCACCGACACCTGAGTGTTTTCTAAGTTGTGCGGCCATTCCAGAATTTAGAAACCAGACAACTATTTCTGGTGCTGCCGGACTCAATCCTGTCTTCATGGATAACTGTGAAGTAACAGTCGATGTGAGCTTCCGAGATGAGCTAACACAGGATACAGGTTGTGGTAATTTTATAATTACTAGAACCTGGTCTTCTTTGGTGCCTAACCCAGATGGTATGATGGTACCCAGAGATCTTAGATGCGTTCAACGGTTCTTTTTTGAATCAGCAAACGTAGATGCCGTAGTTCCCCCTAGTGACCGAGTAGAAGTCACCTGCGGTATTGATACAGATCCTATGTCGCTCCGTGAATATTTCTCCGATACAGCTTTCTTTTCTAATCCCAACCTTGACACTGCTATTGTTCGTTCTTATCCTTCTATTGCTGCTACCGTGCCTGGATTTGGCACCACGCTTAGCATAATAGGAGAAGGCCTTAGTGGTAATTCAACTGATAATTTTTGCCAGTTAAATGCTGGCTATACTGATTCACCTTTGATCCCTACTTGCGAGGGCATCGGTTATAAATTTGTTAGAACTTGGAATATCATAGACTGGTGTAATAATGGAACACTTCCTCGATTAACGCAGATCATAAAGGTCAGTGACACGGAAGGACCCATGTGCATTGTACGTGATACCATAGCAAATGTGAGTACAAGTGCTCATGCATGTTCTGCAGATGTAATCGTACCTGCACCTGATTCTCTTTATGATAACTGTGCTGCGACAAGTGATCTGATTTGGAGAGCATTTGTAGAAGTAGATGGTGTAATTATAGAAGCCAACTCTGCTAATGGAAATCTGCTTAATAATTTACCAGCAGGCGCGCATACAGTAACCTATGAAGTAACTGACCCTTGCGGAAATTCTTCTCAGAAGACGTCTATAATAGTTATAAAAGACTTGATTCGCCCAGTAGCCATCGCAAAGAGATCTATAAAAATAACTTTTGCTTCTTTTGATGGAGATTGTACAGCTAAGGTTTTTACAAGTAATATAGACGCTGGTAGTTTTGATAATTGTGATGATGATCCAGAAATTGGGATTAGAAGATTTGGAACAAATGATGCATTTACTGACTTTGTCAAATTCAATGGTAATGATCTTTCTGGCATCTCCGATGATGGAAATCCTATCGGTGAAGTAGTTATAGAATTAGAAGTAAGAGATGACTGCGACAATGTCAATCTTGCTTGGACGACTGTAAAACTTCAAGACAACCAATCTGATGTAAATGTCAGTTGTGGTGATCTCGATATAGACTTACCCTGTACATCATCTCTAGATGAAGAGATTGCTAACAATCAACCTACAGTCATATTAAGTGGGTGTACGGATAGACCGCTTACTGTAATGCACACTTTGCGATCATCGGCTATCAATCCTACTTGTAATACTGGTACTGCGATTGTTGACTACTTTATAGAAGGCTCTAGCGATATTATTTGCACAAAGACTTTCACACTCATGGATCCAGAGCCGATTAGTATTATTTGGCCTGATCCTGTGATTACAGTAAGTTGCTCAGATGATGACTTTGGTGATCCTATCATCACAGGTGGCATATGTTCTGATCCGAATGTAACAGAGACGATGTCAGAGTTTTCTGTGCCACCAGGACTAGGATTTTGTAGAAATATTTTAAGAGAGATAACTGTGATTGATTTCTGCACATTTGTGCCGAATAGCGGCGACTCTACTGGTGTATACAGATTCATACAATCTATCAAGGTTCAAGATAACGATCGACCTACTATAGAGTGTACTGATGCTGTATTCGAATCCAATGCTGGATGTGGTGCTGTAGGTATTGTTGTATCTGCTTCAGGTACTGATACGGGTATTTGCAATGATGGTCTTACTTGGTTTGCAGCTATCGATGCAGATGGCGACGGTATCTTTGAGATCGAACTTGACGTAATCGGTGATGAAAATGTAACGGCAGTCGTACCAGGTACGATTCCAGTTGGACTTCATGATGTAAGATGGAGAGCACTCGACAGTTGTGGTAACAGTGATGAGGCGGTTTGCTTACTTACGGTAGAAGACTCTACTGCTCCTCAAGCTATATGCTTAGGTGCTATCTCTACAGCTACTATGGGTACTGATGGAACAGTAACTATATGGGCTGGGGATTTTGATCCTAATGGCTCGTCTACGGATGACTGTGATGACGATCTCATATATAGTTTCAGTGCTACTAATCAAAACATGCCTAGTAGAACATTTACTTGTGCTGACCTGCCGGATGGTGTTGGTACTGTTGTGGAGCTTCGTATTTATGTTTTTGACCAAAGTGGCAATAGTGACTTCTGTGTTTCTACGATTCGTATAGACGATAACTTAGATGCCTGTGATAATGCGCATCAAGATGATAACACTGATGGCGAAGTTGAAGATGAAGGTAATGGAGCATCGAGTTTAATCTCTGGATTAATAGAGACACCACAAGGAGATAGACTAGAATCAGCTGTAGTTCAAAACTTCAGCGTATCTCAGAACCTAGTTCTGTCGGAGATGACTGGCCTAGAAGGTATTTATGCCTTTGCTGACAATGCACTTATGTCTGACTACGAGATATCCGTAGATCTCACAGGTGATGACCTCAATGGCGTTTCAACATTAGATCTAGTTCTTATACAGAGACACATACTAGGTATATCAGAATTAGACAGTCCGTACAAATTGATTGCTGCAGATGTTACCGAGGATACTCGTATATCTGCTATTGATCTAGTACAAATACGTAACCTTATTCTAGGTAGGACAGCAGAATTCCCAAGTGGTAATTCTTGGACATTCATACCTGCGGATTTCACATTTGCTGACCCAAGCTTTCCTTGGCCAATTAGAGAGACGATCGAAGTTTCTCAACTCAGCCAGGATCAACCTGATCAGGACTTTATCGGTATCAAGCTAGGAGATGTCAATGGAAATGCAATAGCTAATAGTGGACTAGCAGGAGCTAATCGTTCTACAGTGATTGCTACAACTATCCTTCAGAATAAGGCTTACAACGCAGGAGAAAGAGTACAGGTTGATATACCTCTTACTCAATACAGTGATGTAGCTGGCTTGCAACTTGGATTAGAAATATCTGGTCAGTGGTTACCGCAGGTGAGTATTAATGGAAAAGAACTATCTGCAGATAACTACCTCTTAGAAGAGGGTAAGTTATATCTAAGTTTATCTGCTTTTAGTGGTGAGCTAGATAAGAGCATATTGCAAGTAGCATTTCAATCAGATAACAAAGGAAGTCTCTCTGATGATCTAAGCTTACTTCAGGCTTTTGCTTCTGAGATATACTTTGGTGAAGAACTTACTGTTGGAGAAGTACAATTCCAATATTCATCTATAACTGATGAAGAAATTGTACTCTATCAGAATACGCCTAATCCATTTACAGATCAGACGTCGATAGCATTCAAGATTCATAAAGAAGGACTTGTCGATCTAACTGTTTTCGATCTTACAGGTCGACAGTTATATGGATCAAGTGCAGTTTATGAGTCTGGGACTCATACGATAGCACTCTCACAAGATCTTTTAGATCATGACGGAGTGATGTACTATCAAGTAAACTTTGAAGATAAAGTGATCACTAAAAAGATGATCAGCTTTAGATAAACGTATAATGATGACTACGTTTTAATTAAAAAGGGAGGCACATTGTGTCTCCCTTTTTCTTTTTCACTTTTGTAAATATCTCTTATAATTTATAACCAAAAGTTGTAGAGATCAGTTGCCTATTCTGCTCTATACTAACGAAAGGTTCAGTATTAATATCAAGGAGGGCATAAGGACTATAGTTAGTATTTAGTGATCGAAGAGTATAGGCAACATCCACATAAAATCTATTCCCTCTATAACCTAGTCCTGCACTAAGACTTGGATCGTAATCTAGTATACCTGCATCTTGAAAAGGACTATCAATCATGTTAACTCCTAACCTAAGTCTATAAAACTTATAGGCCAGTTCTGTTCCAAGTCTGATATTGAGAGCTGGCCCAAGTAAATCGTCTATTTCTGCATTTAAGTCATCTTCAAAAAATTGATCTGCAGGATCATTAGAGTTGGCAGTGAGATTAAAGCTCGCACCACTATAGTTGACATATTCTACTTCCCCTGATAAGAATCCTCGTAATTCTCCAAATTTATATAGGTAACCAAGTCCACCTATGGCTCTCCAAGCTCCAGAGAGTTGGTATTCGAATTCTGAAAGTGGACTTTGGGCTGTTTCGATATTAGATGCTCCGTCTTGTGTGAAAGAATAACTCACTTCAGTATCGAAGTCATCTGTCAGTATAAATACAGACCTCGTATGGATAGATGCACCTAATCTTAATCGGTTATTAATTTTATATATGATACCTAACTTCAAGTTAGCACCAACACCTGAAGTATTGAGATTTTGATCAAAGGTGAGATCGTCAAAAAGATCTACTTCATCAGCATTATCTACTTCTGCATATCTACGCTGCTCGGTGAAGCTCAAGAAAGGAAAACCTAACGTCGCACCCCAGCTAAATTTATTCTTGATGTTAGATCCTACGCTGAGGAATATTTCATTGAGGGAGCCAGATCGAGTGATGACTTCACTACGTGTTACTCGCTCTTGAAACGTATTGAAGTCACTAAGGTATTCGCCTTCAAAGTCGCCTTCAAAGATAGCTCCTGCATCAAACGCTGGCCCTGCTTCGAATGGACCCAAATCATTGAGTCCATTGCCAAAAGCTTGTTCTAGGAACCTTTGGACGATTGTTCCTGATGATTCTCCACTATATACGATCTCTTCATTGAAGTCGGCGATGCGGTTATAACCTATCGCAAAGTTGATCGTCTTTGTATTAAAGTTCGCAGGGTTATAATGAAATACTGCAGCTATATTTCCTAGGCCTACTTTGCTGAGACTATTACTAGTAGCAGCTCCTCCATCTAGGGCTGCTATATTCTCAGTGTTGAGAAAATTGAGAGTGGCAGTTACTTCAGATTTTCTGAACTCTGCTATCCCCGCAGGATTGATGCTCGCAAGAGAGACGTCTGCACCAAGTGAGGAGAAAGCACCAGCTACACCAGCGAATCGCGCAGTATTATAGTTTTCATGAAAGGAATATCTAAGTGCATCATCTAGTGTCTGGCCTGCACAGGATATGGTAAAGAGTAGTAGTATGTATGTTATTGAATTCTTGATCATCATAGTCATAGTGGTTATGCGAAAATAGAAAGTGGTGGTGAGCTTCACCTCATTTACGGATGCAAAAGGCAAAAAAAATGGGTGAAAGCCGCATAGCCATCACCCATTTGTATGTTATATTCTACCTACTATCTAGGACTTCTTCTTGAACTTCTTGAGCTTGAAGATCTTGATACAGATCTGCTGCTGCTAGTTCCTGCACTTCTTCTAGAAGATGAACTAGTAGCTGATCTACGACTACTTCTTGAAGGAGAAGAAGTAGCTGACCTTCTTGATGATGATCTAGTAGCTGATCTACTAGTACTTCTTGAAGGAGAAGTAGCACGAGAAGAAGATCTTCTACTCGTGCTTCTTGTAGAAGAAGTACGAGCTTTATTACCTGTGCCTCTTACACTTGTATTAGTTGCTCTAGAAGAAGCTCTCGTGCTTCCAGTTGTCCTAGATCTGTTGATCGTACTTCTTGAAGAAGATACCGCAGCAGCTTGCGTCGTTACGGTATTAAACCTTGCACCTGGGTTAAAAGGTGGGCAGTAGTAACCGCCAGATCTTAGTGAGTTGAAGCCACCCACTCCAAATCCTCCAGCTCCGAATCCGCCACCAAATCTGTTAAATCTGTTGAATTGACCGAATCTGTTGAATCCTCTATTGAAAGGATTGTACCCGTATGGAGAGAAACTTGAGAAAGCTGATGGAATACCAAAGTTAAAGCTTAACCCAATTCGATTCAAATTGCTATAGCCAAATACACCACCGATAGGCGTACCGTAAGGATTGAAGAGGTACGAGCTTCTGCTGTAGAAGTTAGAGAACCTTAGATTATTAAATCTATTAGTAAATCTATACGCATCTACATCGTAGTCGTTTTCTCTGTATTGTAGGTATTCGTCATATTCGTCCTCATCGTACGTATATGCCTCATCTATCGTTGCGTCATCAAAATCTTGGTATGCAAGATCTTCTGTTTGATATGCTGCAGTAGGTAATTCTGACTCATCAAAATAGAGATCGTCAAACTGAGCATTTATACTAGTCGTTCCTAAAGCGAACAATACTAGGCTCAGTAGCCAGTGAATTTTTTTAGTTTTTTTCATTGTCGAAGAATTTAAAAGTACTAAATCGATGTATCACTATCAAAACTATATGATAAAGATACATTTATAGCTTAAAATCTGCTTAAATCTATTCTTAACATACGTTAATGTCGTATTGTATTGACTATCAGCGGATAACTACAACATTAAGACGCATACAAAGTGCTTTAGGCACTAAAAATTTGGACGTTAACACTCTTTTTAACATTTGATACGGCGAGAACTGGATTTCCTTTTGTCTCAGTCCACCCATTTCAGCTCTATTATCCATTATCCTAACATCATAAAATCCCTGTTTGAAGGACCAAAACATTAGTTTTGCTGCTTTTTGAGGTCTTATCAGGATAAACGAATAAGTATATGGCAAAGGAGATTACACCAAGATCAGAGGATTATAGCAAATGGTATCTCGATATAGTAAAGAAAGCAGGTTTAGCGGATAACTCTGCTGTCAGGGGATGTATGGTCATAAAACCTACCGGATATGCCATCTGGGAGAAGATGAAGGACCAACTTGATCAGATGTTTAAAGATGCAGGCCATGTCAACGCTTACTTCCCTCTCTTTATCCCTAAAAGCTTCTTGAGTAAGGAGGCAGATCATGTAGAGGGATTTGCGAAGGAGTGTGCTGTAGTTACCCACCACCGCCTGATGAATAATCCAGATGGAAGTGGAGTAGTGGTGGATCCAAGTGCTAAGCTAGACGAGGAGCTCATCGTCCGACCTACCTCTGAGACAATCATATGGCATACTTACAAAGATTGGATCAAGTCATATCGTGATCTTCCATTGCTAATCAATCAGTGGGCTAATGTGGTCCGATGGGAGATGAGAACTAGACCTTTTCTACGTACAGCGGAGTTTTTATGGCAAGAAGGCCATACGGCTCATGCAACTGAAGGTGAGGCTATAGAGGAAGCCAGACTGATACATGATATATATGCCAAGTTTGCTGAAGAGTATATGGCGATGCCAGTTATCAAAGGAGCTAAGTCTGCAAATGAGAGATTTGCGGGAGCGATAGATACATATACTATAGAAGCCCTTATGCAAGATGGAAAAGCACTTCAGGCGGGCACATCTCATTTCTTAGGTCAGAACTTTGCAAAGGCTTTTGATGTAAAGTACCTCACTAGCGAAAATCGCGAGGAGCACGTATGGGCGACTTCTTGGGGAGTGTCAACTAGACTAGTTGGAGGACTGATCATGACCCACTCCGACGATGAAGGTCTCGTACTTCCACCGAAGTTAGCGCCCACTCAAGTTGTGATAGTACCAATACCAAAGCCATCTCCTGCTATTCTCGAAGTTGCTGAGAAGCTGCAAAAAGAACTGAAAGACAAAGGAGTCTCTGTCAAGATAGATCGTGATGAAAAGAAAAGGCCAGGTTTTAAGTTTGCTGAGTACGAGATGAAAGGTGTACCAGTAAGACTTGGTATAGGTCAGCGCGACTTAGACAAGGGACAGATAGAAGTAGCGCGTCGAGATACTAAAACAAAAGAGTCACTACCTATAGAAGGTATATCGAGCCGTATCGTTGATCTCCTTGATGATATACAAGCGAGTTTACTCAAGAAGGCCTTGGACTATCGCACAGAACATACTAACAAGGCGAATGATCTTGACACATTCAAATCCTTGCTTCAAGAGAAAGGTGGTTTTGTATCAGCTCATTGGGATGGAACTACCGAAAGTGAGTTGAAGATTAAAGAACTTACGAAGGCAACCCTTCGATGCATTCCGCTTGATGCTGAAGACGAAGAAGGCAAGGATTTGATCTCTGGAGCACCATCTAAAAGAAGGGTATTATTTGCGAAAGCGTACTAAAGGCCTAATACCAAGTCTGATTTTATCCAAAGGAGGATCTTTTCTTCCCCTCCTCTCTTTTTAGCTATTTCTATAGGGGATAACCCTAGTGTAAAGATTTACTAAGAAATAGATCTATCATTTGACTATTTCAAATATATTTATCTTTATAATGTATATCATGGTGAACATCAGGAAGTTTTAGATAGAGATTTTACTTATAAGATTCTTTACATATTAGTGTTTTCCATATATTTGGCGCAACGTGACCTAACAACCTAGAGATAATAGACCACTTCTGTGATATCACAGGTGTTTAAAAACCTCAAATTTTAGGATCAGTATGTACGCTTTAAAACGAGCAAGTCTCCTCTCTTTTTCAACTCTATTTTTAGGATTACTCTTCTCTAATTCTGCTATAGCACAAATAGACGCGAGCGCTGAAGCGCAGTGTACTGGTGTCACGCAAGATCAACACTATATAATCAACGTCACGAACATACCGACAACCGGTGATTTCGAGATTTACATTAATGGTAGCCTAGTTGGTACAACTAATTCAGGGTCATTTACAAGTGACGAGATAGCGTTTGACGATGGAACCATCACAAATTTAGTGGAGGTCAGAGATGTATCTGATGCAACTAATACTGCAGAGATAATGGTTCATGAGGTACTTTGTACTGATGTGAATCAAGATGGTAATTTTGATTTTAACACGGACGTATGTGACTATACAAAACCACTTGGTACAGGTGGAGCGATAGTCTCTACAGTTGCACCATATAATAGTGCTAACGTCTACCTATATGTACTTACGGGGCAAGACGGTATCTATCAGACGGGCACTTCAGAGACAAACAACAGCGGTCTTTTTGAAGACTTAGAAAATGGAGACTACTCAGTCTTTGCTTTTAATTTCTTATCAGAGTCAGAAGCAGATGCTTTTCTAGCAGCCATACCTAATAATCAAGATCTTAATTCTTATACACCTCCAGGTGAGCCTACTTGTTATGCTTTATGTGGATCTGCAGATTATACAGTGGACTGTGAGTCTATCGTCGATATCTATGTAGATCCATCTGATGAAGAGGTTTGTATGGAAGGAGATGCTACTTTCTTTATACAAGATTCTATCATAGCTCCTGTGCCGGATAACGCTGATCTCACTTACCAGTGGCAAGTGGATGATGGTAGTGGCACTTACGTAAATGTAGGCGGAGAAACAGATTCTACCTTGATGTTAGAGGATGTAGTATTTGCTGACAGTGGTAATATGTACAGAGTTATAGTTACCCTAGTCGTCGATGGCACCGAAATATCTATGGATACAAGTGGTGTAGCTACATTAACTGTATATGATGATCCAGTGTTAGCAGCTGATCAAGATGTCACGGTGAATAGTGATGAACCAACAGGTATAGATCTTACTCTTGATGATGGCAGTGTTGCTGCCGATAGTTTTGAGATAGTAACTATCACGGTTGGAGATGATCTCGATGGAGATCCCGATAACGTTGATCCTGGCATTTATGTCGATTCAGATGTTATAGCAGATGATATGTTCACTAATACAGGTGTAGGTCCCGATACGGTGTTTTATGATATAGTACCTATCTCTGAACATGGTTGTCGTGGGGATACAGTTACTATATATGTAGAAGTTAGACCATGTCCTATGGTGTCGGATCTCGCTACTGTAGAAGCATGTAGTGGAGATGGAAGCAGTACAGGGTTGCCTTCTACTGATGATAACGGACTAGTGCTTGATAGCTTGACAGTTACTTCATCTGTCGGATCAAATATCGCAGGTACAGCATTCAGTGGTTTAGTTCTACCTGCCAACTTAGATGTTATAACACTAGATACATTTACTAATGTCAGTGACGCAGTGGACTCGGTAGTTTATACCATTACTCCTTATGCTAATAATTGTGCTGGCTCACCATTTGAGTTAGTCATAGAGATAGATCCTGAACCAGTATTTGAAGATGTCGTACAGGACGTATGTAGTGATGAGGAGATAGGGATAGATCTCGCGTTTACGGATGATTCAGGCCTTGATATCCAAAGTGTAAGTATCACAGCTGCTGTAGGAGGAGGCTTAACAGGTGATGCTACTGAAGGAACGGACTTAACATCTACCAGTGCTATATCTGCAGACGTATTTACTAATACAGGTACAGCGACTGACAGTGTAGTTTATACAGTAACACCGACCTCTACGGATGGATGTGTAGGAGAATCGTATCAGATCGTAGTCCGGATCACTACGGAACCAGTTGGGTCCGATCCAGAACCTACAGTGTGTAGTGATGAGATATCAGACATCGTTCTTGATGACCTCATTACCAATAGTTCTTCAGGCGTGAGTTTTGAATGGTTCGCAGATGATAATCCTAATGTAACTGGCGAGCCGTCTGGGTCACAATCCTCTGATACGATTAGTATCCAGTTAACTAATACATCTGATAACTCAGAAGACGTGGTCTTCAATGTTATTCCAACAGATGGCGCTACATGTATAGGAGATACATTTACGGTGACTGTGACTGTATTACCAGCTCCAGAATTTGATGACGAGACGGCAACAGTTTGTAGTGATGAAGATCTAGATATAGATATCTCTCTAAGTCAGACTAATGGAGTAGACGTTAGCGGTTATACTTATACGGTAGTTAGTTCTAACGAGGAAGGCGTGCCTGCTGGGGATGACAGAACTGATACGTCAGCCGTCAATATAACAGACTCGTATTCTAATACGACAGGGTCTGATGTGACTATTATCTATAC
This sequence comes from uncultured Saprospiraceae bacterium, assembly GCA_964640065.1. Taxonomy (GTDB): domain Bacteria; phylum Bacteroidota; class Bacteroidia; order Chitinophagales; family Saprospiraceae; genus JAJRXG01. Next base: position 46,388 of record CAZXIE010000003.1, read on the forward strand.
AGTCACTCCGATTTCCTCTAGTGATTGTGAAGGAGCAGAGTTCGATATAACAGTTACAGTACGATCATCATCAATGACGTCATTAGACGAGGAGATATGTGCAGGCGACGACTTTACAGTAGGATCGAGTACTTATGATGAAACAGGTATCTACATGGATACCCTAACAGCAGCAAATGGATGTGATAGTATAGTAACCTTAGACTTGACGGTCTTACCATTAGCTACTACGTCATTAGACGAAGAGATCTGTTCAGGAGAATCCTTTACAGTGGGTACAAGCACTTATACTGAGTCTGGAACATTCGTGGATACAATATCAGCAGGAGCTGCGAATGGATGTGATAGTATAGTAACGTTGAACTTAACAGTAATACCGAAACCGGAGGATTCAGTAACAGACGCTACGATCTGTGAAGGAGAGACGTTTACTTGGACAGTTAATGGAGAAGAGTATACGACCGCTCAGACTGGGTTACGCATAACCAATGATGGATGTACAGCAGATGACGTACTGAACTTAACGGTAGATCCAGCTGTGGTAGTAGATCTCGATACGGAAGCGACGATATGTTCTACTGAGAATGTAGATCTTACAGATATAGGTGCAGGGATATCAGGAGGTGCCACTAGTGGTACATGGTCCGTAGTCGGTGGCGGCGGAACATTTGATGAAGGCACTGCGTTCCCAGGAGCCACGACATTCACACCTAGTGAAGATCAGATAGATAGTGGAGAGATTACTCTAACATTAACTTCGGAAACTCCAGAAGGACCTTGTCCATCGGAATCCGCGTCGATAACAGTAAGTATACTCGATATCAGATGTAGCGAGTTCCCATGGGATGGAAACGATTAATCGGATAAATTAAAAGCAATTATACCAAAGAGCGATGATCGTCAGATCATCGCTCTTTTTGTTTCTAGCTAGTACAGATTTTTCATATTACGATTTTTTGTAATATATTAGCCGCTGATATAGATGCGTCTATATCAAATGCCTCCAACAGATTGCAATAGGACCTTATCGTTTCTTATCCATAATAGATAAGAAACACACGGATAGGGAAACTACACAATGACAAGAAGAAAGGTCCTTCTTTGCAGTCTCGTTATGTCACTCGCATACTTGACTTCATATGATCTTATATCGCAGGGTATAGGTGACCGGATAGTCTATACGGTTACACCATCATGCGAGAGTCCAGACCCCGATAAGCCTACTCTAAGAGAGCAGTACTTCCTCAAGCTAGATATATCATCCTTCTCAGACAGAACTGAAGACGATATAGAGATCATCGTTGATGGTACTCCCTTTGTTCAGCTACACATAGAAACTTCGGATTTACCAATTACTCGTTTCGTAGGGCCATTTACACATAGTGGAGTAGGAGGTACCTTTAGAGAATACATCGTAAGATCGCTTACGGATGGCATAGCAGATACACTTTACTTACCAGAAGTGGTCTGTGGGATTTCTACTAGCAATGGTTTAAATAATGCAGGGTACTACTGCGAAGATGGCTTATACGGCCTAGTAGCTCAGGTAACGCCTGAGATCTTGGAAGAGCCACTGCTTCCAGAAAAAACATACTTATATATTTTAGTAGAAAGTGCATCACTCACTATCGCTGATAGAAACTTTAGTGGGCACTTTCAAGATCTTGAAGATCTCTCATCATATGAGCTCCATGCATATGCCATACCATTTGAAGAGCAAGCATCTTTCTTGACCGATGTCGTTATCGGGGAGACCTTTGATGAAGAATTATTCAGTGTGTGTTTTGCTACCTGCGGCGTTTTTGATGTGTTAGTGGATTGTAGCTCATTTGATCTGAGTCTAGATAAGCGCGTAAGGGGTGGTTTTACCTATGAGGTCGGAGAGATCGTAACCTTTGATATAGAGGTGACTAATGACGGCACCTTAACCGCCTACGATATAGTTGTTTCTGATATGCTTCCTACGGGATTAGACTTCCTTCCAGCACAAAATCCGATCTGGACTGACGAGCACACAAGCCTACCTATAGATAGTCTTTTGCCTGGAGCGTCGGTGACCCTTCCCATACTCGTCAGAGTCAATGAAGAAAGTCTGAATCAAGAGGTTATTAATACTGCTGAGATCGTATTTGCTACAAGCATATCTGGTCATGACATCCCAGCTTTTGACGTAGATAGTACGCCTGATAATGATCTATCATCTGAAGATGATATCGATGATGCAGAGATCACGATCTTACAAAGTTTGTGTGCTGCGACATTTGAGATAGAGGCACAAAATGAAGTTGTGTGCCTTGGCGGCCCTCTTTCTATGTCTGCGGATATCCTAATGTCAACTCAGCCAGTGAGATATATATGGAGATTTGATGGAGAGATAGTATCTCGGGATAGCCTTTTTATAATTGAAGACCATGTTCCTTCTGATTATGGCACTTACTCTCTAACTATCATAGATGGCAATGGGTGTGCAGGTACAGAGCTTATAGAGATAGAACCGATTGATAACCAAGAAAGATTCGCTTGCTTTGATGATATCAACGTAAGTGTTAATCGGGATTGCGAGATATGGCTAACCGCTCTTATGTTCACTTCTCGGGATGTAAGAGGTCTAAGAGATTATGATGTAGTGATCAGGGATGCGGATGGTAATCTTGTGGACCAGGCAGACCTAACGAGTTATGCTCCGGGTACTGTTCTAGAAGCGCAGGTCGTCAATCCATGTACAGGAGAAGTCATCTGTTGGTCAAGGCTTCACATCGAAAGCAAGCTAGATCCGGAGATTAATATTTACGGAAGTGAAACAAGGGAGATCGTCTGTACGGCACTACAAAGTGATGAGCCTACAGACATCATCGAGACATACAATGATCTTTTTGAGGATGATATCTTTGATGCTCAGACATATGCTGATAGCTTTAATCAACTGGTCTGTCTGCAAGAGTGGGAAGTGGAAACACGAGATCTGTTGGTGATATCAGATGAAGAATGCTTTTCACAGTCAGTCGTAAGGATATACTCCGTTTTTGACCAAGAAAGATTTTTGCCGGTAGATACGGTGACTATAGATATAGTCGCTTTAGATCTGTCTAATATCCAGATGCCTGATGATATATCTAATCTCGATTGTAATAGCGGGATTACTGCTAGTGAGCTTGCTTCATACCCGTCATATGTAGTCAATGGTACGAACATCACCATCGAGAATATCACAACGGGTGATCGCAATGCCGTATGTAATATAGCAGTGACCTACACAGATGAAATACTTGTGAAGGACTGTAAGTTTGGTGCAACCAGGATCTCTCGTACTTGGTCTATATCTGATTGGTGTTCAGAGCAGACGATATCGGAGGTGCAGCATCTATTTGTCAGAGATAATCAAGCGCCAGCCATAACAAGGACACAAGAAGATATAAGACTTGTCACTGCACCATTCGCATGTTTTGCGACTATAGATGTAAGAGAATATGTAGCGCTTAGTGATCTATGCGATGCTTCTCCAGATATGCTAGTTGTAGGGCAGGATGCAGGAGTATATACCGTCACTCTGTCGATAGGAGAGCATGAAATAGAGGTCATCGCTAAGGACAAATGTGGTAATGAGACAACAACTAACCTCACTGTTGTTATATCAGATAAAGAGCTGCCAGTAGTTATCTTAAAAGAGAATCTATCTATCAGCTTAGACCAAGATGCTGCTGGCATATGGAGTAACGCCATCTCGGCTATTATACTGGACGCAGGTAGCCATGATCATGATTGTGGACCCGTTACTCTCTCTGTGGCCCGGGCCTCGGAAGTAACGATGATGAGATCAGCGAGAGGAGCGATGCGAGTCGATGCAGATATGATGAACTGTGGAGATATATCTGACGCTGCAGACTTAGACGAAGATGGTTTTATATCTATAGATGAAATCTTCCGTGAGGAGATAGGATTTTGTTGTCAAGACATAGGCAGAGAGGTTCTCTTAGTAGTAAGGGCTGAAGATCTCTCAGGTAATATCTCAGAGGCTGAAGCTTCTGTAAGGGTCGAAGCTAACTTAGAGTGGGTATCGTGTGATGATGCGGACCCGTGTACTATAGATGATCGTGAGTATGGAGACTGCCCATGTAGCGGATCACCAGATCTAACTGATATAGATGAAGATGGTATACTTGACTGTAGCGACGAATCTATCATGCTTTGTTTAGATGGAGAGAGTATAAGTGCGGCACCAGATGAAGTCTCTTCTTATCTGAGTGATGGAGCGACAGGTGGAGCTTGTGACACAGACCAGATGGCGCGCATAAGTGGACGTACGTATACCATCGAAGGGGATATGATAGAGGACGTGACGATCACTAATAACGCGAGAACAAATATTACCAATAGTGGAGGTGAGTACCTATTCTCAGACAACCCACTTTATAATAACTATACGCTGCAACCATCACTTGACACTGAATACGTCAATGGGCTGAGTGTAAGTGATCTCATCATACTTGAAGATGTTGTACTCGGATTAAGGAGTCTAGACAACCCTTATCTAAGGATCGCTGCGGATATTAATAATGATGGTAGAATATCTGCCCTGGACCTCCAGCAGTTGCGACTCCTATTACTTGGACACTCGGATACTTTTGAAAATCAAAGTTGGAGATTTATCGTAGCTGGTTATGTCTTTCCAGATGAAAATAAACCTTATGACTTTGAGGACATCATATATATAACTGACTTGGCCCAGGACGTACAAGATCAAGATTGGATCGGAGTAAAAATCGGTGATCTCAATAACACAGTAAGAGCTAATAGCACGAAGTCATTATCTAGATCAGATAAAAGATACTCTATCACGCTGCCTGACTTGAAGGTAGACCGCGGTGAAGAAGTTATGATCCCTATCAGGCTAGAGGATGTAGCTATCCGAGGTATTCAGTTTGAATTACAACTTGAAGATTTAGATCTCATTAGTATAGAAGGACTCCCGATAAACTCATATCAGTATGACGAAGAGTATAATCGTCTTAGAATCGTATGGCATGATGATGAGCTTCATCCTGCGGGATCATCGTTAGCTACTCTTCAACTCAAAGCCGAAAAGAAAACAGAGATATCCAAGTCGATTCATCTTAACTATGTGTTGACTCCAGAAGTCGTGTTGGCCACTGAAGAAAGAGGATCGCTTTTATTAGACTTCGAAGAAGGTCTGGATTTGGTTGCTTCTTCAGCTATCAGTTTATACCAGAATCAACCAAACCCATTCACAGGAGAGACTATTATCCAATTTGAAATACCAAAGGGGGGGGAAGTCGACTTATCCTTCTTTGATGCAAGTGGCAGATTCATATATGGCATCATCGACGATTATGGCCCTGGTATCAATGCGATACAGCTCACGCGATCTGACTTAAAACTTCTTTCAGGAGTTATCCTTTATAGGATGAAATATCGCGATCAGGTGGTTACCCGTAAGATGGTATTGCAAGATTAATCTATCCACATATTATACTGAAAATTGCATGAATCCTGATATTTATATATCATGAATTATCAATTGGTCAGATGATTTATTACATTTAGAGAAATCAGCTTGTCATGAAAACCAACCCTCGCGAGATTCTTATTTACTACAATCCAGAGTCTTCATCAGATCGTAAGACAATCGCATATGCTAAGAGTATGTCCAAACATGTAAAGACCTATAGTCATGGTGATGCGCAAGTCACCACAACAGCATGGAAGAGTCTGCTCAAGAAGATGGATATAGAACCAAAGAAACTTTTCAATAAAGCTTTACCAGAATATCAGTCTTCGCTCAAAGGAAAAGAACTAGATGAGGAAGGCTGGTTACATGTCATCCAACATAACACACACTTGCTGAGATCTCCTATAGCCGTAAGAGGTGATAAGGTCGTCTTGTGCGAGAGACCTACCGATATTTATCGGCTTTAGTTATCTACGCACTCTTTTATACTTACATCTAAGTTCGCGCCTAATTCGATCGTAAAGCCCTTCATAAGTTCAGTATTGCCGATGGTTGATAAACTTAGATAGGCTTGCGTAGAGAGGTGACCACGATAATTGATTTCTTCTAAACTTTGATAAGAGAGGCTCGTGTCGATTACTTGTGGAAGAGGTTCGTCATCATTACAAGTACTTATCTCAGGTATAAAAGTTAGAGTCCAAACGAAACCTTCTTGACTCCATTTGTCATCCCATTCTATATAGATTTTTTGTTGAGCAAGGACTTCTAACCCTATGGCCGCTGCAGCATAGTTATATCCTTCTCCACTCATACAGTTATCATCACTTTCGTAAATATGCCATAGGCCATCACAACTCCCAGTAAAGACTTGGAGTCTTGTATCGACTCCTTGGTGACAACTTTGTATGTCTAGTGTCCCGTTTTCTAGGGGAGTGAACGCATACCACTTGGCATGCTGGGCGTCTTCTCTAGCAGCTCCAGAACCTGTTATAATATTATCGATGTATATATCCTCATTGTGCATGATAGTGATCGCTTCTTCACAAGCCTCACCTTCGTTAGCGATACATTCGGCTATGTAATTTTTGATGCGGGCAGCAGGTTCTTGCCCCAGCCCATGTCTAAAATCCACTCCTTCTATATGACCTTGACAATAACTCATGATGGTGCCACCTTCTGAAGGTATCGGTGCATCGTTACAACCATTATTAATACTACAACCATCTATCGCGATATCTCCTTCAGGTCCCCACACACAGTCGTGGGTATGTTGAGATCCGAGGTTATGGCCGATTTCGTGAGCCATGATATGGACATCCCAGCTATACTCCCATGCAGCACCTACTTCTCCAGTAACTGTGCTTATACCAAATGACTTTGTCTGATCACAGAGTCCTCGAAGAAAAGACTTACCACCTTGATAAGTACCGGTGTCCGTAAGCAAATGAGCGAGGTGACCACTATGTGATCCTCTATGATGAAAACTGAAACTAGCTAACCCAGAGTTTAGATCGGTAAGGTCGTATGGGTCTGGCTCCCTCCAGATGGTTAAGTCTGCTAATCCTATATGGATCTGATCCATCTGATAGATCTGGTCTACTTGATTTATAAGTTCATCGATGTATGCTGTTAGTTCGCTCTCTGTAAGATTAAGCGATCTATAAAGGTCGTATGAGATATATACATGGAGATAAATAGAATCTTGCTCGTTGCTCTTAAGGGCTCTACTATTTTCTTGGACATCGTAGTGAAAAGTCTCAGTATCACAAGAAGTATGCTGAGCAACACATGTCGCAGATAGCAGCACAAATAGAAGTATGCTTACAGTTTGGGGCATCAGAGTATTGGTAAAAACAGTTTGCTCTACTAGTAGAGCTTTGTTCTATGACGCGTTCAGTTGGAGTACACACATCTACTTTTGAACACTATATGACAGATATCTGACGGATTAAGAGAACCTGAAAACGATATAGTCTTATCTGAAAAGAGAAAATAGTTGATGAAAAATATATATATAATTAAATTATATATGTACGTTTGTTCTGTTGTAGAAGATAACAAGACGAAATCAAGTCTTCTATAGCGACGAGATCATTTAATTATTAGGCCTCACTCGACCCCAGTTTAAAACGAAGCTTTTAATAATTAAACCCCAAATCTCATGACCAGATTGAAAACGGTCTGTCTACTAGCATCTGCTTGTGTCTTGCTATTTGCGCATACGTCGTATGCCCAGTCAAGTTCATGCGTGAGCTCGATTAACCTTTCAGTAGACAGTGATTGTTCATTTACCCTATCTCCAGAACTTTTAAGATTCACCGGCGGAGCAGTCGGTTCCGGCAGTATTTTCTTAGATGCAGGAACGCGCACGGGCTCAACCCTGCCTTTTGTTGATGGACAAGTAACAACTAATCTTATTGGACTCGGCATACCTAATGGTGGCAGAATACAGTATCAACTCTTTGCTTCAGATGACGGTACAGGCCAACAACTGTGTTGGGGTGAGATCAACCTCGAGATTAAAAGCTTACCAGAACCTGTTACTAACAGGATAGAAATCATGTGTAGTCAGCCTTTGCCTAATCTACCTACAGTGGAGGAGGTAAGAGCTGGTATATCAGGATTATGTTCAGCACCGATAACTGATCTCTTTCTGCAAGAATCTATAGAAGGCGAAGCTTGTACTGGATTCACAAGAATCAGAACTATTAGCGGTTCTCTCAATTTAGATAATTCGAAAATAACAGTACCACTGAGAGTAGATACCATCGTAGAAACTCCACTCACTGTTGATATGATTTTCGGCCCACTTGGAGGACCAAGTAAGCTAGATGCTATCATCCTAACATGTGACGACATAGGTAACGCTTTTCCAACTCCAGCGATAGTAGAAGAGTTTTCGGCAGAAGGAGTACAAGGAGCATATCCTTTTATCCCTAAAGGACTGGATACAACTATCGTCATGGTCGATACGATTATTCAACTGCTGGATACTATAGAAAGGAATGAGCTCATCACTGATGATTTTGGAAATGAATTATGGGTTGCTGCGACGGTCATCGATAAAAGAGATACACTTATTCAAGTACCAGATACGACGATCACAGATATAGTTCTTGTCTTAAGAGATGAAGCCGTCTGTAATCTAGGTGTAACCTTTAAGGATGAGAATTTTCCAGGTTGTGCAGGACCTGATTCTAAGATCCTAAGAACTTGGACAGTGCTTGACTGGTGTACAGGAGCTACGATGTCATATGAACAATGGATTATCGTGGAGACTGACGGACCTATTATAGAGCCTATTGATGATGCATTTGCAAGTATCGCGCCGTGGGTATGTACAGCTTCGTTTCAGCTTAACGCAGTGGTAGATCAAGGATGTTCTGAGACCCTTCAAGTGGTATATTCCTCGACATTCGGAGTGATAGAAGATAACAAAGTACTGACTGGTCTATGGCCAGATGAAGTAGCAGAAGTAACAGTAACTGCCATAGATGATTGTGGTCAGCGAACGATAGAGACATTTACAGTCACGCCTATAGATAGTATTGCTCCTGTAGGAATAGCAGAAGATCAAGTGAATCTCTCTTTATCAGGTGATCCGCTAGCGCCGTTATCCATAGCGGATAGAGGAAGAGGTAAGGTCCTCGTAGATGCCATCGATGCAGGATCACATAATTCTGGTTGTGGCGAAGTAGACAGATGTATTCTTTTAAGAGAAGAATTAGAGGATCCAGTATTGATTGATGGAGTACAAGTTTTGATCGATGGAAGACCGATATATAATGCTAAAGGTTGCTCTTTTGATGGAGTGATCCCAGCGCGTCCAGCAACTAAAAATGATCCTGGAAGCCCAGAGATAGCTTATGTATACTGCAAGGAATTTATAGAGTTTTGCTGTGAGTCGATCGGCTTTAATGAGGTAGCCATGCTAGTCTCTAATCAAAGCGATATATCGAGCAGAACATGGACTCAAGTATTAGTAGAAGATAAGACATCATCTCTAGTCATTTGCCCTCAGGACTTTACAGTTGGATGTGAAGAAGACTTCGAGATTCCACAGCCACAACTCTTCAATGGTATCTGTACGATCGAGGAGTTGGCGATGACGATGACAGAGGATTTTGATAATTGTGGTGACGGTACGAAGACAGTGGTCTGGACCAGAAATGATGAAGTAGTCTGTACACTGGTTATAACTGTAGATGGCGAGAGTGCATTTAATCCTTATGAGATCAAATGGCCAAAACACTTTAGCACAGATTCTGAAGATGGAATCAGACGTGAATGCGAACCAGTACTTGACGAAGACGGTCGTATAGTTCTGAACGACGATGGAGAGCAGCAGTTTCAGATAGTTGAGACTCCAGAAGAAATAACGATGGGTGTACCTCTAGAGTGTACAGAAGGAGGATTCACAGGAGAGCCAACCTACTGTAGTAACTCATGCGGTCTTATAGGTGTCAACTTTGAAGATCAAACTCTTGCAGGACTTAATGCATGTAGAAAGATCATAAGAAGATGGACGATAGTCGACTGGTGTACTTTCGATGCTAATACCGATGACGAAGATGAGGATGTCAGCGATACTTTCATGGCCGTTAATGATGAATGGCTTGAAGGAGGAGAGTTCTTAACTGATAGCAGGACTACAGCTGGAGCGCCTTGTACGCTTTGTGATAAGCCTTCAGGTGAGCAGATGGACGTATACTTTAGATACACATCAGTTGATCCAGATGGATTCTACCATTTTGATCAGATTATAAATATTCTTGATTTTGACGATCCAGAAGTAACAGCTCCTGATACGATCTCACTGAGTATCGTAGGAGGCGCCACAGCTAAAGGTGATGACTTTGATGATTGTTTTACATCAGATATAGTTGGTGCTAATGCTGCTGATTTCTGTGGAGGTATAGAGTTTAATAACGAAGATCTATCGTGGTTGATCGAAGTATATCGATTAACAGCAGATGGTCCAGTACTTCTTAATACGACTGAGACAAGTGGACCGATAGCACAAGTAAATACTGAAGTTGGGATGTCAGGCGACGTGCATCGCATCAACTGGACTGCCAATGATGGATGTGGAAACGTCGGTCGAGCAGAGACCATAGTGCTCTTCATAGAGGACAAACGTCCTACTCCGATCTGTATAGCTACACTAAGTACAGCTAATATGTCATCTGATGGGACAACCACTATCTGGGCTGCGGACTTTGATGCTGGTAGTTTTGATAACTGTAGTCCTATAGATCTCTTCTTCCTTGATGATGACGGTAACTTTACGCCATCTCTCACTATAGAATGCGCAGACATAACTAATGGTGAAGAGGAGACATTTATGCTTGACATCTTTGCTGTCGACGAACTTGGTAATCATGACTTCTGTACAGTAGACTTTAGAGTGAATGACTTTAGTGATACATGCCCTGATACTGATGCGGCGACAGGTGCTAGTATAGTGGCTGGAGCAGTAGAAACATCTCGTGGAGATAGGGTAGAGAGTGTCGAGATAGCTCTTGACTTTGGTCCTAACTTTATGACACAGTCAGATGGAGATTACTTCTTTAGAGATATAACTTCAAATGACTTTGATATAAGCGCTTCTAGAGATGATGATCATATAAACGGAGTGACAGCTCTTGACTTAGTGTTAATGCAACGACACCTGTTAGGTCTATCAAGACTTGATGATCCATTTAAGATTATAGCTGCCGATATCAATAACGACGGAAGAGTAAGCGCATTTGACCTTGTAGACTTACGTAGACTGATACTTGGAACCATTGATAGATTCTCTAATAATAGTAGCTGGAGATTTGTAGTTGCTGATCAGAATTTTGCTGATCCGTCTAATCCATTCCCATTTACGGAAGTGATATCGATCAGAGACTTTGATGGTCAGGAAAGAAGCCAAAACTTCATGGCAGTTAAGATCGGAGATATTAATACCAATGCCGTAGCTAACAGTCTGGCGAGTGCAGCATCGAGGAGCGGAGATAGGCTCACCTTTGTCATCGAAGATCAAGAAGTCACTAAGGGAGAGCTAGTTCATGTAGAGGTGAGTGCACTCAACTTTAATGAGATCATGGCTTACCAATACACGATGAATACACGTGGACTACGATATGTCGAAACTATCGACGGTGCTTTGGATATAGATGAGTCGATGATAGCTGTACACCAAGAAGGTATGCTGTCAGCAGCCTGGACTAGTCCTACTGGACTAACCAGTGACGAGGTGCTCTATACTATCGTTTTTGAAGCCTCTGAAAATGCAAGGCTGAGTGATGCGATATCAGTGTCGGGAGTATTGACCGAGTCAGTGGCATATACAACAAGTCAGCAAGCGCTTGATATAGAATTTGCTTACGAGTCTCCAGAGATGGCAGGACTTACACTAAGACAAAATGTACCAAATCCATTCGAGCAATTCACTACGATAGGATTTGATGTCCCAACCAGTGGTGTAGCAACTTTATCAGTCTATGATGTGACCGGTCAAATGATACTTGAGCAAGCCGCAGCTTTTGATCAAGGGAGTCATAATATAAGACTAGATGGTTCAGTATTACAACAAGTAGGTGTGCTGTATTATCAGATCAGTTTCACCTCTGATGAAACCGGTGAACAACAATCTACGAGCGTAAAGAAGATGATTGTACTAAGATAGAATTAATAGGTTCAGGTTGGCACACCGAGACGTGTGCACTTGAGGATTTAATTATTGAAGGTTCTTGAGGATAAGAAAGGCCCGTTGCATGTATTTGCGACGGGTTTTCTTCTTTATGTATAAGTATACACGGCCTTGTAGAGATGAGATATGCTTGAAAGAGAAGATGAAGTGCGTTGTGCACAAAAGAGATAACTCATCGCACATCAGATGGTGTACCATGGATTCATGTTGCTAAAAAGCCTTTTAGCTAAGAGACTTTGATTAAGATACTCGATCATGTACTCAGTAGAGTACGATTGGAGCTTCCAACCACCTCAAAACAGCTCATTTACAATCGAAAAGAGCCTATCTCCTTAAGACTGACCTAGGCTCAATCGAGAAAAATCTTTGTCTAGTTTTTGCCCTAAGTAGTACCCTACTACTAACACGGCTAGCTTAAATATTATCATCCTACTTATTTGATTGGTCTTACTTTTCAATACAACCATAAGACGTAAAGCAAATATCATTCCTCATTGGTTTAATAAAACTTTATTAGTTCGAGAGAAGTCTTAAAAGGACATTAACTATTGATAATCAAAGATCTATGCGTAGAGGGGAGTGCTGAGTATTTATGTCAGGTACTTATCATAACTCAATAACAAAACAAACTTTCTGGTGTCTAGGGTGTGACATTTTCAATAATTTACGACTAAAGTATAGTACCCTAACTAACTGATGCTCTTAACCTAACGATAAACAAAGGAGAGTATTAGACAATTGAGAACATTCTCTTAACGAACTGATTATGATGAGAATGTACCTTAAGTGGGGCATTGCCCTTCTACTCCTTTGCACCGCACCCAGTCTAATTTTAGCTGAGTTATCCCCTGATATTATAGACATATCGGTTTTCACGGATGCTGACGGCGATGGCATAAAAGATAGTCGAGACAACTGCCCTGATGTCTGGAATCCATATCAAGATGATAGTGATGGCGATGGTATCGGCGATGTATGCGACGATGACGACTGTGGTTGTTCTGATGAAAGACAACTCATTTATGTTTGCCAGGAAGGTTTGACAAGAAGAGTCTATTGTAGCGCTCTAAGCGAACCTAATACTTACTGTGGCCCATGTAACGAACAACAAGAACCAGCATGTTCAGAGTGTGAAGCAGATGATGAGGGTAATATCCGCATCTGTGTGATTACTAGAACTAGCATGCGCAATGTCAAAGCAGACTGTGAAGGACTTTCACAGTACTTCAATCAAGATGGTAGTCTGAGAGATGATGTTGAGTGTGGTAGATGTGCCTGCGAGATGATTGGAGATACCGATTCTGATGGTGACGGACGATGTGATTCTCTAGATGAGTGTCCTGATAATCCTCGTAAGACGGAAGCAGGTATGTGCGGATGTGATGCATACGATAGCGATGGAGATTGGGTATGCGATGCAGATGATATCTGCCCAGGAGGAAGTGATAAAATAGATACAGATAATGATGGCGTACCGGACTTCTGTGATGTTTGCCCAGGAGGCAATGACAACATGGATAGTGATAATGACGGTATTCCTGATTTCTGTGACGATTGTCCTAATAGTGCCAGTGGAGATTCTGATGGCGATGGAGTCTGTGATGATGTCGACATCTGTGCAGGAGGTGATGATAGAGTAGATACTGATGGTAATGGTATCCCAGATGCATGTGATCAGTTAAGTAAGTGCCAACCATCCGGGAACTCAGCATATGAGTGGATCCAGGATGTCAAGATCAACGACTACTTTAACCTAACTAATGACAACGGCGGATATGCCGAATTTTCAGATCCATCATTGTGTTTCTTCCCAGGAGATGAAATAGAGCTTTGGATGACACCAGGCTTTATAGATCGCGTAGCTGAGTTATCCTTTGCCATCTTCATTGATTGGAATGGTGACGGAGACTTTGACGATCGAGAAGAAAGAGTTTATGACTTTAGAGGCCTCAGAGAAAGAGGCATCAACGTAAGAGTACCTGCCTTTGCAAGAGTAGGAAAGATCTGCGCGAGGTTCATCATCAACTATGGAAGGATCGATAGCGCATGTGACCAGTGCATAGATGGTGAGATTGAAGACTACACCTTTCAGATCAAGCAAAGATCATGTGATCAAACTGAAGAATCCTTTGCTTACGGTCTTGACCAATCGATCCAAAATCTTAATGGTGGATGGGGATGGACAACTCCATGGAGAGCTAGAGTCTCAGGTACGCCTCAAGCAAAGATCTTACAAAGATCTTTATCTACGACAGGCATCTCATCTATAGGACAGAAACTAGGTGTTTTGACACCGGGTGGATCTTCTTATAGAATTTTAAGAGAGTTTTCTCTGGATAATGAAGATATATGGTTAGCATTTAACTATCTTAAACGTGGATCTGCTGGAAGCATGGAACTAGAGATAGGAGCTAATGATGAGCGCCTTGTCATAGATCGCAACGGTACAATCTCCATAGGAGGAGTAGCTGGGCCGTCTGTGCGTGACGATGCCCCTTCTCTTATCGTCCTTAATGTTACAAGAAGTGCTGGCCAAGATCGAGCAAGAGTATGGCTCAATCCAGGTGGCTTAAATGCTATAAGCGGAACTCCGGATATCGAAACGTCGGTATCATATGATGCTGCTATGAACTTCTTGATCTATAATTTTTATGGATTTGAAGGAGTCACAGAGCATTATCTTGATGAGATTAGATTAGCATGTACAGCAGATAGAGCACTTGCTGATATCGGCGGAGATAATCCTCCAGTGCAAGATCTTGCTATAGAGATAGCACCTAATCCAGTTGCTAAAGGAAGAAATGTAGGAATAACACTTTCAAATGCTACTTTTTTCCAAGGAAGATTAAATTTGTACACGATGTCAGGTACACTCGTTGTGACGCAGCCAGCAGTGGCAGGACTCAACGTGATTTCCACTACGAATATTCAAGCAGGGATATACGTACTTGAGATTGTGACAGATACAGGTACAGTAACATCACAGTTGGTGATACAGTCCTGATACAAAGACATATATGATGTAACATATCATCTTCTTGCCAGATATGTTATACCTTCTTGTTAAGAGCAAAAAGGTGGCGTGGTGATAAAGATTGCCACGCTTTTTTTATTTTTATACATGAGTTTTCGCACCACCTTACTTGTATCTGTATTGTTTTTCTTGGCTTTTCTGATTGATTCCCAAGCCCAGACTCTTATCACTTCCGTAAATGTGATAGACGTTTCATCTGGAGAGGTAATACCTGATCAAGATGTCTTAATTATGGGCCATCATATAGCCCGTATATCTGATCTTATCGCCAAAGATCCCACCTACCACATAATCGATGGACAAGACCAATGGCTGATACCCGGTTTAGTTGATGCACACATTCATATGTTTCAAAGTGGTGGACTATATACGCGGCCAGATGCTCTTGACTTGAGGGATATAAGACCCTACCAAGAAGAAATCGATTGGCTCTATACACATGCTACTGACATCTTAGATTCATATCTCAATCTTGGTATCACGTCAGTCATGGATGTCGGTGGTCCCATGACCAACTATGATATCCGAAAGATGACAGATACTATCGTTAGTCCTGATTACTACTGTACAGGACCGCTGATCTCGACTTATCAACCTGACGCTTTTCGCATATCGGATCCGCCGATTATCAAAGCGAATACTCCCGAAGAAGCAAGAGCACTAGTCAAAATGCAGCTAGATGACCGTCCTGACTTCATTAAAATCTGGTACATCAATGCTCCTGGCATCACACCATCTAATCACATCGACATTGTGAGGGCCGTGATTGAAGAAAGTCATGCTCATGATATTCCTGTTGCTGTTCACGCCACGGATATGCTTACTGCTAAGATCTCTGTACAAGAAGGGGCAGATATATTAGTGCACAGTGTAGCCCAACCTATGGATAGTGAGATCATTGAGATGATCGTAGATCAGCAAGTTGTATTGATTCCAACCTTGGTAGTCCACGGAGGATATGACAAGGCATTTTTAGGAGAGGCCGATATTACTTCTCATGATCTCGATAATGGAATTCCGCTACCGATATCGGACCTCTTAGATCAGTCACATATTGATCATCCTAACCTTGAAGAGGCTAAGACCTATGCTCCCGAGTTTATAGCTACCAACGATATAAGAGATTCTATCCGTACTTCTAACTTAAGGAGACTCATAGCTGCCGGAGCTATTATATCTACAGGCACGGATGCTGGTAACATCGGCACCTTTCATGCAACTTCTTATCTCTCAGAATTACGGGCGATGAAAGCTGCAGGTATTTCCGATTCTGATATTCTGAAAGCATCTACTATGAGCGGTGCTATAGCCATGGGAAAAGCTCTTAGTCATGGTCAGGTTAAAGAGGGGTTTCAAGCAGATCTTATTTTGCTCCATTCTAATCCATTAGAAAACATCGAGCATCTTGCGGATATCTCTTCTGTCATCAAAGATGGTAAAGTGATAGACAGGGAAAAACTATCACTCAGGTCACCTGAAGAACTCGTACAGATGCAACTTAATGCGTACAACATGGGCAATATCGAGTCATTCTTACTGCCATATAGTGATTCGGTGAAGGTCTACAATTTTCCTGATGAGCTGAGCTTTCAAGGAATCGATATGATGAGATTAGGGTACGAATCATTTTTTGAACAGACCCCTGATCTTCATTGTGAGCTTCTTAATCGCATGGTCCTTGGTAATACGGTCATCGATCATGAACGTGTGACTATTATACCTGGCGAATCTGTTTTCGATGCGATAGCGATATACAAGATCAAAGAGGGAAAGATACAGGAGGTATACTTTGATTTAGGCTATTAGTTCTACTTTTCAAGATTGTATATTAGTTATTTTACTTTTCAGAAAACATACAATGATGAAGCTTGTAAAGTCACTTCTTTTATTAGCTACTTTCTGCAGTATTACATCTGCCAACTTGTGTAGTCAGATTAAAGACCCTGTTGCAACTGAAGTATGGGAACCAGAGCCTAGAGTAGTTACTCCCGGTAATCACAATACAGCACCCTCAGATGCAGTAGTTCTCTTTGATGGTATAAGCAGTGAGCATTGGGCTCATCGAGATGGATCAGATATAGGTTGGGTCATCAGCGATGGTATCATGACTGTGAAGCCTGGTACCGGAGCCATCTTTACTAAAGAAAAATTTGGTGATTGCCAGCTTCATCTAGAGTGGAGATCTCCATTAGTAATTAAAGGAGAAGGACAGGGTAGAGGTAATAGTGGAGTCTTTCTTCAGAATCGCTATGAAGTACAAATATTAGATAGTTATAATAACCGCACGTATTCTAATGGACAGGCAGGATCAGTCTATAAACAGTCACAGCCATTGGTCAATGCCATGAGCCCAACTGGAGAGTGGAATTTTTATGATATCATATACAAGGCACCCAGATTTAATGATGATGGAGTGAAGGTGTCTTCAGGATCAGTAACGGTGCTTCATAATGGAGTCTTGATTCAGAATAACTATGAGATCCGAGGCACTACTGAGTATATAGGACTACCTAAGAATATCGCTCACGGGGATGACGTGATTCAACTCCAGGATCACTCTAATCCTGTTAGTTATCGCAACATCTGGATCAGAAAATTATAAGATATGAGGTACTGCCGATTCTTCCTAATCTCATTGTTTTTCTCGTTCGTTATCTCATTGCTTCTTTCATGTGACAATTCAGATAATGCAACTACTACAGTCCACGAGTCTCCTAATGTGATTGTCATATTTGCTGATGATCTAGGTTATGGAGATTTAGGTTGTTATGGTCATCCGACCATCAGGACTCCCCATCTGGATAAGATGGCATCCGAGGGAGTGAAGTTTACCCAGTGGTACTCCGGAGCCTCTGTATGTACACCTAGTAGAGCAGCATTGCTATCAGGACGATTGCCAATAAGGTTTGGTATGGCCAGTTCAGTACATCGGGTATCTTGGCCACATTCGGCAAGTGGTTTTCCCGAGTCCGAATTTACCATCGCAGAGGCATTAAAACAAAAGGGATATGCCACCACAGCAGTTGGCAAATGGCATGTAGGTCATAAAGAAGGTCACCTTCCTACAGACCATGGTTTTGATGAATACTTTGGTATCCCGTATTCTAATGACATGAGACCGGCCAGTAATCCGAACTGGTCACGATCACAGATCTTTCCTCCTCTTCCGCTCATGGAAGGGAAAGAGGTGATAGAAGAAGAACCCGATCAAAGGTATCTGACTCGTCGATATACAGAACGAATACTATCATTTATAGATAAGAATAAGGAGCAACCATTCTTTGTCTATTACCCGCAGACCTTTCCTCACGTACCGCTATATGCACATCCGGATTTTGAAGGAACAAGCCCTCGTGGCCTCTATGGAGATGTAGTCGAAGAAATAGACTGGAGCGTAGGTCAGATCATGAACGCTCTCAAAGAACACGATCTTGACGAAAAGACCCTAGTCATCTTCACGAGTGATAATGGACCTTGGTTAACGCAAGGGGTAGAAGGAGGCTCCTCCGGTCTGCTACATCAGGGCAAAGGATGTACTTACGAGGGAGGCATGAGAGAACCTGCTATCATCAGATGGCCTGGGAAAGTGGTACCTGGTATTACCACTGATGCATTAGCTACAACTATGGATATTCTTCCTACGGTGATGAGTATCGTAGGAGTGCCACTTCCTGATGACCGAGTATATGATGGGCGCGATCTCAGTGAAGTTATTTTCAATGATGGAGAGAGCGGACGTGAGATTGTTCATTTCTACGTAGGCTCCAAATTATTTGCTACCCGCCTCGGTGACTATAAACTCCACCGTACAACTTTGAACCCTTACATCGGTGAGAAGCCGGTCACTAGAGATCCACCATTGTTATTTAACCTAGCAGTAGATCCTGGTGAGGAGCATAATATTGCTGAGGACCATCCAGATATTGTTACTAAAATCCAGAAGGCTATGTCTGATCATGAGAATTCTGTAGAGAAGGTCGAGGATCAGTTAGCTATCATAGATGAAGCATTTGCAGAGCATTATAAGTAAGCTCTATTTTGAGTAGAAGTAGTTTATTAGTGATGCTTGAGAGATAACCATTCTTTAGATGCAGAGAGTGCAACAAGAAAGGAACAAAGATCAAGTAGGATCAATTCATGATCGAACCAATTAATAATATCATTAATGATATCAGTAGAGGAGGCAAGAAGTAAAGTTAGAGAACAGACGAGGGATTTTGGTACTGAGACAGTTCCTTTGAGTGAAGTTATAGGAAGAGTACTCAAAGAAGACTGGTATTGTGATAGGGACCTGCCACCTTATGATCGAGTGACGATGGATGGTATCGCTATATCTTTTGACGAAGCAGACTTAGCAAGCTCACTCACCATAGAAGGCATGGTAAAGGCCGGCGACCCCAAGCATCAGATCATAGATAAAACTAAGTGCCTAGAAGTGATGACAGGAGCTGTGCTTCCTTCAGGTGTTGATACAGTGATCCGATATGAAGATGTGACTATTGAAGCTGGTAGTGCTCTCGTCTCAGCTCAGGTAACCAAAGGTCAAAATATCCATACCCAAGGGCTCGATCGCAAGTCAGGGGATATCTTAGTCAAAAGCGGCATTAGGATTTCTGCTGTAGAGGTTGGTATAGGTGCTTCGATAGGTCAGACGATGGCGAGAGTGGCTAAGTTGCCCAAGGTGATAGTTATCTCAACCGGTGACGAATTAGTAGAAATCAATGAGACTCCTGCCCCTCATCAGATCCGTAGAGGCAATGTGTATCGCATACAATCTAGTCTCGAGAGTAGGGGAGTCATAGCACATACAGACCACATAGCAGATGATCTTGAGGAAACCAAGAGACGACTCCAAAGACATCTACAAGAGTATGATGTCATCATATTGAGTGGGGGTGTTTCTAAAGGGAAACTTGACTATGTACCTGAAGCACTTCGAGCTTGCGGAGTAAAGCAGATCTTTCACAAGATCAAACAGCGACCTGGTAAGCCGATGTGGTTTGGAGCTATAGATGATGGGCCCGTCGTTTTTGGATTACCTGGTAATCCAGTATCTTCTTTTATGTGCTTCCAATCCTATTTTTTGCATTGGTTAGATGAGACTCTTGGTTATAGAAAACCCTCCACTATGGTAAGGCTCGCAGGAGAAGTGATCTTCAAACCAGATCTCACTTATTTCTTAGAAGTAAGTATTTCTTCAGATGAAAATGGAATATTAAATGCTCATCCACAAAGAGGAAATGGCTCTGGAGACTTTGCTAATCTCAGCCGAGCTGATGGATTTATAGAATTGAAAAGAGGGAAGGATCTGTATGAAAAAGGCGAGGTATATCCTTTTGTTCCTTATCGATAACCTACTGCCTAAAGATCCCCTTCAAGATTTCCAAAGAGATCGCATAAGTAGGCTCAACACCATCGAGTCCTAAGCTTCCAGATGCCAGCGTACTCCCTGACTCTAACGGATTATCAGAGGCATAATAGGCATATCTGATTTTTACATCTTCCGCTACACTCTTTCTTATTTTAGAAGCTACTTGTATAGCCTTTTGATAGTGAGCGCCTTCCATCTCAAGACCTATCGCAGACCATGAAGACTTGAGGAAATAGCGGAGTATATCTCGATTCTGAAGAGAGGTACCTAATACAGTGATCATAGGACCTGCGAATACCGGCAATCCATATTTCTTTAACGCACTTACCTTTAGCGCATTTTCAAATACATAGTTATCTGTTGATCCTTCGAAGATGTGGGCGTTAGGTATCATGATATCACCCTTATTACCTTCAAGTATACCCGCCTTGCCCATGATATTGACAGAGCCTATATCTATAGCTATCTTCTGATCTGTAGTTTCATAAGGTTTGAGAAGCTCATCCATCGTCTCATAAGCCTGCTCACCAAATGCATAGTCCATCACAACTAGTACATCCTTGCAGCTTTTCTTCCTTGAGCTTCCAGATAACTCTATTGGTAGATCGACAAGATCCATTCTGCAGAGATCTATGATCTGCACAGAGATGTTAGTACCACTTACGTCGAGCACTTCGGTAAGACCATTTGCGAAAGCGAACTTCTTCACCTTGGCTCGTAACTTGTCTTGATCTGGCGCACTTAGTTTTTCAGCAGTAGCGATAAGTCCATCTTTGGAGTAGCTTCTACCGAGTGCCTTCTTGGCATATATAGAGTTCATCACGCTGTGCATATTGGCGCTGATGACGTGGATTCTTCGTCCAAGTAAATTCAACTCCTGTAACTTTTGCTTCACTCGATGCGCCCACTGCTCACCAAATGTATGCAGTCCTATTTGCTCTCGTAACGCTGTCGAGAAACTGATCTCACGGTCGTTTTTATCTAAGGTTTCTTCGATGCTAAGTTTGCCCAACCAGTAACAGATCGTATATAGACTGTTCACACCTTGAGCACTTTGGAAATCCTTCAGTGCCTCCCAAGTATCATCAAATGTTCTTCCTAAAAGGGTGCTGAGATAGGAGACTGCTATGCGCTCTTGTTCTTTGGTACGCTTGTCTAACTTGACAATCTTGCCAAGCATTTTCCACGTACGATTAGGGGCTCTTCGATTATTGAGTGCATTGCGACCGATCTTCTCAGCTTCGTTGTACATAAAGGTGAGGTGAGTCAAGACATCATATACATCACTGCCTCCTCGGGTCATCTCGATCACCATTTGTTCTTCATCGATCCTATAGCAATTACGCCGACGCTTGGCTGGTACGATGGCCTGAAACCCGGAGTCCTCATAGCCCTCTCGCGATATAAGCTGTATGTTTCTGCATTGCTCGATACCCTTAGGCAGTCGCTGGCATACATAGAGCAGTCCCTTAAGTTCTACATGCTCAGGATCTGTCAGTGTACCATAGATCTCTGGATTTATGGCATGAAGTGCGTGGAGCATAGCTTCACCCGACCTCCCCATCGGTTTGTATCTACCACGTACTAGCAAGTGACGCATCTCCACATGGATGCGACGGATGGCACTCTTAGATATCTGCGCTCGTGATGGGGTTGTATGAGCCATGGATTGACTTTGAGTATATGTAGCAAATATAGAGCCACGTATCTATCACTTTCGTAAATGTTATCTTGTTGGTATTACATCATCTAAAGACTTCACCAGCTATGGACTTTGATTCTCTCTTTGGTATAGCAAGTAATATGGCCATGGTAGGCTGGTTATTATTGATTTTTGTCCCCTACTGGAAGTATACAAAACCCATTGTACAGTATGGATTAATCGGGATACTTCTGAGCTTTCTCTATGCGTATCTCGTCTTTTTTGCCCCTGGAGGGAGTATGGATCTTTCATCGTTTGGTTCTTTGGAGGGAGTCATGGGATTGTTTACAGATCCAAAGAGTGTATTAGCTGGCTGGGTGCACTATCTAGCTTTTGATCTCTGGGTAGGCTCTTGGGAAGTTGGAGATGCTCAAAAGCGCGGTATTAATCGATGGTTTTTGGTACCCTGTCTATTAGCCACATTTATGTTAGGCCCTGTAGGATTGCTATTATATATTGGGTTAAGAGCATTGATGACCAAAAAGGTGACACATGAAAACTTTGGACTGGCTAGCTAATCTGCGATTTAGAAATCCACTTCTTTATCGCATAGGTATGATACACTTCATACTTGCGGTGATGCTCCTAATTCCTTGGATGATAGATACACGTGAAGTCCTCGGTATCAATACTTGGATCAAGCCCATCAAGTTTTGTTTATCCGTCGGGATCTATACTTGGACATTTGGATGGATCCTCTGGGATCTTCATGGCAGACAAAAGTGGATCAAAAGTATCTCTTGGGTCATAGCAGTTACTATGGTTATAGAGATCGCCATCCTCATTTTTCAGGCAAGCCGAGCTACTCGCTCCCACTTTAATGAAGCCACAGCTTTAGATGGCATCCTCTTCGGTACGATGGGAGCGATGATCGCTATTAACACCATAGCTGTGATCGTAGCAATGGGTCTGTACTTCTTCACAAAGACTAAACTTGACAAACCTTATAGCTTGGCTGTTCGCTTGGCGCTAATAGTTTTTCTTTTTGGTAATTGGATAGGGGGAGTCATGATCTCTCGAGGTGGCCACGCCGTAGGAGCGCCAGAAGATGCTCCAGGTATCTTCTTTTTTAATTGGAATACTCTCGGCGGTGACTTAAGGATAGGGCACTTCCTAGGCCTACACGCCATCCAAGTCATACCACTGATATCCTACTACTGCTTCAAAAAGACGAACCTTGGGGAGACGCCTAGATATGGCATTGCTATCATCTCCACTCTGTTATATGGTGGATTGATAGCTTGGCTCTATATGAGAGCTGCATCTGGATTGGCCCTTTTCTAGACTTGTCCTTTTCTAATTAAGTCTGTGAAAGGCAGCTACACGCTCCTTGCTATTCTCGCGTACATCGACGTAGTAGAAGTTGATATCTGCTATGTGATAGTTGTTAGTAGTAAAAAGGAAGCTTCCAGGAAATTTTGGTTTAGACGCCCAGAGGATACCGAGACCAGGCATCGCCTGTGCATCAGTCGCTTGACTCAGTATTTTATCAAAGTTTCTCAAGATGGCTCCTTGGTGATTTTCTTTTTCGGCGATACTATCATCAGTAGTCCAAGAGATGGGATTTTGAAGTATGAGATCTTTACCAAGTCTACCTTTCTCAGGGATGAAACCCTTTTTATAAGTACGCCATGAGATTAAGCATCCGGTGTCATTAGATGCTTGACATGGCTGTAGTGTATGATACATCGACTGAGGAACAGGCATACCTACCAGATAGGCAGCGATCATATCTTTAGCTAAGTCCTTGCCATCGATTAATTCACTGATAAGCCTAGTCGTATGTGTAGTGCCTTGGCTATGAGAAGCGATAATAAATGGTCTGCCTTGACGATGATGATCTAAGTAATATTGAAAGGCGTTTTTGACATCTTGATAAGCTAAGTCAAATACCTTGGTCGCCGTGGTACTATCAGCTTCGAAGTAGGCTGTCAGATGAGCTTGTCTATATCGTGGAGCATAGATCTTGCCAGCTTGATTAAATGCGCTTGCTTGAAACTGTATGGTGCCTCCGTCGATCTTATCATTGAGCTTTTTATCAGAAAGTGAAGCATTCCATCTACCGTCTCTTGACTTGCCTGTATAGATAGTAGGATGAACAAAAAATACATCTGCTGTGAGGTCTTCTTGTGGTGTCGATGAGAGTCCTTCAGGCACAAGGTCAGCACGATCTTCTTTATCAGGATGCGCTGCCCAGTAAGTGAGCTGGCTATAATCAGGAGCATCATTAGGTTGCTCTACAAGACTCTTGGGTACAGTAGAACAAGAGGCCATAAGCAAAAGTAGTAGGCCAGTATAGGTTCCTAGCTTGATATTATTCATGAGAAGAAATTAGACTGTTAATCTATAAAAAGTGAAGAAGAAAAATCATCAGATATATACCAAAGATTTCTAGCAAGCTGTAATCTATCGTTATGTCTTATGAGAACACCAGAATCTACCAAAGGGTTAGTTTGGTTTGCATGTTTTTCCCAAAAGTTCTCTCCAAGTAAACGGATAGATGCTTCGTCCACGCCATCTGCTCTGCGCAGACCAAGCATGATAAGCTCGTTATAGATGTCAGATTTAGATAGCTCTTCGGAGCGGGTGAATTTGTCTTCATCTTGCTTGACTGTAAGATAAGATTGGTTGTTAGCTTGATTCCAGTGCCTGCTTTCATGATAATATGAGTGAGCTGAGGGACCAAATCCTATATACGGTTTCCGATCCCAGTAAGCCGTATTATGCGCTGCTCTATATCCCGGCTTCGCATAATTAGAAATCTCATAGTGCTCATAACCGTGATCTTCGAGTATCTGTTCTGCTATAAGGTATTGACGGTTTTGAAGTCCTTCAGAAGGCAAGGCTATTTGTTCCTTTTTTGCTTGGTGGGCGTAGACTGTTTGTTCTTCGATCGTTAGATTGTATACACTGAGATGGGATAGATCATAAGAAAGCATCTTTTTGAGATTTCCTTTCCAGTCTTCGCTATTACTACTTACAAGTCCAAACATGAGATCGGCCGTTATATTAGAGAACGAACTTTCCTTGATCAAC
>CAZXIE010000004.1:0-64954 GCA_964640065.1 uncultured Saprospiraceae bacterium
TTTTCGACTCCTATTAATAAGATACCACAAGAAGCTTTAGAGACCATTCTCTTTGGTGGCAATGACTCTTTTGACTTTAGACTTGGTTATAACAAGCACGATTTTGTTTTTGACCTTGCTCAAGATGGCATTACCAATATGCTCAAGAGGTGGTATAAGAGCACAACGTCAGAGAAAACACGGCAGTGGGCCGAGGATTTCATGACAATCGTTACTTGCCCAACATGTAGTGGCTATCGATTGAAACAAGAGTCATTGCATTTTAAGTTGGCTGATACCCATATAGGTGAGTTAGGTCTCATGGACCTTGGCGAACTAAAGGAGTGGTTTGAAGATGTAGAGAATCATTTAGATGACAAGCAAAAGTTAGTAGCCAAAGAAGTGATAAAGGAGATCCGATATAGATTAGACTTTCTCCTTCAAGTAGGACTGGATTATTTGAATTTAAATCGACCATCCAGGACCCTTTCTGGTGGAGAGTCTCAACGGACACGATTAGCAACACAAATAGGATCCCAGTTAACTGGGATCACCTATATCATGGATGAGCCTAGTATCGGCCTTCATCAAAGGGACAACCATAGGCTGATTACATCCTTGAAAAATCTTTCTAAGATTGGAAATACCGTTATCGTAGTAGAGCATGA
This sequence comes from uncultured Saprospiraceae bacterium, assembly GCA_964640065.1. Taxonomy (GTDB): domain Bacteria; phylum Bacteroidota; class Bacteroidia; order Chitinophagales; family Saprospiraceae; genus JAJRXG01. The sequence goes on from CAZXIE010000004.1 coordinate 648, forward strand.
TAAAGACATCATGCTTGCATCTGATTATCTTATAGATCTTGGTCCTGGAGCAGGTAGTAAAGGAGGAGAGTTGGTAAACGAAGGGAGACCAAAAGAATTTCTAAAAACAAAAGGATTAACCGCCGAGTATCTCAATAATCGAAGAACAATACCATACAATAAGAAACGACGAAAAGGCAATGGAAAGAAAATAGAATTACTAGGAGCCTCGGGACATAATCTGAAGAACGTAGATTTAAAAATATTGCTTGGCACATTTACTTGTGTGACAGGAGTATCCGGAAGTGGAAAATCTACATTAATCAACTCTACTCTTTATCCAATACTTAGAACTCACTTTTATAAAAGTTTACAAAGACCATTACCTTATAAGTCTATAAAAGGTATTGATAATGTAGATAAAGTGATCGAGATAGATCAATCTGCCATAGGCCGAACACCTAGATCAAATCCTGCAACTTACACAAAGGTCTTTGATCCGATCCGCAGACTTTTTGCCGACTTACCAGAGTCTAAAATAAGAGGGTATAAACCAGGTAGATTTTCATTTAATGTAAAAGGAGGGAGATGTGAGACCTGTCAAGGCGGAGGAAAGGAACTAATAGAAATGAACTTCCTCCCAGATGTATACGTAGACTGCGAGACTTGTCTTGGAAGAAGATATAATCGAGAAACCCTGGAGCTAATGTACAAAGGCAAGTCTATCTCAGATATACTTGAAATGCCTGTAGATGAAGCGGCTGAGTTTTTTAAGAATATCCCATCAATCTACCGTAAACTCAAGACCTTAAAAGATGTGGGTTTAGGATATATTACACTTGGACAACAAGCTACAACACTATCGGGTGGAGAAGCACAACGTGTAAAGCTAAGTGAAGAACTTTCTAAAAAGGATACAGGAAATACTCTTTATATCTTAGACGAACCTACAACAGGATTACACTTTGAAGATATCAAACACTTGGTGGCTGTACTATCTAAACTAGTAGATAAAGGAAATACGGTGATTGTGATAGAGCACAGTATGGATATCATAAAAGTTGCTGATCATATAATTGATATTGGTCCAGAGGGTGGCAACAGGGGAGGTAATATCGTCTTCACAGGAACACCAGAACAGCTAGCCAAGAAAAAGGATAGCCATACAGGTCGATATTTGAAGATAGAATTAGAGACGGCATAGCGTAAGACTATACCGCCTCTTAAGTCTAATAACGTTGGAGGTTACTTACTTGATTTCTACAGTTTTCTTCTGCGCTTTACTTATGTCTTTTATAAGCGAGATGGAAAGAATACCGTTTTTATGCTTGGCATCAATGTTTTCTTGATCTATATCATCACCAAGAAAAAACTTCCTTTCGAATGAAGAGTAGTTAAATTCTCTTCTATCAAAACTCTGATCTTCCGAAGCACTTGATTTCTCACTCTTAACGATGAGAGTGTTTTCATGAACTTCGATAACCACATCTTTTTTAGAAAGACCTGGTACGGCCAAGTCGATCTGATACCCATCTTCTGATTCTGTAATATTAGTAGCCGGGGTTGTCGTTGTGAACTCACCGCCGACAAATTCAGATAGCTGTGTACCTAAAAACTTATCTAAGACTTGATTGATTGGAAAATTGGATTGGATAGGGCGATATCTTGTTTTTCTCATGTCTATTAATTTTTGTTCTTACTTAATTGTGATTTTCTTAGGAGGCTGGGGCAGAGCTTCTTCTTTTTTGAGAAGGGTGATCGTTAGAATGCCATTCTTAAAAGAAGCCGATATTTTTTCTACGTCGACATCTTCTGGTAATCGGTAAGATTTGTTGAATCCTGCATAATTGAATTCTCTCAACCTGAAGGAGCTGGTGCTTTCTGGGCTTGTTTCTCTTTTATCAGATAGGGTTAAAATGTCTTCTTCGATATTGATATCAATATCAGCCTTACTTAAACCCGGTAGTGCTACATCTAAGATGTACTTATCCTCTCGAGAAGAGATATTTGTCGCAGGTCTAGTGAAACTCTTTTTGTCGGCAGATGTATGAATAACTTCGCCAAGGGCTGAGTTGAAAAATGAATTTACTAGATGGTCAAATGAAGGTGTTGTCAGAACTTTTTTACGATATGTATTAGTCGTCATTACTAGTTGTTTTTGTTATTAATTATTGTGACAACCATAATGATCAATGCCCGTACCAGATCAGAAAACGAGACATTAAGGCGTACAAGAGCCTAGCTAACTGACAAAAAGACAGCAAAAAACATAAAACAACTGCCAAAACGACACTCGTTGATACTGAATGGAAATAAAAGTATCTTGGTGTAAAACCAGCACATGGCGCTTTTTGGACTTGGTAAGCGGATTAAAAATCGAAGTTTCGATTATATGCCTCGCTATTATGATGAACAAAAAGAGAATTTGGAGCGTCGACTTGGTGCTCAACAATCCAACGATCCGAATGCTATTAAACAAAGGATAAGAAGTGGTTTTCAACAAAAATATAGAGTAGACTCTAGGGTCACCTCTTCTGCTAATAAGGCATCAAACATTCGTCTTTTAGTGATTGTCATTCTCCTGGTGGCAATAACACTCATTCTGTTGCTAAAATATGTGCCTGCTTTAGCAGAAAGTATAGCTCAATAAACCAACTTGCATCTTATATGAGTGGAGTCATCCAATTGTTACCAGATTCACTTGCTAACCAGATAGCTGCCGGTGAAGTTATTCAGCGGCCAGCATCTGTCGTAAAAGAACTTCTGGAGAATGCACTTGACGCAAAGGCGACTCAGATAACACTTGTTATCAAAGATTCAGGTAAAACTCTTATCCAAGTTGTCGATAACGGGATGGGGATGACTGAGACAGATGCTAGGCTATGTCTCGAAAGACATGCCACCTCTAAGATCAAATCTTCCGATGATCTCTTTAATATCAAATCTTTTGGTTTTAGAGGAGAAGCGATGGCGTCGATCGCTGCGATTGCACATCTAGAGTTAAAGACAAAAAGAAAAGAAGCGGACTTGGGCACGTATATTTTTGTTGAAGGCAGCAAGATTAAAAAACAGGAACCCCAACAACTTCCTAACGGCACCTCGGTCACGGTAAGAAACCTTTTTTACAATGTCCCTGCTAGAAGAAAGTTTCTAAAATCAGATCCTGTAGAACTCAAGCATATACTCGAAGAGTTTACTAGAATAGCACTTCCTAACCCATCAGTTTTTTTCAGTGTCTATCACAATGATAATGAGCTCTACCACTTTACCGCAACGAACCTAAGACAGAGACTTGCTAATTACTTTGGTAAAAACACCAATGAACGTATAGTGCCGGTTTCGGAAGAAACGGACTTCATAAAAGTATCTGGCTTTATAGGTAAGCCGGAACTGATTAAAAAATCAAGAGGAGATCAGTATCTTTTTGTGAATCAGAGATTTATAAAAAGCAATTATTTGAACCATGCTATTAAGATAGCATATGAAGGTTTAATTCCTCCAGATCATTTTCCTTTCTACGTATTGCTTATAGATATTGATCCAGCGATGATTGATATTAACATTCATCCGACGAAGCAAGAAGTAAAATTTGAAAATGAAAGACTTATCTATAATTATGTAAAGGTTGCGGTTAAGCACGCATTAGGTAAGTATAGCATTACTCCGAGCTTGGATTTTGAGTCTAGCTCAATGACTCCTTTTGTTGCAGGTAATGCGCACAGTGATTCTGGTTTTATTCAACAGAATCAATTTTCAAATAGACCAGGACAACCACAGCAAGGAGGCGCAACTACAGCGGACAAAAGAAAGTGGCTTGAGTTTTATGATGATATTGCAAAGCAAGGCGGTTCAAGTTCTAATCAGGAGGCTATAACGTTATCGAGTGACTGGTCGGAAGATGATGAAGATCAACCGGGTTCAACTCAAAGCTTCCAGATACATGATTCTTATGTTATCTCTCCTATAAAGTCCGGATGGATTGTAATCGACCAATCCACGGCACACGAGAGAATACTATATGAAAGATATCGCGAACAAATAAATGAGGGATCTGGGGCCGCACAGATAAGTCTCTTTCCAGAGACCCTCCAACTATCACCTAATGATGCTATAGTACTCGAGACAATAATAGGGCATTTAACATCTCTTGGTTTTAGAATTGAAAAATTTGGACAACATACTTTTGTCATTAATGCTCTCCCTTCAGAAAGCACTGAGATGAAACCTAAGCCCTTCATCGAAAAAATAATAGAGACTTATATTAACAACCAAGAGTTAGAAATATCTATAGAAGAGAATCTTGCAAGAACTCTAGCTAGAAGAATGAGGATAAGAAAGGGACAGAAGTTAGATGATTTAGAAAGACAAGAATTAATAGATAAGTTATTTGCTTGTGAAATGCCTTATGCCAGCCCTTCTGGTAAAAAGTGTTTCATAACCTATGAATTAGTTGACGTAGAAAGAAGATTGAAAAGCTGATGATGCGACTTACAGATGTAGTTAAGAATTTGTTGATCATTAATGTGATCGTGTATTTAGCACTGAACTTCACGATGCTCAGTTCTTTCTTCAACTATTTTGTTTTATACCCTCTTGGGTCAGATCAATTTCAACCAGTACAATTACTAACAAGTATGTTTAATCATGCACCGATTAACCCTGAGTTGAGATGGGGGGGAAGTATAGGCTTGATGCACATATTTGGAAATATGCTTACACTTTGTTTTTTCGGTCCGGCATTGGAAAATTATTGGGGACCGAAGAGGTTTTTATTGTTTTACTTGCTTTGTGGATTTGGTGCGGACTTCTTTCATTTATTCGCGGGAGGAGGATCTCCAGTTCTCGGAGCTTCGGGAGCGATAGCCGGGGTACTACTTGGCTTTGCCTATTATAATCCAAGCGCAAAAATTATGCTTTTGTTTCCGCCGATACCGATCAAAGCGAAATATCTCGTAGGAGGCTTGTTGCTTTTTGATTTATATGCAGGTCTTACTAGTATGGGCACAGGTATAGCACACTTTGCTCACCTTGGAGGGGCTATGGTCGGCGCTATACTTTTGTTCTTTTTCAAGAAAAATCCAGATTTCCTAAAGTGATGGTTCATTTGCGAAGAACTTTATCTTAATTCTACGTTATACAGGAGAAGATGATAGAGTCAATAATAGAAGATGTAAAGCGACAATTTGCCCATGGTAACATGATCAGTAAACTGATCCTTGTTAACATCTGTGTATTTCTAGTCATCATTATCATAAAGGCCTTTACTGGTTACAATCCAGGTATTTACGAAAGTGTGATAGACTTTCTAGCTCTGCCTTCAGACTTAGGCAAGTTGATTACCAGACCATGGACGCTTTTTACATATATGTTTCTACATGAAGGTTTCTGGCACCTTGGCTGGAACATGTTGATGCTCTATTGGTTTGGAAGGATAGTCGGAGATCTTATTGGAGATCATAGGATGCTTCCATTATATATACTGGGTGGGCTTTTAGGCGGTGTTTTCTTCCTTTTATTCAGTAATCTTATCGGAGAGATTTCTAATGTAAGGGGAGCTAGTGGTTCTGTTACATGTCTGATCATGGCAGCAGCATGTGTAGCTCCAGACTACATAATAAGGTTGATTTTAATCGGAGATGTTAAGCTTAAGTACATAGCCCTCTTTTTGATTGTTCTCGATATTGCTATGATAGCAGAGCAGAATAATGCTGGGGGGAGGATGGCACATCTTGGAGGTGCAGCGCTGGGAGCTTTTTTCATTTATTCACTGAGACGAGGAAGAGACATAACGGACTTTAAGGATTCGTTTTCATGGATCAACAAAGAAAGCAAGCCTCAAATGGATGTAGTCCATAATAAGAAAAGACCTGTCCAGAAAAAGAGAGCTCATCAGCCATCTAATCAAGAAAAGGTAGATGCTATTCTGGATAAGATTAATGTGAGCGGTTATGATAGTCTCACCCCAGAAGAAAAAGAGATTTTATATCAAGCGAGCAAGAAATAAGAGGTCTAACCTCAGAGATCATATCATTCGATTACCTGCCTTCATATTCACACTGATGTTGGGCTTTTCATTGGTATCTGCTTATTTCAGGCCTAATGACAAGGATTTACTTTCTCTTTTTGGACTAGTCTTTCCGTTCCTGTTTTTCACTGTGTTGTTATTCGCTCCTTTTCTTTATCGTAGACAAAAATTAACCTTCTTGTTCGCGACTGTAAGCCTATGTTTTGCGCTTCCGCAAATGCTGTCTTACGTGAGATATAAAAAGCAGGTATCTAACCCCAAGTCGGACTTAACCGTACTGACATATAATGTAATGATGGGTTTTGGACTAGTTAATCACAACAAAGAGCCGGATCCTAATAAGCTAAGTGAACTCACAACGCTTTTATCTCTACAGCCACGCCCGGATATATTGTGCCTTCAGGAAGCAGGCCCACTAGCGTTAAAGACTTTCAATAAAATTGCTGGATATCCTCATTCCCATAGTTTCGCACCGAAAGGAGCTGTTATCTACAGCAAATATCCAATTATTAAAAAGGGATACCTAGATTTTAAGTCCAAGGTAAATTCGTGTTTATGGGCAGATATAGCGCTGCCTTCTTCTGACACAGTGAGGGTATATAGCGTCCACCTAGAATCTACAAGGCTAAGCAGCTCTTCTTATGATCTATTAGCTGATAAGGGGCTGCAGTCTGCTTCTGCTCAAGGAGTTAAAGACTTGTTGGTGAAATACCCTCTTTATGCGGGCAAAAGAGCAACTCAAGCGCATTTGGTAAAAGAGCACATCGCGTATTCTCAATATCCTACCGTTTTGTGCGGAGATATGAACGAACCTCCCGCATCGTATACTTATAGAATATTGAAGAGGGGACTTAAAGATGCATTTGTTGAAACAGGCACAGGCTTGGGTAATACATGGAAAGGAAAAATACCAATGTTGAGAATAGATTATATTTTTGCGTCTGATGAGTTGACAAACACTTCGTACTCCTGTTTACGCAGTGATCTTTCAGACCACTATCCTGTTAAAGCCTCTTTTACGTTTAATAAAGAATAATCAAGTTGCTACATGCCCCAATTAAAGTTATACAACAGCATATCTAAGCAAAAAGAGGACTTTGTCCCGATGGTCGATGGTCGAGTAGGAATGTATGTCTGTGGGCCTACGGTCTATAGCGATGTTCACTTGGGAAACATCAGAACTTTCCTAAGCTTCGATGTGATATACCGATATCTGAAATATCTAGGTTATAAGGTGCGCTATGTGAGAAATATCACCGATGTCGGTCATTTAGTAGGAGACCTTGATGAAGGAGAGGACAAAATCGCTAAGCGCGCAAAGCTTGAGAACCTTGAACCGATGGAGGTGGTTCAAAAATATACGAATGGCTTTCATAGTATGATGCGCCTATTTAATATATCAGAGCCGAATATTGAGCCTCGGGCAACTGGTCATATTATAGAACAAATCGAGATGGTCCAGAGTATTATAGACAATGGGTTTGGCTACGAACGCAATGGATCAGTTTATTTTGACACTCAAGCATTTCAAAAAGTACATGGCTCATATGGATCTTTATCCGGACGTGTAATAGATGACCTTCTTACAGAAACAAGGGAGTTAAAGAATCAATCAGAAAAAAACCATCCTGCAGATTTTGCAATATGGATGAAGGCTGATGATCGACATTTGATGAAATGGAATTCTAAGTGGTCTATGGGGTTTCCGGGTTGGCATTTGGAATGCTCTGCGATGAGCACAAAATATCTTGGTAAACAATTTGATATCCATGGAGGTGGCAATGATTTGAAATTTCCACACCATGAAAATGAAGTTGCTCAAAATGTCGGAGCATGTGGGTGTACACCAGCTAAATATTGGTTGCACGCGAATATGCTTTTAATGAATGGGCGGAAAATGTCCAAAAGTGATGGTAACACTATCTCTGCGCACGATTTATTTTCTGGAGAGAGCGAGCATGTGAGTAAAGGATATAGTCCGATGGCTGTGCGGTTCTTTATGCTGATGGCACATTATAGATCAACTTTAGACTTAAGTGACGTTGCACTTGAAGCTGCTGAGAAGGGATATAAGAAGTTGATGGAGGCCAAGAGATTCTTGGATAAGGTAGACCATAGCGCTCCTCAAAGTGTTTCAAAAGTTGATGATGAGATTCTAGAATTAATTACTAGGGTTTTTGAAGAGCTCGATGATGATTTTAATACACCTAAAGCTCTTGCAAGGTTATTCGAATTAGTGCCTTTGGTAAACAGTTATAAAGATAACAAGCCAACACATAGAGACATCTCTACTGAGACGATGCAAAAACTGCAAGCGTGTTTTAGTTCTGTGTTGGTTGATATTATGGGATTAGAAGATGACATGATAGAAGAGGGGAACTCTACAGATGCACTCGGAAAAGTAATGGAACTTGTAATCGATCTCAGACAAAACGCTAGAACCAATAAAGATTGGGGAACAGCAGATAAAATTAGAGATGATCTAGCTGCTCAGAACATTGTAATTAAAGACGGAAAAGAAGGAACATCATGGTCACTGAATTAATTAGAAAAAATGGAATTTTCTTTCTTCTGGGAGTCTTGATTCTTGTAAGCAGTTGTAAAGAAGAGTCCAAAGCAGCAGTAAGCGATCCTGTTACTAAACTAAGTACGCCGAAATTTCTTCCTGAAAACGCTTATGCGAATATTGAAAGGCAATTAGCTTTTGGGTTTAGAGTACCAGGCACAACTGCCCATAAAGAAATGCAAAATTGGGCTGTGGGCAAATTCGAGGCTTTGGGTGCGAAAGTTATAAAACAAGATTTCCAGGCAGACTTTTTAGGAGAGACAGATGTAGCATGTACAAACATCATTGCACAGTTTTTTCCAGAAAAATCGAAACGTGTGTTGTTGGCCGCTCACTATGATAGTAGAAAAGTGGCTGAAAAAGACGATGAAAGAAAAGAAGAACCAATACCTGGCGCTGATGATGGAGCGAGTGGGGTGGGAGTGCTCCTAGAAGTGGCTCGTATTATTAGCGAAAACCCTCTAGGTATAGGAGTAGATATCGTTCTTTTCGACGCTGAAGATCAAGGAGAAACTAATGGAGGAGTAAATTCATGGGCGATTGGTTCCGATTACTGGTCAAGAAATCTTGCGCCAAGTGGATATCAACCGAAATATGGAATTCTACTAGACATGGTTGGCTCAGAAGGAGCGACTTTTGGTAAAGAAGAAAACTCAACGGCCATAGATGCTAGCATTCAGGACAAAATATGGAAGCTAGCAAAGAACATGGGCTACAGTGACTTTTTTAGAGACGAAGGATATGGTCCCGTTTATGATGACCATGTCCCCGTTTATAGAAATGCTCGGATAAAAATGATTGATATTATCAATCAAGATCCAAAGGATAGATCAAGCTTTGGATCTTATCATCATACTCACGATGACAATATAGACGTAATCAGTAAGCGTACTTTACAGGTGGTGGGTCAAGTTGTTCTCGCCGTACTGTACAATGAATCAAACGGAACATTCTAAATATAGAATTAGAGATCTTCTCCTGCTTTCATTTTTTCTGCGTTTTCAGCAACTTGAAGTGCTTCAACAACACCGGTTATATTCCCTTCCATAAACTTATCTAGGCTATAGAGAGTCAAACTGATACGATGATCCGTAATTCTATTTTGAGGATAGTTATATGTTCTAATTTTGTCAGAGCGATCACCTGAACCAACAAGTGATTTTCTTTTGGCCTTCTGCTCGCTTTGAGCTTTCAGCTTTTGTGACTCTAATATCTTGGCGTAGAGCCGTTGTAAGGCAATCTCCCTGTTCTTGTGTTGTGATCTTGAGTCTGTACTTTCAGCGACTATACCTGTTGGAATATGAGTAAATCGAACCCCAGATTCGGTTTTATTAACGTGCTGCCCGCCTGCTCCACTTGCCCTAAAGGTATCCGTGCGGAGATCGTCTTTTTTAATATCAATGTCCTGTTCTTCAAACTTTGGCATGACGGCGACTGTTGCCGCAGAGGTATGAACTCGACCTTGTGATTCGGTCTTAGGTACTCGCTGTACACGGTGTGCGCCAGATTCGAACTTCAGCTGACCGTATACGTCTTTACCATAGACTTCTAGAACGATCTTATTAAAACCTCCTACTGTGCCTTCATTTTCTGAGACAACTTCTGTCTTCCACTTCATAGTTTCGAAGTACTTACTGTACATCCTATAGAGATCACCAGCAAAAATGCTTGCTTCATCGCCTCCTGTACCAGACCTGATTTCTATAACTACATCCTTGCTGTCTTCCGGATCTTTGGGTATAAGGAGTACTTTAATTTTCTCTTCAAGCTCTTCTTTATTAGCAGTCAGGCTATGTATTTCTTCCTTTGCCATCTCCTTCATCTCTTCATCCTCATCCTTAAGCATTTCTTGGGAGCTAGCGAGGTTTTCAAGAGTGTCCTTATAACTGAGATAACAGTTTGTGATTTCTTGAAGATCTTTATACTCTTTATTAAGAGAAGAAAACTTCTTCATATCAGATACAACTTCAGGATCAGAGAGCTTTTCCTGTATATCTAAGAAACGAGCATATATAGCCTCAAGCTTATCTAGCATAAGGGATGAAGTGTCTTAATGAAAGAGATGAAGAAGCCGAGCTAATCGAGTTTCTTCTTAATAGAATTGATAAGGTCTTCAGAAGCACAGGGACGCTTGAGGTTTGTTTTGATAAAGTCCCTGAACTGTTTTTCGTTATTGTATACTTTGTTGCATTCAGAGTCACTTTGGATAGCATCGAGAAGATTCTCCTCACTGTCTGATGTCAGTCTATTGTCGAGATAGAGATTTACTTGCTGGGAGAAGTAATTAAGGAGGTTATTGTTTTTCATCTTTTGATTTACTATCGGTCAAGATCTCTTCTTATATCAAAAATACTAAAACTTGCTACTATCACACAAGTACTATTCTTCTTCCTCAGACTTCTTCTTCTTTTTGCTTTTTTCTCCGCGATAATCATGAAAACCACGTTTTTCAGCATAAGCTTTGAGCTTATCCTTAAGCAAATTACGAGCCCTAAATAATCTAGAACGAACAGTACCTATAGGCACATCGACGATCTTACTTATTTCTTCATAAGTAAAACCTTCTACATCGCTCAGGAGCAAAACAGTACGAAAATCTATTGGAAGAGCATTTACGGCAAGTGTTACCTCATCACCCATCATGTTGTTAAACAACTCGTCGCGTAAATCTAGGTAAGCTGGCGGAGCTGTTTCCCCACTATCGTGAAAGGTGGTAAAATCTTCAAAACCTACCTTTGTAGGACGTTTACTCTTCTTCCTATACTCATTTATATAGGCGTTCTTAAGTATTTTAAACAACCACGCTTTAGCATTGGTTCCTTCATCATACTTATCTACGAATCGAAAGGCCTTGAGGTAAGTTTCCTGTACAAGATCATTGGCATCATCATCATCGTAGCAGAGGTGATAAGCAAATGTTTTTAATGCATCAATGTGAGGAAAAAACTCCTTATCAAATATTTCGTACTCTTTCTTTGTTTTCTGCTTCAACTGATAAAAATGTAGCCTAAATGTAGACTTTTATTAATGACATACTATGACTTCCTCATCAGCGATGACATAAACTTTGTCTTTCGAAGAAGGAGTGATGACGTGCATACCTGTAAATGTGCCAAAGGCAGGCATCGTACATCGATCTGGTGTAAAATGAAAGCATGGCAGACGAAGAGTAGGCTGTCTTTTCAATACTAGACGAAAAGCAGGGTGTATATGCCCACAGATGTTATATAAAATCGGATGATCTTGAGGTTCATGACTAAATAGAAACCCGTTACGCTCTAAAGTATCGGGATAAATCTTCTTGAAAACCTGAGAAAGTTCATTATTGTCGATGATGTCGTGATTACCTTTCACGAGACTAAATGTGATGTCAGGATAAGAGGCAAGAAAAGTCTTGCACACCTGCCAGTCCATATTATTAGAACTATGAAAAATATCTCCTAGAAACAAAACCTCTTTTGGTTGAATCCTTATTATTAGTTCAGACAGACGCTCATAATTACTCAAGCTAGCCACACCGGGGATGGCAATACCGTTTTTTCTAAAGTGATCTACTTTTCCCCAGTGTACATCACTTATAAGCAAGAGATCTTGAGAACGCCAATAGATAACCTTGTCAGGAAGTAATTCTAACTGTTCGTTAGCAACAAAATGGACAACAGGTTTAGACTTCTTCAGAGACAACTTCTTCTTTCACGGGTTCCTCCTCCGTAGACATATAAATAGCTTTGATTTTGCCCTCTATTTCCTGACTTACTTCGGGATTATCTTCCAAAAACGCCTTAGCTGACTCTTTGCCTTGAGCGATCTTGGTTTCATTATATGCATACCAAGAACCACTTTTTTGGATGATGTCATTCTCTACAGCGAGATCGATGATTTCACCTGTTCTAGAGATGCCACGACCGAAGGTGATTTCAAAAAGGGCTATTCTAAAAGGAGGAGCCATCTTGTTTTTCACGACTTTCACCTTTATTGGATTCCCCACGACATTTCCTTCTTTGTCCTTTATTGAAGTACCTGATTTTCTAATATCAAGTCTGATGGAAGCATAAAACTTAAGGGCATTACCACCAGTGGTTGTTTCGGGATTACCGAACATCACACCAATCTTCTCTCGCAACTGATTAATGAAAACACATGTACATCCTGTTCTTCCGATCGTAGCAGTTAATTTTCTAAGAGCTTGAGACATAAGTCTTGCATGAAGACCCATTTTGGAATCTCCCATTTCTCCCTCTATCTCACTTCGGGGAGTCAAAGCGGCCACAGAGTCAACGACTAGAATGTCTATCGCTCCTGATCTAATTAGGTTTTCAGCTATCTCCAACGCTTGTTCGCCATTATCTGGTTGAGAGATCAGAAGGTTTTCAGTATCCACACCTAGTGCCTCAGCATAATTCTTGTCAAAAGCATGTTCGGCATCTATAAAAGCTGCTATGCCGCCTGCTTTTTGAGCTTCAGCAATGGCATGGATGGCTAATGTTGTTTTACCAGAGGACTCTGGACCATATATCTCGACCACTCTGCCGCGAGGAAAGCCGCCAATCCCTAATGCTATATCTAAGGTCAAAGAGCCTGTAGAGATTGCCTCCACATCTACTATCTGCTTGTCTCCAAGCTTCATGATAGTTCCTTTGCCATATGTCTTTTCTAATTTATCAACAGTGAGTTGAAGTGCTTTTAGTTTAGCTGCCTTGTCGTCTGCCATGCCTAGTTATTCTTGTTGTTATTAGAAACAAATGTAATGTATAATGCTAAGGATTTTAGCAATTGGGAGAAAAACGAACAATTACCTTTTTGCAAGCGCTTTCTTTAATCGCTTCACGAGAAATGGACCTTCATAAATAAAACCAGAATAGACCTGAAGAAGAGAGGCTCCAGCTTCTATTCTTTCTTTGGCCGATGAAGCATCGTATATACCTCCTACACCAACTATCGGTATTTGACCATTTGTTTGTTTATAAATCTTGGAGGTTACGTTATTTGCTCTTTTTCTTAATGGAGCACCGCTAAGCCCCCCATTGCCTATTGCATTAACCTTATGCTCGTCCTCCGATAACGGAGATCTTTCTATAGTTGTGTTAGTGCTAATGATACCGTCTACCTTAAGTTCTATCACGATGTCAGAGACGTCCTCAAGCTGTGAATCAGTAAGGTCCGGCGCAATCTTTAAGAGTATGGGCTTGTAATTCTGTTGATTTTGTCGATAAGAAGTCAACGTGGATAGAATAAGAGTTAGGGGACCTTTTTCTTGAAGAGACCTGAGACCAGGTGTATTAGGACTGCTTAGGTTGACCACGAAGTAATCAACATAGTCATAAAGAGCTTTAAAACAAATGAGGTAATCTTCATGAGCTTTATCATTAGGAGTATCTTTATTCTTGCCGATGTTACCTCCGATAACAACATCTGTACGCTTGAGGGCTTTAAGTCTATCTACTAGGGCATTTACTCCGCCATTGTTAAAGCCCATTCTGTTTATGATGGCTTTGTCTTTCTTTAATCTGAAGAGGCGAGGTTTCGGGTTTCCTATTTGTGGGCGGGGAGTTACGGTTCCGACTTCTATAAAGCCAAAGCCAAGAGAACTCATGGCACGGATATATTTTCCATCCTTATCAAATCCGGCAGCTAAGCCGATAGGATTAGGAAATGTTAATCCCCAAATCTTCCTTTCGAGAGAGGGGTGATTGTATTTGAATATTGACGCTATTAATTGACTAAAAAGAGGTGTCTTCTCGAGCCCATTAAAGGTTTTGGTGGTAAGGTGATGAGCGAATTCCGCAGGAAATAAAAATAAGAAGGCCTTAAGCAGGCGATATATCACGTATGAACTATTTCTTGATTTAAAAGCTCGAGATCTCTAATGAGTAATCTCTTGCGGTTAAAAGTAATGATATCTCTGGATTTGAGCTCGTTAAGCACAGTAGTTACTGTTTGACGGGATGTAGCAGTAAGGTTAGCTATTTCTTGATGGGTGATAAAGTTTCTGATTACCCACTCATATCCTACACGATTGCCCTTTTCAGAGTTAAGGTCAACTATGAACTCTATGATTCTGCTTCTACTATCCTTGAAGACTAAAGACTCTAGCCTTTTCTCCATTTTGAGAGCTCTGCTACCTATGAGCTTCATGATCATAAGACCTAAAGGGTTGTATTCTTTGAAGAGACCTTGCATTTCTTGCTTCGTCATAATACAAACCTCTGTTGGTTCTAAAGCCTGAGCAAAATCTCTACGAACACTAGCTCCGACAAAAACTTTTTCGCCGAAAACCTCTCCTCCTTGAAGGATACATTTCGTTATGGATCTATCGCTTTCGCTTTCGGTGCCAATCTTTACGCGGCCAGATAAAATATAATACAGCTTGTCTGCAGGCTCTTCTTGTTGAAAGATATATTCTCCTTTGTTAAAGGTCGTTTTTACGTGACCACCTTCGAAGCTGATTTTCTTAGGACAGAAGATTCCTGCTGCATCAATGTTCTCTAGATACCAAACATTTGAGTTTTCTGGTGAATTCATAGTCATAGCTAATAATATTATTCTTAATAATAGTACAGTTCAAAACCTAAAAAGGTTGTCTCATGTCATTTTCTAGACACGAAAAACACATGTAAAAAAGATATAATACATAACTGGCACAAAATGTGGTGTTTATATGAGCGTATTGATCCATAACACCATTGTTACAAGTAAAAAAGAATAAATTTTTTTTGATAATAACGGTTTTTGTCACAATGAACACCGCATTTATCACTGCTCAGTGCCCTAATCGCATTTGGGACACCTCTAATTTTGGGAATGGTTTTGTGAATGAAAGAGAAAACAAAGCCATCTATGGAGACTTTACAAACACACGAAGAGGCCAGTATGTCAATGATGGAAGTCTCTATTTTTTTGGAGACATTAATAATTTTGGATTTATAGGAGATGGTCAAGGACAAGAGTTTCTTTATTCATGTGATGGCACAACAACACATATAGAAGGAAATGGCTTGACTGAATTTAACAGCATAGAGATAGATAACACTGGTGACGTCATCTTAAAAAAGGACATTAGGATTATGAGTCATCTTCTACTAACGAATGGCATAGTTCATACAGATAGATCAGTTTTTAGAGAAAGGGTCTTTTTTCAAGAGAACGCGACATATGATGGATCTAATGATCAAAGACATATCAATGGTACTGTAGCTCGCCAAGGACTAGGACCATTTGATTATCCTACTGGTGATGGATTTCACATAGCGCCGATAAGAGCAGAAGGAGAAAACACTTTTGATATTTTTGTAGCCACATATCATAGCCTTCAGTTAGACTCAACACAGTATACGGCAAAGGGACTTTTTCCAAGAGACGAGGCAGACTTCGATATTTCTCAAGTACAACCCCAAGAATTTTGGACACTTTCAGGGGGACAGACAACCAAAATCACTCTCTTTTGGGACACCTATAGTGAGATAAACAATCTTGCAGAAAATATAAACGATCTAATCGTTGTAGGCTGGGATGGGGAGAAGTGGGTAAATCTTGGAAATACAGACCTGGTTCAGGTCTTTGGTTCCGGATCGGTAACATCCACTACCATTATGCCAGATCGCTATGATGCCTTCACTTTTGGAGTGATTGACAGTGATGGCGATTTCTTCGTAGATAGTAAAGATCCAGCTCCTCTAAATCCATGTATACCGGATGAAAACTCCCCGGCTTGCCAATCAGGAAATACTTGTATAGACTTAACCTTGGGAGTTTTTCTAGAAGGACCATTACAATCAGATCGCATAGGAGAGTATAATGATGAAATGAAGGCAAGGCTTAACCAATTTGGCTACTTGCCAGGTCAACGACCAACAACATTACTTGGAACGCGCACACCTGCTGGACAACCGTATATAATAGAACCATGGAGATACAGAGGTGACGAGGGCTTTGAGTTTGATGTATTTGCGACGAATGGAAGCGAACTATATCCTGCAGATGTTGTAGACTGGGTTTTGGTTAGTATCAGACTCTCTCCAGACAAGCTTTCAAAGGTTTGTGAAAAGGCAGCAGTTCTATTAATCGATGGCACGGTAAGATTGACGGAACCTCTAGATTGTTGTCAAATGATCGAAGATGAATACTATGTTGTTATCGAACATCGAAATCATCTACCAGTTATGACGCCATCAGCTCTGCCCATTGTTGACGGTAAAATCACTTTTGACTTCCGAACGAATCAATCGTTCAGAGGTCTTCTGGGAGATGGACAAAAACAAATCCCAGACGGGAGGTACGTCATGTTTGCAGGCAATGGAGATCAAGTCACCACATCTTCTTCTATAAAGGACATCAACGCGAATGACCTAAGCCTTTGGAGTATTGAGAATGGAGCCCATTCTGGCTATTATTTACATGACTATGACCTCAATGGTGATGTAAATGTGCACGATAAGGCTATTTGGTTGACAAATAATGGGGTTTTTACGGATGTTGACCGGTAGAAATCTATTGTATTGTTGTCTTTCTTAATGAACTGGTGACCTTTCATTATCATATGAAGATCATTTTGTCGTTACTAAACACATAGTCCCATTACTACGGCCATAAAAAGGACATTATGATGACGCATGTCAATCTTTTAAAAGGGTTAAAGACTTACCTATGCCTTTTAGCACTTACACTTAATTTTGCAGCCTTTTCTCTTGCTAACTCTGAGACGATTACCACGATTATTCTTATCGACAGAGTGGCAGAATTAGTTGAGCTTACGGAAGATGGTGAAGTACTTCAGCGACACCTCGCGGTGCCAGATTACTTTACTTCTGGACGTAGTCATAGTAAAAGCCTTAGACAGAGTCTTGCAAAGCTCAAAGATTACGGATTAGAAGAAAGCTTTGAACTACCAGGTTCTAGTGACTTGAGCTCTACAGAGCTTCAGACACAAATGACTTCTTATATAACAAAGTCCTGTAGTCTTGCTCCTATGAACTTTCTGCCAGATAGTCTTTCAACTATGCTGAAGACCAGATCTAATCAGAGAGCCATTCAGCATCAGTCACATGTAAAGTATATAGCGACTATCCAGTCAGAGCCTGATTTAGTCAGAACTACTAGACACCTCGAACAAAGAGCTCTTTTCGTAGATGTGTTCTATCCTCGCCTTGAAGATTCCCAACCAAAGCAGCGAGATTTTCACCTTGTGCGTTCTTATAACAGCGATATAGCGCAAGCTTATATCTGAGAACCTCTAAGGCTAGTCGCTGAATATGAAAAAACTATCAAGTTAATTGGTAAACTTTAGCCTTAGAGGCTTCTTTTCATAGATAGTTACTCTGACTGGCAAGCTCAAAAGCTTTTTTCGAATGTTGTAGAATGTTTTTGCATAAGGCTTTGAGGTTTTTGGCCTCATCTAAACCTATATGATCCTTCCAGAACAATTGATCCATATTCACTTCAGACTCTCCATACTTTCGTAAATGATGTAATGTTCTTAGTGATGTCATCGAAGGTGTAAAGAAATATGATGGGTGAATACTTTTGCCTTCTACTCCCAGATAGCCCAGGAGTTTTTTTACGTGCTCATAAGGCTCCATATAAAGCTCTTCGTAAGAGATTATGTGCCCATCAGCCAATTCTACCTCATTTATGCTGATCATCAAAGACAGAGCCCACATGGTGATGATGTTCTCATTTTTTGACCTAAGCCCTAGAACTATATCATGGAGCTGAATTCGAGTTTGTTCGTCGAACAAAGAGGCTTGTAGTGCTCTCTTAAAAAAGAGCTCTTTATGCGTATTCCAACCCACGTCTTCCCAGAATCTCGCTCTTTTATTGATAGAAGAGAGGACTGCGAAAGGATGTCTGTAGATATATATGATTTTGGATTTGTTGCTGACCTTTGATAATCGATCTAAACAATGGTTGCCTCTTATCGTCTTATAGCCAAGAATTTTAGAGTTAGACCAAACATATTCCAGAAAAGCAGAGCTATGACTGTCTAACGGAGAGTTAAGGTGATTACGTAAGATCCATGGATTTGTAGGACAGTGTGCTCTTAAGAAATCTAAATGTTTCCTTATTTGGTCAATACTAATATCCTCAGAATAGATAAACTCTTCAGAAGAAGAGAAAACTGCAGGATGAAATGGTTCGAAAAGGATAAGCCCCCCAAGACACTTAGAAATTATATCAGAGAGCCAAGTTGTCCCAGACCGACCAAATCCTCCAATAATGATGTGCATCCAAAAAATTAAAGTGACTTAGATCACCATGCCCGCTGCTACTGTATTGTTAGTCGTCTCATCTATTAGAATGATACTTCCAGTTATCCTGTTTTGACGATATGGATCTATAAAAAGAGGTTTTGTAACCCTAAGAACGACTCTTCCGATATCATTCATATTCAGTACGAGATCTTCTTGATCTCTATGTAGAGTGTTGATATCAAGTTTATAACGTATCTCTTTAACAATACATCGCACATCTTTGGTGGTGTGCTTTAGGGTGTATTTCCCCTTCGCTTGAAGAGGTTTATTATGGTCAAACCAACACATCATTACATCTATGTCCTGAGTAATTTCTGGTTGATTATTAGCTCGCACTATCATATCACCACGACTCAGGTCAAAGTTTTCCTCTAATTCTACTGTGACGGACTGAGGTGGAAAAGCTTCATTTTGCTCTCCATCGGCCCCATGGATAGTTTTAATTTTTGTCGTAAATCCTGAAGGTAAGAGTGTTACCTCATCTCCTTTTTTCATAATTCCTCCAGCGACCCTTCCAGCATAACCACGGAAGTCATGGAACTCGTCACTATAAGGACGGATCACAAATTGAACAGGAAAACGCTGATCGATAAAATTATGATCACTAGCGATATGAACGTTTTCCAAGTAGTACATCAGCGTTGGACCCTCATACCAAGGAGTCTTCTCTGATCTATTAACAACGTTATCCCCTTTCAATGCTGAGATCGGAATAAAGTGTACATCTTTGACATCTAGCTTCGCTGCGAAACTTTCAAAGTCCTCTTGAATTTTATCGTATGCTTTTTGATCAAAATCAACGAGGTCCATTTTGTTAACACAAATAACCAGGTGAGGAATTTGTAATAATGAAGCGATGATAGCATGGCGCTTAGTTTGGTCCACTATACCATGTCGTGCATCAACAAGGACCAAAGCCACATTGGCAGTTGATGCACCTGTGACCATGTTTCTGGTGTACTGGATATGGCCAGGAGTATCTGCTATTATAAACTTTCGCTTAGGGGTACTGAAGTATCTATATGCAACATCGATAGTAATGCCTTGCTCTCTTTCGGATTTTAATCCATCTGTTAAGAGTGCTAGATTTACTCCTTCCTCTCCTCTTCTTTCAGAGGTAGTTTTTATTTGATCATACTGATCCTGATAGATACTCTTACTGTCATACAACAAACGCCCTATCAAGGTGGACTTGCCATCATCAACGCTTCCTGCTGTAGTAAACCTAAGTAACTCTGTATTTTTATCCATTTATCTTTTACTATTTCTAACTAGAAATAACCTTCTTTCTTTCTATCCTCCATGGCCGTTTCACTTCTTTTATCATCAGTCCTACCGCCTCTCTCAGTCATCCGAGTAGTTGCAATTTCTTCTATAATTTCTTCAACAGAATTAGCCGAGGATCTCCAAACACCAGTACACGTCATATCACCGATGGTTCTGCATCTCACCATTTCTGTTTTTACAACTTCATTTTCTCTTTTGGTAATGTATGAGCAATCTGCTAAAAGAGCACCCTCTCTTTCAAAGACATCCCTTTCATGAGCAAAGTAAAGAGATGGAAGTTCCACTTGCTCTACAGCCAAGTACTGCCACACATCAAGTTCGGTCCAATTACTAATAGGAAAAATTCTAAAATGCTCTCCCATGTTCTTTTTACCATTGAAGAGATTCCAAAGCTCAGGCCTTTGGTTTTTTGGATCCCACTGCCCAAATTCATCTCGATGAGAAAAAAACCTTTCCTTAGCACGAGCTTTCTCTTCATCTCTGCGTGCACCCCCAAGAGCAGCATCAAACTTTCCTTTTTCTAATTCGTCAAGAAGAACTGCTATTTGTAGCATATTTCGACTTGCATTGATCCCTTTCTCTTCTGTCACTAAACCGGACTTAATTCCCTCGTCTACAGATCCAACTATAAGCTTAGCGCCGATTTTTTCAACAAGCTTGTCTCGATATTCGATCGTCTCTGGAAAGTTGTGTCCAGTATCTACATGTAAAAGGGGAAAAGGAACCCTAGCAGGGTAAAAAGCTTTATATGCAAGATGAACCATCAAGATGGAGTCCTTGCCACCAGAAAACATGAGTACTGGTCGTTCAAATTGTGCAGCAACCTCTCTCATAATATAGATTGACTCTGCTTCCAGTTCTTTAATATGACTGAGATTATAATCCATGTGTAATTATCTACTTCTTTCTTTTATATAATTATATACTAGCTCTACAGAGGCTTCAACTGAAGAATTTTCAGTCTTCACTTCTAGCTCAGGATGTAAGGGTGATTCATACGGACTATCAATTCCTGTGAATCCTAGTATCTCGCCTTTACGAGCTTTAGCATATAGACCCTTTACGTCTCTCTTTTCACAAATTTCTAGAGGGGTATTAATATATATCTCTTCAAAATCGTGAGAACTTATTATCTCCTTGGCGTTCTTTCTAATCTTTCTTGTCGGACTGATAAATGAACACAATGTTATGACACCAGAGTTACAATAAAGCTTAGCTAGCTCCGCAACCCTCCTTATATTTTCAGCGCGATCTTCAAGACTGAAAGAAAGGTTTGAACAAAGTCCTGTTCTAACATTATCACCATCTATAACCTGAGCGAAGTAACCATGACTAAACAACAACCTCTCTACACCTCTTGCTATAGTACTTTTACCAGAACCAGACAAACCAGTAAACCAATAAACCTTGGACTTCTGATTCAGCAGACTTTCTCTTTCGGACCGATTAACGAGTTGGTCAAATATGGGGTGTATATGCTTTTCCAATTACTTCTTAGAATTAAAAATCTTTCTTATTGAACCTCTTGGTAAGGACTGCCACCCTCTCTCGTGTAAATAATAGAGGAACAATTTGACTGGAAATTCAATAGATGTAACAGTCACAGCTGTTTCCATTTGACCTGTGGTCATATAAGTTATGATAAAAATGGCAGCGGAAGCTATGATCCTCCAGGTGATCCCTTTTATGATACTTCTTAGATGTGATTCTTTGTGATACTCCGCCATCGAAAAAAACAAGCCGCAAACCTACGAGTTTTATGGCTTTGTTGATCGAATTAGATGAATCTGAAAACTAATCTCAAATACTGGATCAAAGCAAAGAGTATAAGACCCACTATAAACCCTATAAAGAGGTGTTTCATAAGTGATCCTTTATGGGGACTCAGAGGATAAGTCGGCAGATCAAGGGCCTGGATTAATGGGGTGCTTGTTTTTAGGGCGTACTCTGCACGACTGACATTTTTGATAATTTCTTCAGATAACACTTCTAGGCCATCCAATTCTTTTTCGAGTAAAACACTATTGACATTGTTCTGATATCGAAAAGAGCCACTATTGCGGTCACCTAGTAGGGCGACATCATATGCAATTGCTTTAATCTTCTCATCTATTGAGTCCTTTTTTGCTTGAAGAAGATCATAGACTCGTTGACTATTTTCTATGGACTTTTCTACATAAAAGCCCGACACTTCTTTATAGATCGAATTTGCTAAAACTATAGACAAGCTATCACTTGGAGAGCTGATGTATAGGGACATGATATAGTGAGTATTACCATAATCGGTGCTCAAAAGCCCTTTTGACCGATTATTTTTGGGCCCAACAACACGCTGATAAATATCCTTTAACGCAAACTCTTCAGCTGAATTGAAATTCTCCTGATCCGTATGATCAAAAAAGAACCCGATTAGAGACTCATCGCGACCTGACCACCTCTCATGAAGCTCCAAATGTCTTATAAGATGATTAGCAAGTAAGTCACTTTTAGCCCCGATTGTAGCTTTGGTCAAGAGACTCTTATCAATAATACGACGAGAAGTGGCGATTTCCAGTAATTTATCAACGTTGTACTTCCCTGTTTGTGGAGCTATACCGAGTTGACCGAGTATACCCGATACCCCCGAGATATTAGGATTGTTATCATCATTGAGCATAAATGTTAACTCTGATACGTAGATCTCTTCTTGTCGACTGTACCACAGGAGTGAGATGGCCAGCGACAAAACCAGGCAAAGCGCTATACCTAAAGCATGTTTTTTCAACCATTTAAGGATAGCGACTGAAGACATAACTAAATCCTTAAGAGTTATCTCATCTGGATACGTTTCTCTCTGATTATGATGTTTGTCCTGACTCATTGAAATAAGACATTTGCGAAAGCGATCGCACTTGAAAACCCAAGATAAAAATCAAATAAGAAGAACTAGTTTTTATAAGCCAGACTTGGGAATAGTGCCTTTTCTCCAGCTTCTATGCTGATACCTCTGCGCTGACAGTAATCTTCTATTTGGTCTTTATTGATTTGACCCAAACCAAAGTATCTACTATCAGGATGACTAAAGTAGAACCCGCTTACTGAGGCGGCAGGATACATAGCAAGACTTTCCGTTAATGATATGCCTATTTGCTCATTCACTTTCAAGAGATCAAAAATACCTTCCTTAAGCGTATGATCTGGGCAAGCAGGGTAACCCGGCGCAGGTCGTATACCTTGATACTTTTCCTTGATAAGATCTTCATGAGATAATGACTCACTCTGATCAAAAGCCCAATATTTTGTACGAACTAGATGATGAAGCCTTTCAGCAAAAGCTTCTGCTAACCTGTCAGCTAAAGATTTGAGTAGGATAGCGTTGTAATCATCCCCAGCTTCTTCAAACTCTTTCACTTTTAATTCTATGCCAACACCTGTAGTCACTGCGAAGGCACCTATATAATCAGCAGGACCACCAACAGGTGCTATGAAGTCAGATAAGCTGTAATAGGGTAGACCTTGGGCTTTTTCACGTTGTTGTCTCAGATGACTAAAACTGATAAGTACCTTCTGTCTTTTTTCACTTTCGTAAATATGAATTTCATCACCTTCACTTTGTGCAGGAAAAAGCCCGAAGGTGCCTTTAGCTGTTAGCCATTTTTCTTTTATGATTTTCGTGAGCATTTCGTGAGCATCATTAAAGAGTTTCGTCGCTTCAACTCCGAGCTTTTCATCTGTAAGAATGCCAGGATATTTTCCTTTGAGCTGCCAACTAGAAAAGAAAGGTGTCCAATCGATATAAGGCGCTAAGTCTTGTAAGTCGAATTGATCAAATACCTCTTGTCCTACTAAGACAGGAATTGGAGGGCTATAATTCTTCCAATCGATGCTGAAAGATTGGCTTCTTGCCTGATCGATAGGAACATATTTTTTCTGACTTGTATTTTTTGCCCTCTTAATTCTGACTTGATCATATTCATCCTTAATGCCACTTACGTATGAGTCTCGCACATCCTGTTGACTTGACAAAAGCGATCCCGCAACAGCAACACTCTTAGACGCATCTAAGACGTGTACACAAGGACCAGAGTAATTAGGTTCTATTTTGACAGCAGTATGTGTTTTAGACGTTGTTGCCCCCCCTATCAAGAGAGGTGTTTTCATGCCTCTTTCTTCCATCATGGAAGCGACCCTTACCATCTCATCTAGAGAAGGAGTAATAAGCCCACTAAGACCGATGATGTCGACATTTTCAGCTACTGCCGTATCAAGTATTTTATCAGCTGGCACCATTACCCCAAGATCGATGATCTCATAGTTATTACAAGCTAAGACTACACCTACGATATTCTTACCAATATCATGAACATCTCCTTTGACTGTTGCCATCAGAATTTTTCCGTTAGTCTGTATCTCTCCTTCTTTTTCTTCTTCTATATAAGGAGTTAGATAGCCCACCGCTTTTTTCATAACGCGGGCACTTTTAACTACCTGCGGAAGAAACATTTTGCCAGCGCCAAAAAGATCTCCAACGACATTCATACCGTCCATAAGTGGTCCTTCGATAACCGATAATGGGGAAGAAAGAGTTACACGAGCTTCTTCAGCATCTTCTACGATATATTCCGTTATTCCTTTTATAAGAGCGTGCTCTATGCGCTTTTCTACGGGACTCTCTCGCCATGAGAGGTCTACGACCCTTTCTTTTCCGCCGCCTTTGATCGTTTCTGCATAAGAAATAAGGTCGTCGGTAGCCGAATCAGTTTTATTGAAGATGGCGTTCTCGAGTAGGGTGACTAACTCATCCGGTATTTCATCATAGACTTCCATCATACCTGCGTTGACGATGCCCATGTCCATTCCTTTTTGAATAGCATGATATAGAAAAACGCTATGCATGGCTTCTCTCACCCGATTGTTACCTCTAAAAGAGAAGGAGACGTTACTTACACCACCACTTATCTTAGCTCCTGGGCACTCGCGCTTGATAATTTCAGTGGCCTCGATAAAGTTCTTACCATACTCTCGATGTTCTTCTATGCCAGTTGCTATGGCGAAGATATTTGGATCGAAGATGATGTCTTTAGGATTGAAGTTAACTTGCTCTGTCAAGATCTTATATGCACGCTTACAGATATCAACTTTTCTCTCTACTGTCTCAGCTTGACCAGTTTCATCAAAGGCCATGACTACTGCCGCAGCTCCGTACCTTCTTACGGTTGTTGCTTGCTTGATAAACTCCTCTTCTCCTTCTTTCAAAGAGATGGAGTTCACGATACATTTTCCTTGTACACACTTGAGGCCTTCTTCTATAACTTCAAATTTTGAAGAATCGATCATGATAGGAAGTCTGGCTATGTCCGGCTCGGACATGATCAGATTAAGGAAGGTCTTCATGGCTTTCTTGCTATCAAGCAGCCCTTCGTCCATATTCACATCGATGATCTGAGCTCCACCTTCTACTTGATGTGCTGCAACAGAAAGAGCCTCTTCATAGGCTCCCTCTTTTATAAGCCTAGCGAATTTTCTACTACCTGTTACATTTGTTCTCTCTCCTACATTTATGAAGTTGAGATTATCTCTTACAACTAAAGGTTCTAATCCAGAGTACTGGCTGAAAGGAGATTCTTTTTTGAATTGTCTAGGAGTTTTGCCCTTGGCTGCCTCCACCATTTGTTTTATATGATCAGGACCAGTACCACAGCATCCCCCAATTATATTAGCATAACCAGCATCTAGAAAGTCGGATATGAAAGCTCTCATTTCTTCAGCTGTCTGATCGTACTCTCCAAACTCGTTAGGAAGACCAGCATTCGGATATGCACTCACAGGACATGTCGCGATCTCAGATAAATCTCTTAAGTGAGGTTCAAGTTCTTTGGCTCCCAATGCACAATTAAGACCAACGCTCATCAAATTCATATGTGAGACGGAGATCCAAAAAGCTTCTACTGTCTGACCACTTAGCGTTCTTCCACTGGCATCTGTTATGGTACCAGAAACCATGATGGGGATCTCTCGACCGATTTCTTCGAAAAGAACATCGATGGCATAAAGGGCTGCCTTACAATTCAAAGTATCAAATACCGTCTCTATCAGCAAGATATCAACACCACCTTCTGCGAGTCCTCGGGCTTGCTCTAAGTAGGCCTCAACAAGCTGATCAAAAGTGATGGCTCTATAACCAGGATCGTTAACATCTGGAGATAGTGAGGCGGTACGTGTTGTCGGCCCCATAGCCCCTGCTACAAAGCGAGGATGGTCTTCGGTACTGTACTTGGCAGCAGAAGCAACAGCTATCTTAGCAGATGCGAGATTCATCTCATAGCTTAACTCCTCCATTTCATAGTCTGCCTGCGATACTTTGTTCGCACTGAATGTGTTAGTCTCTAGGATATCACATCCAGACTCCAAGTATTCTTCATGTATCGCAGAGATGATATCTGGTCTTGTTAGAGAGAGTAATTCATTATTACCTTTTATATCTAGATGAAAATCTTTAAACCTATCGCCGCGATAGTCTTTTTCGTTAAGCTTATATCTCTGAATCATAGTGCCCATAGCACCATCCATCACCAAGATTTTATCCTTGAGAATTTCTTTAACGCTTACCTTTTTTAATGACATCGAGCAAAAGTATAACTTATCCAATAGCTGATATCAAGATATAGTTGAGTCACTCCATAATGTTTGTGATATTTGAAGGCTCTATTCGAAACTTATGGGCTATGAACTAACATCTAACTATACTCCTACTGGTGATCAACCTCAAGCCATATCGCAACTTGTGAAGGGTATAGAAAGTGGAGAGGATGCACAGGTTTTGTTAGGAGTGACTGGATCTGGAAAAACGTTTACCATAGCTAATGTCATCGCCCAATGTCATCGCCCAGTCTTGGTTCTTACTCATAATAAAACCCTTACGGCCCAACTCTACGCAGAACTAACTGAGTTCTTTCCGGATAATGCTGTCGAGTATTTTGTAAGCTACTATGATTACTATCAGCCAGAAGCGTATATCACATCAAGTGATACATACATAGAAAAGGATCTATCGATTAATGAAGAGATCGATAAACTAAGACTTCGCGCAAGTTCAAATCTATTAAGTGGGAGGAGAGATATTATCATCGTGGCTTCAGTCTCATGTATCTATGGTATGGGTAATCCAGAGGATTATAAGGGAGCCATCATTAGGATAGAACAAGGTCAGACCATATCTCGTAACAGACTACTTTATCAACTAGTTGAAAGTTTATACTCGAGATCAGAAAATGATTTTAAGAGAGGCACCTTTCGAGTAAAAGGAGATACTGTAGACATCCATCTACCATACGTCGACTTTGGTTTTCGCATTATCTTTTTTGGTGATGAGATTGAGAATATCGAAAAAATAGAACTCTCATCAGGCAAAAGAATCACGTCACTGAAAGAGGCCGCGATATTCCCTGCTAATCTCTACGTGGCACCTAAAGATCGTCTTAAGATGATCCTTGGACAGATAGAAGGAGAACTTGATGATCATGAGAAATTTTTTGAACAAGAGGGACGCTACATCGAAGCTAAGCGAATCAAGGAAAGAGTCAATTTTGATGTAGAGATGATGCGTGAGTTGGGGTATTGTAACGGGGTCGAAAACTACTCTAGGTTCTTTGATGGGCGTAAGCCAGGCACAAGACCTTTCTGTTTACTGGACTATTTTCCAGATGACTATCTGATGATCGTAGATGAAAGTCATGTTACGCTTCCACAGGTACGAGGTATGTGGGGCGGAGATAGAGCACGTAAGATTAGTCTGGTGAATCATGGATTTAGATTACCCTCAGCTCTTGATAATCGACCATTGAACTTTGAAGAATTTGAAAGCTTAACGAATCAGATCATTTACGTAAGTGCTACACCTGGTGATTATGAACTAGAGAAAACGCAGGGACTAGTCGTAGAGCAGATAGTTAGGCCGACGGGCCTACTTGATCCTCCTATAGAAGTAAGACCAAGTATCAATCAGATAGATGATCTCTTGGAAGAAATACATCTGCGAATCGAAGCCGACGAAAGAGTTCTTGTTACAACCCTTACTAAGCGAATGGCCGAAGAGCTTACCAAATATCTTACTAAGCTCAATATCAAAGTGCGATATATACACTCAGAGGTAGACACTTTAGATAGAGTAGAGATCATCAGAGATCTTAGGCTTGGAGGGTTTGATGTATTAGTAGGAGTGAATCTATTGAGGGAGGGGCTTGATATGCCTGAGGTGTCTTTAGTTGCTATCCTCGATGCCGACAAAGAAGGCTTCCTGCGTAATGCAAGATCTCTCACTCAGACAGCAGGACGTGCGGCTAGGAATGTCAATGGTCGTGTCATCTTTTATGCCGATAAAATCACAGGGAGCATGCAGATGACTATCGATGAAACTAATAGACGTAGAGCCATACAACAAGCTCATAATGAAGAACACGGTATAACTCCTACCACGATTATGAAGACGAAGGAGGAAATCATCAATCAAAAATCCATCCTAGATATAAGAGGTAAAAAGCCAAGGGCATATATCGAACCTGAAGAATCAGGGATGGCAGCAGATCCGATCATTGATTTTATGTCAAAGGATCAGTTAGATCGACTTATCAGAGAGACAGAAGCGAGGATGAAAAAAGCTGCTAAGGAATTAGATTTTATAACAGCAGCACAGCACAGAGACGAACTATTTGCCCTCAAGAAAAAACTAAAGGCTGCTATCTAGGATAATAGTGGTCGATCCCATCTAGTATAAGACTGACAACTTCTTCAGGGCTAAAGTAGGCGGTATCGATCAACTGGTCGTAATTGCTAAGATCTCCAAAGTTGATACCGTAGATCCGCTGAAATCGCTCTTGCTCGCTTTTTCGTCTTTCTTTAATTTTAAGAACCAGATGGTTGACTTCACGATTAGATTCATCACTAGCTCGATCTTGGTCCTTGCTGATTCTCTGTGCGGCTACATCTTCGTCACAGAGTAGATAAACCTTGTATGATGAAGGGATAAAATGCCAAGCGAGTCGCGAATCCACCACATAATCATCCTCCGTTCCATCAAGCGCCTTTGTATAAGAGTCGATCTTATCATCTATATCTTTCCTTGAGTCCGTCAGATGATTGAGCTCAAGTGTGGTAAGCCCCATATCCTCCGCGATCTGTCGTTGTATAGCGCCAGTCGAGAGGTAGTTATAATCAAGCTTTTTGCAGATTAACTTACCAGTTGTGCTTTTTCCACTTCCTATATCTCCGGAGATAGTGATTATCACTTTCGTAAATATTTATTTGGGTCAACAAGAATACTGTAGTTCTCTGGTATATCCATCTAACAGCAGAACTTATACTACATTGGTCTCATTAAAAATGTAAAGAAATGAGTGATCCGAATATAGATATAGAACTGCTGACAAGAGTCTGCAAGACTCCTGGGGCTCCCGGCTTTGAGCAAAGGATTAGGCAAGACATCATAGAACTTGTCACCCCATACGTGGATGAAGTGAAAGTAGATGCCATGGGTAGTGTTCACGCTATAAAAAGGAGTGGATCGTCTGACCCAAAGAAAGTCCTGGTGGCTGCCCATATGGATGAAATTAGTTTTATAGCGACTCATATAGATGATGATGGATATGTGAGGTTTCATCCACTGGGAGGGTTTGATCCTAAAACCCTTACAGCACAGAGGGTGATCATCCATGGAAAAGAAGATGTCCTCGGAGTAATGGGCACAAAGCCGATCCATATTATGAAGCCTGAGGAAAGAAAGAAGATGCCAGAAATCTCAGATTTCTACATCGATACAGGCATGAAAAAAGAAGAAGTTGAAAAACTGATAGAGGTAGGAAGCCCTATCACGCGCGAAAGAGATCTATGCGTCATGGGCCCTTGTGTTAACTCAAAGTCACTTGACAATCGAGTCTCGGTCTATATCCTTATAGAGGCCTTACGTGCACTTGAAGGAGTAGAACTAGATGTAGATGTCTATGGTGTTTTTACTGTCCAAGAAGAAGTCGGATTAAGAGGAGCTATGACAGCTGCCTCTGGGATAGACCCTGACTTTGGAATTAATCTAGATGTAACATTAGCGTGTGATTATCCTGGGGCATTGCCACATGAAAGAATTACTTCTTTGGGTGAAGGGACTGCCATCAAAGTTCTTGATGGTGCGTCCATATGTGATTATAGAATGGTCCAGATGATGAAGACTTTGGCTAAAAAAAATAACATCACGTATCAGATGGAAATCCTCCCAGCAGGGGGCACTGATACTGCGGGGATACAGCGGTACAGTAAAGGAGGTTCTATTGCCGGTGGTATATCTATACCAACAAGATATCTACACCAGGTTATCGAGATGGCTCACATGCAGGATATCAGAGGAACTATAGATCTCTTAATCGCTTCACTTCAGACGGTAGGGACGTACGATTGGTCATTCAAATAAAAATAAGGAATCATGTGGAAAGAAAGCGACAATAGTCTTCAAGCAGAATTTGTCTTTGATGATTTTATAAAGGCCTTTGCTTTTATGACCGAGGTGGCTTTTCTCGCAGAAAAGCACAACCATCATCCTAACTGGTCCAACGTTTACAACAAAGTGCAGATACATCTTACTACGCACGACGCAGGCAATATTGTTACTGAAAAAGATAGGAAGCTAGCAAAGGCAATTAGCCAAATTGTATAGTCTTCGACTAAAAAAACATCTCTTGTTAAGGTGCTGTTAACTTGTTGATAGACAGAAACAAAGCGAGAATTATAGGCGTTTTTCTGTAACTTAATGATAAACGCGAACCAGATGAAAAACTTACTCAACCTTATAGTTGCCGGGGTGATAGGAGGCCTTGTGGCTTTCTTTGCATTTCAGCATTTTGATAAGGATACGGTCATTTATGAGCAATCACCCGCTCAGACTTTTACGACTAATACGTCTTCTCACAGTGATTTCCTGCCGTTTGATTTTGTGAAAGCAGCAGAAAGAGTGAACCCTGCTGTTGTACATATAAGTGCAGAAAACGAAGAGTATAAACAGTATCAAAACCGTCGTGACTCTTATGGGTTTTTTAAATGGAGAAACGGAGAACGACCTGAAGCAGGAACCGGTTCTGGGGTATTAATCAGCAATGATGGATTCATCGTAACCAATAACCATGTCGTAGGCTTTGCGGATTATATGGAAGTTACTATGCATGATGGTCAGACATATAAAGCTGTTAAAGTGGGCACAGACCCATCGACAGATCTGGCAGTGATCAAGATAGAAGGAGAATCCTTTCCTAATTTGAAATTTGGAAATTCAGACGATGTCAAGGTAGGCCAATGGGTCGTAGCCGTAGGAAATCCGTTTAATCTGACTTCTACAGTAACGGCAGGGATCGTGAGTGCCAAAGGAAGAGATCTCGGGATCATACAAGGACTTAAGACAATAGAAGAATTTATCCAAACGGATGCAGTAGTCAACCCCGGAAATAGCGGTGGAGCACTAGTGGATATAGAGGGTAATCTTATTGGTATAAATACTGCGATTTCCTCACCAACAGGTGTATATGCGGGATACTCTTTTGCTATTCCCTCAAACCTGGTTGGGCAGGTGATCGCTGAGATCATGGAAAAAGGCGGAGACATCAAAAGGGGTATGCTAGGTATATCTATCGTTGATGTAAGCATACTCGACAAAGAAGAATACGACCCAGGCATAGATTATGGAGTTTTGATTAATGACTTTGCATATCAAAGGGATAGTTATGGCAGGAAGATCTTATTAAGCTCTGCGAAGAAAGCAGGATTAGAGATTGGAGATGTGATTACTGGTGTAGATGGAAGTCTGATTACAGGTGCGGAGGAGTTACAAGAATCACTCAAGTTCACGAAGATTGGAGATACTGTAGATGTAGAAGTGCACAGAGATGGCAGGAAAAAGACAATACCTGTTAAAATTACAGTAGGTATATAATCAAATAGAGCGCTTCAAGCGTTTATAAGGAAAGTTGGTTTTTCGTTTTGTTTTGAGGCGCCCGATTGATGTTTACATTATCGGGCGTTTTTTATAGCCGCTGAGATATTCTTTCAACCATTTCTTTCTTCCAGTTACTATAGTTGTCACGTTTAATAGCTGATCGTGCTTCACTGATTAGCCATAAGTAGAAAGAAAGATTATGTACACTGGCTATCTCTTGACCATAAGCTTCATTCACAACAAATAAATGCCTGAGATAAGACTTAGAGTGACGTCTACTTAATTCACTTGTACTATTCTCATCTATAGCACTATAATCTTTTTTCCACTTTGCATTTTTGATGTTAATCACTCCTTGATCTGTATAAAGATGGCCGTGACGTGCATTGCGCGTTGGAAGAACACAGTCAAACATATCTATGCCACGATCGATACATTCAAGGACATTAACGGGTGTTCCTACACCCATAAGATATCGGGCTTTTTCTACTGGAAGTTGGTTGCAAACCTCTTCTGTCATTTCATACATCATAGGAGCTGGTTCTCCTACTGATAAACCACCTATAGCATTAATTTCAGCCCCTTTTGTCGCGATATATTTTGCCGACTCGATGCGAAGGTCCGTATATACACTTCCTTGGACTATAGGAGCTAAAGATTGTTCATATGAGTGATGTGTAGAACTCTCTTTTTGATATGAGAGACAACGATCTAACCATCGATGTGTCATATGCATAGAGGCTTTTGCATAATCGTATTCGCAGGGATAAGGGGTACATTCATCAAAAGCCATAATAATGTCAGCTCCGATATGGTGCTGAATTTCTATGGCTCTTTCTGGACTAAAGAAGTGTTTTGATCCATCTATAG
Source organism: uncultured Saprospiraceae bacterium (assembly GCA_964640065.1). Classification (GTDB taxonomy): domain Bacteria; phylum Bacteroidota; class Bacteroidia; order Chitinophagales; family Saprospiraceae; genus JAJRXG01. The sequence continues at coordinate 33,569 of CAZXIE010000004.1, forward strand.
GAGAGGAAAACTTGACACCCTCCTCTGTGATTTTTCTAATACCACTTAATGAGTAGACTTGAAAACCTCCACTATCAGTGAGCATAGGCTTTTTCCAATCTATAAATTGATGTAATCCTCCACCATCACTGATGATTTCATGACCTGGCCTCAGGTATAAATGAAACGTATTACCCAATATAATTTCTGCCCCTAAATCAACCAGATGTTTATGAGATACGGACTTGACCGCACCTTGTGTGCCGACAGGCATAAATATAGGTGTCTCTATATCGCCGTGATCAGTAGTAATTAATCCACAGCGCGCACTACCGGTAGTGGAATTATGTGTGACATTATATGTTATCAACGTCTTTGTTTACTTATGTTGAGTACTATCCCTACCATTATAGAAAAGGCCATTAAAGAAGAACCTCCTTTGCTTATAAAAGGAAGGGGAATCCCAATTACAGGACTTATGCCCATTGTCATACCGATATTGATAAAGAAGTGAACGAATAGAAAACCTGCGACACAGTAACAAAACCCACGACAAAAATTAACCTGCGATTGCTCGCCTACTTTTATAATTTTCAAAATTAAAAAAAGAAATGCGACAATTACGGCGGCACCTCCTAAAAAGCCCTGCTCTTCTCCTATACTGCTAAAGATAAAGTCGGTCGTCTGTTCTGGCACATAATTCAATTTTGTCATGGTCCCTTTGAGATATCCTTTCCCGCTGAGCCCTCCTGACCCAATGGCTAACTTGGAGTGTGCTAGATTATAATAAGACCCACGCGGATCACTTTTCTCTGGATTTAACCATACGTTGATCCTGTCCTGCTGATGAGGCAAGAGAAAATTGTCAAATGCATAAGTGCTGAGAAAAGACATCAATGTAAGTAGAGCTACTGATCCCAGAACAACAACTCGATCCCGAAATAAATCAGATCCAAAAAGCAAGACAAAGTGAACTATAAAATAGATCGTCGTAGCAATTAAAGCATACGGCATATAGTCATACCTATATAGTAGTATGTTTAATAACAATACTACTATTAGTAAAAGAAGATTAATATAATTTTTAGAAGAGAATTTTCCTGAGAATACTATTGCTAAAAGAAGAATAGCACATCCTGCGACATAGAACCCCAAAGTAAGAGAAAGAATAATAGTAAAGAATGTGGCGATCAATGCCACGTAATAGGGAACGGGCATCCCGAATCTATAATAGACTATGATAAGAGAAAAGAAAGTAAGAGCTGAGCCGGGATCAGGTTGAGCTATGATTAGAATAGCTGGAAGTAAAAACAATCCAAGCAAGTATAATTGTGACTTGAATTGATCTAGTCGGACGTATACAGAACTTAATAAAGAACTTGCTGCGAGAGCTGTGCTCACCTTTGCGAACTCTCCAGGTTGTAGAGAAAAAGGACCTATAATAAGCCAAGATTTGGCTCCTTTGATTTCTGCGCCAAAGATCAATACTGTCAGTAGCAATAACACCCCTAAGCCATAAATACCAGTGGAGATTGTGTTCCAAAAATGCCAATCAATATTAGAAAGTACAAGCACAACGATGAGAGACAATAAAGCCCAGGTAGCCTGAGTGCCAAAGGACGAAGTTAGACTCCACATACTGTCCGGGAAGTCATTATAGGTAGTGCTGTAGATCATCAATAAACCTACAGCAACAAGTACTATATATGAAAATAGAATACTGAAATCAAGACGAGAAGAATTTGGACTAGCCAAAGTATCAGTCGTTTAGTAATTCGGTTTTCTCAATCTTGTCTCTGAAAGGGATAGCCTCAGGAAAGGATTCTTTAAATTGTAATAGATATGGTTCGAGATCATATCTATCTACAAAGGAGCCTATTTTGATGCTATAGTATGGATTTTCATAATCTGTGAGGTAGGCTCCATTTGGAAATTCAACCTCAAAGCGCGACTTGGTCCTTTCAAATTTTCTGCGATCTGTAGTACTAATTAGCTTAATTCTCCAACCATCAAGACTTGATTCGAGATTACTTTGATCCAAATAATGATTCATCAAAGAAGTTACTTTGGCATCTTCATTAAAAGTGACTTGTCCATTTACGAAAGTAGAAAATGTGACAAGTGTAAAAAGTATATAGAACCTAGTTTTCATGCTGCGTTATTAGTCAAAAGGACTGTTAAATTAAGCTTTACCGTGACATTGTTTGTACTTCTTCCCACTACCACAAGGACAGGGAGCGTTTCGGCCCACTTTTTTCTCAGTTCTTTTAAAAGTTTCTGGTTTGGCTTTTTTAACACTCACGCCTTCTGCTGCAGCTCTTCTGGCTTGATCTTGTCTTGATGTCTGAGTCTTACTTAAATCTGTCTTGAGACTCTTAGCTTCTTTCAGATTCTCATTTACTTTTATCAGCAAACGGCCTTTCATTAAGTAGGAACTAATCTCTTCATTGATCTGATAGATTAATCTCTCGAAGAGGTCATATGCTTCCATCTTGTATATAACAAGCGGGTCTTTTTGCTCAAATGATGCCGCCTGCACAGAATCTTTAAGCTCATCCATAGACCTAAGATGTTCCTTCCAGTTTTCATCGATGATTGCAAGACTTACGGCCTTTTCGATATCGCGTACCACGGATTTACCTTGAGTGTTTATCGCCTCTTCAAGATCAGCTGATATCGGTAGTACTTTCTTAGATCCATCAGTAAAGGGTATGGAGATTCGCTTATATCGATTGCCTTCTTGTTCGAATACGCGACGAATCTCAGGCATGATAATCTCAGTTATCCTATCGAACTTCATATTGTAGAAGTCCATGGTCTGCTGTTGGAGCTGCTCGATTAATTCTTCAAGTGGTGCTTCATTAAAGGCTGCCTCGTCGATCTCTGGATCATAACCCAGTACGCGAATCGACTCATTTCGAAACTGATCATAACTGCCTACGTTTTTATAATCAGCTACGATGTTCTCACAAAGGGCGGAAAAGAGATTATGCAAGTCAACAGCGAGCCTGTCTCCAGATAAGGCATTTCCTCTCTTCTTATAGATTGCTTCTCTTTGGATGTTCATTACATCATCATACTCGAGCAATCTCTTTCTAATTCCGAAGTTATTTTCTTCGACTTTTTTCTGAGCTCTTTCGATAGACTTGGTGACCATGCTATGTTGAAGTACCTCTCCATCCTGATGGCCCATACGATCCATCACTTTTGCCAATCTCTCAGAATTGAAAAGTCTCATCAAGTTATCTTCGAGAGACACATAAAACTGAGAAGACCCGGGATCTCCTTGTCTTCCTGCACGTCCTCTGAGCTGTCTATCGACTCTTCTTGAGTCATGTCTTTCTGTTGCAATGATAGCTAGCCCACCTGCTGCTTTCACTTGATCTGAGATCTTGATATCCGTACCACGACCCGCCATGTTAGTTGCGATAGTAACATTACCCGCCTTTCCAGCTTCGGCAACTATCTGTGCTTCTCTTTGATGTTGCTTAGCGTTAAGGACGTTGTGAGAAATGTTTTTGAGCTGTAGCATCCTGCTCAGCTTTTCTGAGATATCTACAGTTGTTGTACCCAAGAGTATCGGTCTTCCTTGTGCAGATAGTACTCCGATTTGTTCTATAACAGCATTATACTTTTCCCTTGCTGTCTTGTATACGAGATCTTCTCGATCATCTCTTGTTATAGGTCTATTGGTTGGGACTACTGTGACATCTAATTTATAGATGTCCCACAGCTCTTTTGCCTCTGTCTCCGCAGTACCTGTCATGCCCGCGAGCTTATGGTACATACGGAAGTAGTTTTGCAATGTCACAGTGGCATAGGTCTGTGTGATATCCCCAACCTTTACATTCTCTTTGGCCTCCAAGGCTTGATGAAGACCATCAGAGTACCGACGACCTTCCATCATACGACCTGTTTGCTCATCGACGATTTTCACATTACCATCGATCACGACGTATTCGTCTTCTCTTTCAAACAATGTATAAGCCTTGAGGAGCTGGCTGACTGCGTGAAGTCTTCTTGATTTTATAGAGTAGTCCTGTATGAGTCTTGATCTTTCTTCTGAAAGATTTTCACCTGTTTCCTTTGCTCGATCATCTAGCACTTGCATCTCGCTAGTGATGTCAGGCATGATAAAAAAGTTAGTGTCTTCTTCTCCTTGTGCTAAGAACTCAGCACCTCGCTCGGCGAGTTCAACATTCCTGTTTTTCTCATCTATTGTAAATAACAACGGTTCATCAACTATATGCATACGCTTTGACTGCTCCTGCATATAGAAGTTCTCTGTTTTTTGTAGGGCAACTTTTATCCCTTCTTCACTTAAGAACTTGATTAATGGCCTTGACTTTGGCAATGCCCTAAAAGCTCTCAATAGATTCATCCCCGCCTCTCCTTCTTCATGTCCGATTTCGCCAGCTTTAAAACCCTTCTTTGCCTCTGCGAGATAGGATGTCGCCAGCTTTCTTTGTGCATTGATGAGGCGCTCTACTTTCGGTTTGAGCTCTAGGTATTCCTGTTCTTCGGCACCCTTTGGTACTGGTCCAGAGATAATCAATGGTGTTCTAGCATCATCTATCAAAACAGAGTCGACCTCATCGATCATGGCGTAGTGATGTTTCCCTTGCACTCTCTCTCCTTGTGAGCGCACCATATTATCTCTTAGATAATCAAAGCCAAACTCATTGTTGGTTCCATAGGTGATATCACATTTATACGCTTCTACTCTTCCTGGACTATGAGGTTTGTATTTGTCTATACAATCGATAGTCAGAAGTAAGAATTCGAATATCGGGCCTACCCATTCACTATCCCTTTTCGCGAGATAATCATTGACCGTGATCACATGAACTCCCTGTCCACTCAGTCCATTGAGATAAGCAGGAAGGGTTGCGACAAGCGTCTTTCCTTCTCCTGTCTGCATCTCGGCTATTTTACCACTGTGCAGGACATTGCCACCTATTAGCTGAACGTCATAATGGACCATATTCCAAGTGATAGGCGTTCCTCCAGCATTCCATGTATTGCTCCAGGTGGCTTTCTCTCCATCGATCTGGACATACTCGTTACTTGCCGCCAAGTCTCTATCGTGTTGAGTAGCAGTTACTTCTATGGTCGTGTTTTCGCTAAATCTTCTAGCTGTCTCCTTGACAACAGCAAATGCTTCTGGCAGTAATTCTTCCAGCACTTCCTCTAGAGCTTTATCACGATCTTTTTTGAGATCATCAACCTCTTGATACTTTTCTTCTTTAAGGTTGATATCTTCTTCGATCTCTATCTCTTGAGTTAACTCTGCTATATCCTCATCGATTCCTTTAAGGTGCTCAGCTATTCTTCCCCTAAACTCTACAGTCTTATTACGCAAAGCATCATTGCTGAGCGATTCATAAGTCTTGAAGTTACCGTTGATCTCATCTATGATAGAATTAAAAGCTTTGATATCTCTATCATGCTTCGTACCAAAGACCTTTTTGATTATGTTAAACATCTTCTTTCTTTACGTCATCAGACTACATCCATTATTATTCCAAGAGGGATAATATGTCAGCCTGTCATCCAGATGCCAAAGGTATAACATAGCATAAGCTATTACCTGAAGCATTTCATATTAATAAGTCACAATGGCAGCCAATCATCAAAAGTGGATTAGTTGAACGATCTGACTACTTTTGTTCGCTATACGAGTCATAACGTAGATCATCATGAAAGTATTAAAGTTTGGAGGCACAAGTGTTGCTACTCCAGATCGCATAAAGGGTATCGGACAACTCATCAAGGAAAGGTCTGACGCAGGAGAAAAACTTACTATCGTTTTTTCAGCCTTCGGTGGAGTCACTGATAAGTTGATAGAGGTGGCTGAGGCAGCGGCCAATGGAGACAAGGGATATCTTGATTTATTTGGCGCACTAGAAAAAAGACACCATGATGCGTGTCATGATCTCTTACCTCCTGATGACCCCTGCACCAAGGTTATATATGAAAACTTTAAAGTCTTTAAAGACCTACTCCATGGAGTTTTCCTAGTAAGAGAGGCTTCTCTACGAACGATGGATTATATCTTGAGCTTTGGTGAACGTAATTCAGCTAATATCATCGCTGCCTACTTCAAGAGTATAGGGATCCCTGCAGCTTTTCTTGATGCTAGAAAAATCATAAAGACCAATAAGGACTTCGGGCAGGCTGCAGTCGTCCAAGACCAGACCGATGATCTTATACAAAAGTACTACGAAGTTGAAGCTGACAAGTTACATGTCGTTACAGGATTCATAGCTTCAGATATAGGAGGACTTACCACGACTCTTGGTCGCGGAGGGTCTGATTATACGGCCGCACTATTAGCAGGTGCGCTCGAATCTGAGGTGCTTGAGATCTGGACTGATGTGGATGGTGTGCTTACGTCTAACCCTAGGATCGTTAAAAACGCATATACCATACCTCAGCTAAGTTATGATGAGGCCATGGAGCTTTCGCACTTTGGAGCCAAGGTGATCTACCCACCTACTATCCAACCAGCCCTTAACAAGTCTATACCGATCTATATTAAGAACACTTTCAACCCAAGCTTTGGTGGAACATTGATAAGTGCTAAAGCTGAGGATGAAGGAAAGAGAAAGATTACTGGTGTTACGTCGATTACAGATATGGCTTTACTAACCCTCGAAGGAACGGGGTTGATGGGGACCACAGGAACAGCAGGTCGATTATTTTCCTCGTTGGGCAGAGATAGGATCAATGTCATCATGATTACACAAGCCTCTTCAGAGCACTCTATATGCATCGCGGTGAAAGAAAAAGATGCTGATGCCGCCGAGCAATGCCTTAATCATGAATATGCTAAAGAGTTAGAATCTCAGACCGTAAAACCTATAAGGGTCGAAAAAGAACTATCTCTTATCGCCGTCATCGGTGAAAAAATGAAGAGAGTGCCTGGCGTCAGCGGAAGTCTTTTCAAAGCACTTGGCAATAATGGAATCAATGTCATGGCGATCGCTCAGGGTTCTTCCGAGCTCAATATATCGATTGCTATCAAGCGAAAGGATGAGCACAAGGCGCTGAATTTGGTCCATGACGCCTTCTTCCTATCCGCTCATAAAAGACTCAACCTTTATCTCGTCGGTGTAGGTTTGATCGGTGGCACACTGCTCAAGCAGATTCATGAACAGAAGGAAGCTCTCCTACAATCTAAGCATCTCGATATCCGTATAAACGGGATAGCCAACTCCCGCAAGTTCATTACTGATGAAAACGGTATTGACCTAAAAGATTGGCAAAGCTCACTTGATAAGAGTAAACAAGAGATGTCTTTAGCCACTTTCGTAAATGATATAAAAACTCACAATCTGGCGAATTCCATTTTTATAGATTGTACAGCTAACCATGCTATCAAAGAGCATTATCCTGAAGTTCTTGGAGCCAATGTTTCAATAGTAACTGCTAATAAGGTGGCAGCTTCAGATAAGTACGATAACTATAGAAAGCTGCACGATCTTGCCCTAAAGCACAACGTTCACTTCTTATACGAGACAAATGTCGGAGCTGGTTTGCCAGTGCTTTCGACAGTAGAAGGGTTAGTGAAAAGTGGAGATAAGGTAGAGGCTATAGAAGCAGTCATATCAGGATCGCTGTCATACATCTTTAATAACTATGATCCTTCAAAAAGCTTCAAGGAACTGATCGTTCAAGCTAGAGAGAAGGGATACACAGAGCCTGACCCAAGAGATGATCTCTCAGGGCAGGATATCAAAAGGAAGATTATCATACTGAGCAGGGTAGCTGGCTATAGGATAGAAGATCAAGATGTACACATCGAACCGATTCTTCCAGCTTCTTGTATGGAAGCAGAAACGATAGAAGACTTTTTTATAGAGCTCGACAAACATGATGCTCACTTTAGATCTATGATCGAAGAAGCACATACTAATGATGCTAAACTGAGATATGTAGCGTCTCTTAAAGATAGAAAAGCAGCTATCAAGCTAGAGCAAGTCACTCTGGAAAGCCCATTTTATGGATTAGCAAGTACTGATAATATGATAGTTATTCATACAGAACGATATAGAGAAAGACCACTTGTGATTCAAGGTCCTGGAGCAGGCGCAGATGTAACAGCTGCAGGAGTTTTTGCCGAGATCATCCAGCTGGGTAACACGATAGTCTAAACCCTATCTGACAGAATGGCTGATCTTTGTCGAGATCAAAGCCGCGTTTATGCCAACAGGGCAGGAAAAAATCTCGTTTCTACTATGGAATAGATATTGACCACTTAGTATTCAACCGTGAAAAGACCTTATGTTCTCTAACTTATATTTTCTTGATCAGCTTTCAGATGACGGAGACTTTCCGCCCATTATCTCTTTTAACGAAGATGATGATACTAAAGCGGTAGATTACCCGCCCAACCTGCCAATCTTGGCATTGAAAAATACAGTTCTATATCCTGGAGTTGTATTGCCGATTACCATAGGTAGAGATAAGTCTATTAAGGCAGTAAAGAAGGCGCACAGTGACGATAAGTATATCGCGGTTTTATCCCAAAGAGATGTTACTAATGAAGACCCAGGAAAAGAAGACCTATATGAATATGGTACGATAGCCAAGATCTTAAAGATGTTGAAGATGCCTGATGGAAGTACTACGGCTATCCTGCATGGTAGAGTAAGGTGTTCTCTTACTAGATTAACACAGGATGATCCATACCTAAGAGGAGACTTCACAAAAATCAAGGACGAAAACGTTGAGAACAAACTAGAGTTTGAAGCTGTCATCTCTTCCATTAGAGATAAAGCAAGTAAGATAATAGAGCTTTCCCCACAGATCCCATCGGAAGCTGCGGCTATGTTGGATAACATGAAAAACCAATCATTTCTAACCAACTTTATCGCCTCTAATCTTAACCTCGAGGTACCTCAGAAACAAGAGATACTAGAGATAACTCATACATCTGAAAGAGGAAAGAAAGTCTTAAGCCACCTGGACTCTCAGCTTCAGCTTCTAGAGCTCCGCTCTAAAATCGAAAGTAAGGTCCGCACAGATATAGAGAAACAACAAAGAGATTACTTCCTTAATCAACAGCTGAAAACGATCCAAGAAGAACTTGGCCAAAACCCCCAACAAGCCGAGATCAATGTGCTTGCTAAAAGGGCAAAAGACAAGGAGTGGCCGACTTATGCTAAGGATCAGTTTTTAAAAGAAATCAACAAGGCCAAAAGAATCAACCCTCAAGTAGCAGAGTACTCGGTTACTCTTAACTACTTAGAGATGATGCTTGATCTACCTTGGAATACATATACCGAAGACAACTTCGACTTGGATAGAGTTAGAAAAGTCTTGGATCGTGATCATTCTGGGCTATCTGAAGTAAAAGATCGGATCATAGAACACCTTGCTGTCTTAAAGCTCAAGGGAGATATGAAAGCTCCTATCATCTGCCTTGTTGGTCCTCCCGGAGTTGGTAAGACTTCATTGGGTAAGTCCATAGCAAGAGCTCTCAAGAGAAACTTTGTGAGAATGTCTTTAGGAGGCCTTCATGATGAGAGTGAGATCAGAGGTCATCGAAAAACATACATAGGTGCCATGCCAGGAAGAATCATCAAGTCCTTAAAAAAAGTAGGTTCCTCTAATCCGGTTTTTATCCTTGACGAGATAGATAAGATTGGTAAGGACTTTAGAGGAGATCCATCATCTGCTCTCTTAGAAGTATTAGATCCTGAGCAGAATGCTACCTTCTATGACAACTACCTTGACCTTGAGTACGACTTGTCTAAAGTAATGTTCATTGCTACGGCTAACTCGATGAGTACGATCCAACCTGCTCTGCGAGATCGGATGGAGATCATCCAGATTAGTGGTTATTCGACTGAAGAGAAGATCCACATAGCTCAGAAGCATCTTGTACCACAACAAAGAGAAGAACACGGTCTTAAAGCCAAGCATATTAATATCCCCAAAAAGGTTCTAGAAAAAATCATTCAAGCATATACAAGAGAGTCAGGAGTAAGGTCTTTAGGTAGACAGCTTGCATCTGTAATGCGCCATACAGCTAAGCGCATAGCAATGGATGAAGAAGAAAAAGTAACGATCAACGCAGAAGATCTTACGACAGTTCTTGGACCATCAAAATTCTCAAGAGAGAAGTATTCTAAGCTTAAGATACCAGGGATAGCAATGGGCCTTGCATGGACGCAAGTAGGAGGAGATGTCCTCTATATCGAGGCAAGTACGAGCAAGGGTAAAGGTAAGTTGACACTTACTGGAAATCTTGGAGATGTGATGAAAGAGTCTGCCACAACAGCCCTTAGTTATATCAAGAGTAATGCAGACAAACTAGGAATAGACTATAAGGTTTTCGAAGAGCAAGACCTCCACATTCATGTACCACAAGGAGCGATACCGAAGGATGGTCCTAGCGCAGGTATAACGATGCTTTGTGCTATCACTTCTATCTTAAAGCAAAAGCCGATCAAACCGTTTTTAGCAATGACAGGAGAGATCACTCTTCGTGGCCAGGTATTACCTGTGGGAGGCATCAAAGAGAAAGTTCTAGCTGCGAAAAGATCTGGTATTAAGACGGTTATGCTTTGCTCTGAAAACGAAAAGCATATCAAGCAGATTCCTGCAGATTTTGTCAAAGATGTCTCTTTTGTCTATGTGGAAAAAATGGACGAAGTCTTAGCACAAGCACTAGACATCTAGCAGTTAAATGCTTGTTAAATGACGAAGCTAGGTGGCCATCAAAACGACTAAGGCGTTTTAATGCTTAACTTTGAATAGATGATTACACGTCTCTCCTTATTGGGAATCTTCTTTCTTCTTGGTTTTGGACTCCAATCCCAAGACAGCATTAAGGTCGTTCAGCTTTCGGGCCAGATTGTTGATAACGATGGCATGGTTCCGTTGTACACGAATGTTGTAGTCAAAGGAACCAGTAGAGGAACTGTCTGTAGAATTGATGGCTTCTACTCGCTACCAGTGAGGACGGGAGAAGAGATCATCTACTCGCGGATAGGTTATGAAGACCAGACTTTCAGCGTTCCAACAGAAGTTGGAGGGACATTTGTTACTCACGATGTCACTCTTCAAAAAGACACGCTCTTTTTACCAGAGGCATTCATCAGACCGTGGCCAGACAGAGACTTTTTCAAGATAGAATTCCTTGCACTGGAAGTAGATAACTACTTAGAAGATATAGCATACCAGAACCTATCTCCGGAAAGACTAGAAATCTTAAAGCAAACATTGCCCGTAGACGGTCTTGAGGTCGCTAATGTAGAGCTCAGAAGAAACGCAGCAGCGTATTATTCAGCAGGACAGTTTAAGCCTCAGAACATTTTTAACCCTTTGTCTTGGAAGAAATTTATCGAGTCTATTAGACGGGGGGATTTAAAAAAGAAGAATTAGCTCTTAGGTTTTCACGACTTCATTTCTCCGCCTGTACCAGTAGATCATCCCGATCACACCGGCTGTAAATATGCCCATAGATATCAGCTGAGCTTGCGATAGCTGTGTACCTAGGAAGTCATATCTAGGGTTGACACGGATAAACTCAACTAAAAATCGCTCGGTACTCATCAGGATAGCGAATAAGAAAAAGATAAATCCTGACCACACCACCCGTTTTCTCAGTACCCAAAGAACTAAGAAAATAAGTCCTCCCGTAATCACCTCGTAGATAGGAGTTGGAAAGACATTAGAACTTAACTTCCTGCAGTATCGATCTGCACAACCGTCTATTGTTACACCTTCATTCAAAACGTTATGAGGATAGTCGTATGCCCAAGCCCAATCTGGTAAAATGAACCAACCAGGTTTAGCAAGTTCATTGATGATGCCCCAGTCTCCGTCGCCAGAAAGTTGACATCCTATTCTACCCACAGCGTATCCCAACATGAGAGCAGGTGCTACGGCATCCATGACGTAGATAGGTCGAATCTTGTTGCGCAAGAGATAAAGATAACTAGCTATAAATGCGAGAATCAATCCCCCATATATGGTCAGGCCACTTCCAGAAAAAAGCTGACCTAGAGGATCTTGCCAAAAAGCATCAAGATTTTCTAGTATCGAAAAAATCTTCGCACCAGCTATTCCAAAAATGGCAGCTATAATGATGATATCTCCGACTCGTTGTGAAGGAAAGATGTTACGGATAACAGTTTTAGGTTGATCAAGTTTGCTTTTTAACCCTTGCCAGTATGTATAACCCGCAAAGGTTGCTCCGACCAACAATCCAATCAATAGGTTACCCTGACCAGAAAAAACGATACCCGCAGCATCTAACTTAAAGGCCTCGAAGTCATTAGCGATTACAGGAACTTTGAATCCAAGTATAAATCCGAAAAGACCATTGCTGATCATCTCACTAATATTGGCACCAGCACCCACTTTTTCTTCTCTCTTTGTAGAGGTCAGAATGCCTTCTTTTTCTTTTCTTTTGAGTTCTAGATATAGCACATAGCCCAAGACAAAAAACGCCAGCCCAAAGAACAAACCGAACATTTGGATGATCGAAAAAGCATTATCTCTAGCCGAACCGAAGAGGTCGTGAAATAGATATGATAGATTAGGATACATGCGATCGTTTTATCAAAAAACCAAGGTAGGATAATGGAGATGGAGGAACAACTTCAAAGCCACTTATATGCTGACACCTAAGCATGCAACGATTATTTCCTCAGGAGATATCTTAATTAGCTTAGAAGTACATGCTGCTATCGTAGACCCCGTAGTGACTACGTCATCTATTAAGATGATTTTTTCTGGCCTCTCTCCTTTATGATTCGGGTTCAGAGCAAAGGCATGTTTTAGGACCTCGGTGCGATCGCCTTGGTCTTTTTTAGTTTGAGAAGCTGTATCCGTTTTTCTTATCAAAAGATCCTGTATGATCGGCAAACCAGATACTTTAGATACACCTCGAGCGATTTCTTCCGCTTGATTGTATCCTCGCTTCTTTTTCTTTTTAGGGTGTATCGGAACAGGTACCAAAGCATAGTCGCTTAAGTCTTGGGATTGAAGTTGCTTTTGCCAAAGCAGATGGCCTAAATAGTGTCCTATTTTATAAAGCCCATCATACTTGAGATAGTGGACCATCTCGGCCACATAAGACTCTTTAGTATAATAAAACAGGGAGTAGAATCTTGCCACTTCATCGGGAAACTGTTCTTTGCCTGCAAGCGTAGCTGTAGCATCTTCTGGCAGCTGTAAAAAGGGTAGATGAGTAAAACAAGACCGACAGAGCTCCTCTTCAACCTGAGGTCTTCTAACACGACAAGCAACACATAAATCTGGAAAAACTACATTTTTAAAGCTCTCCAGTATACGTGTCATATTAGAGTGATTTCACTTTCGTAAATATTATCTCGCTAAAACTTTTTTTCTTTCTCTTGTGAACTCTTGCTCCGTGAGAACTCCTTTTTTTCTAAGTTCCATAAGACGATTCAATTGAGCCAATAGAATATCATCCATTGGTCTTTCGCCAGATTCTTTCTCTTGTCGAACTTGTCTAGTTCTTTTGAAGCTTCTCGTTTTGAATTCTTGAAATTCTGGTTGAATCCGTATGAACGCCAGGTCATCATGAGACATGATGCGGCTTTGATCTTTCAGACCTTTGGCCACAGATAACTCTATGTATTTGAAGGCCTCTTCTTTATCTTCCATTAAGGAGTAAGCACAAGCAAGATTAAAATACAGCGAAACGTCATTAGGGTCGATCTTTAGAGCCTTATGAAAATCCTCTATCGCTTCTTCGATATCGTATTCCTTATATTTTTTAATACCACTTTTTTTGAAAGGGTTGGCTCTGACCACAGATTTACCTCGAGTGTTAGTGGACTTTTTTTGATCGTAATAATCCCTTTGCTTTTTAGGTCGTCCACCTTTTTTTCTTCGAGTAGACTTTCTGTTGAACTTGCGATCAAACTCTTCAGGAGGCATCATCAGATACCTCATGCCATCGATAATTCCTAAGATTATGGGTATCGGAAAAAGCTCGATCGTCATCATCGTAAGGAACACATAAAATATACCCGCACCTGTATCTCTCAGGTAAAATTTATGGATGCCAAAAATCCCACCAAAGATGGCAAGCATAGCTGCTACATGCTTATTCTTCATAGTTCAGACACTGAAGGCAATTTATAGAAAAAGAAGGACATGAGAATTTGCTTTTCGATCTATACTCCATGATATCTGTCAAACTAGCTCATAAAGTATAAAGTTGATCAAAGACTTCTTGTGGGGCGAACATAGAAAAGAACGAACATATATGAATTTTTTATATATTTACTTCCTGTTACAACCAACTCAGGGATAGGTAAAAGAATCATTGTTTTCGTACCTGTTTAAATCGACGTACTATTCGTTGCCTGAGATACCAAACTGGGCTAGTGTACCTATTACTAGCCACCTGGTCCTTTAGCATCACTGCACAGGACTTAACCTTTTGCGGGAACGGGTACTTTATGGACCTCTCCGTCGGCTACACTCCTACTAGTATTGGACTTGAATTATGCGGTTGCAGCGATGACGTTGTTAACTGTGAATTATTACATGTTGTCATGCAAAACGGGACGAACGCCCTCGATTGTCCAGAGATATCTATAACAGAAAGGTGGTGGAGAGAACAAAGAGACCTTATAGACATATATGATCCAGAGACTTGTCAAGAATATCCAGAATCCGCTTCTCACTCAGATAGATATGAGATAAGTACAGAACATCTTGAGCCAGGAGATACGCTAAGATTACTTGTCTGTAAGACAGAACCCGAAGATGACTTTGTGATGGAGTTCAGCGCAACTCCTGGTCCTTCGTGCAGTACTTTTAGGTGTGCCCCACAGATGTCCTGTCCTGTTGAGACCTCTTTACATCCAGATGGACAGTGCCGATATATTATACCAGATTTTCTTCCTAGCATCATACTTAGAGATACTTGTATGTCACCTCCGACGATAGTAACAGGTGACTTTACGATTATGCAAACTCCTGCACCAGGGACTCAGGTGAGCGAACCTCTATTTGTGGAGATTGAAGTTGCGACTGATGAGGGAGAGGTGATTACAGCATGTGACATCTCCATATTGCTGGCTCCTAACCTTCCCCCAACTATAGATATACCCCAAGAACTTGCTGATATACAGGCTCACGAACCGTTTCCTTCGATGGAAACCATCTTCGCCACCGATACAGTTGGACTTGGGATCATACAACAGATTCCGGCATTTGCTACAGTCGACTCTTTTGAGAGAGATGATTGTGATGGATATATCGTGACTTATAGATGGTCTGCCACTGATGGATGTGGTGCTACTTCAGAGATCACTTCTACTTTTAGTGTCCTTCCCGATAACATAGGACCATCGTTCACTTCACAACCAACGCGATTAGACACTGTCTTAGCTGGAGAAGAATTTCCAATTATAGAAGATTTACAAGCAGAAAACCCTGACGGATCAACAGAAGGAGTGTCTATTACATCTTCGGTTGATGCTTTCGTCATTGATGATTGTCGAGGGTATGAGGTAACTTATAGGTGGATCGCACGAGATACATGTGAAGATGAAACCATGGTTACAAGTGTCTTTTTTGTTGAGCCTAATAGAACACCACCGATGTTTTTGAATGGCCCTAATGAGATACCTAATATTTACGCAAGTGATAGCCTTCCTGTTCCAGAAGAGTTAATCGCAGTAAATGCGGAAGGTATGATAGATGGGGTAGAGGTGATACATAGTTTTGAACTTTTGAATGGAGATCCATGTGATTCACTTGAGGTCGTTTACTCATGGGTTGCGACAGATACATGTGGTCTAATGACAGATGTCTCTACAAGCTTTTTTATCCTTCCGGATACTTTGACGGGCTTTGTAAGTCAAGGATTAGAAGACTTGATGGTTGAGTTAAGTGTAGAATGTACAGAGACAGCTCAGATTGTGGTTCCCATTGATTTAGATCGATTTGTTAATCATGTGGTTACGATTACTATCTTCGATGAGGATGGAGAAGAGGTAGATGAATATCTGTATACAGGGCCTGAGGACTATCTTTTTGGCACTGGTAGCTTTCAGGTTATCTATGATATAGGAGATCAGTGCGGTAATAGTATCCAAGACACAATCAATGTCCAAGTAGCCGACGTATCTGCTCCTCTCTTTGTTTGCACGGATGATCACTTTGTTGTCCTAACTGATTTTAACTCCTGCACGGCCGCAGCGGATTGGCCCGTCCCGATAGTTCAAGACAATTGTGATGACGTAGGCATAATTCAAATTTCAGGGCCTGTATTGGGAGAACAAATTCCTGTCGGCACCTATGAGATTATATATGAAGCAAAAGATGAAAGTGGTAACTCTTCAAGATGCTCTTTCCTGCTAACCGTTTCATCTGCGGACTTGATGTCGCTTAGTTGTGAACAAGTGGACTTATATGTAGGGACATCATGTGAGGCAATGTTTACTTTAGAAGATGTATTTAATATCGAATCTGTTGAATGTCTTCCTGATTTTGAACTATCGGTGTTTACACAAAGTGATACGCTTACGGGCGATACTATAATACTCACGAATCTTTTCAATCAAGTTCTATCCTATCAATTTTGCGATATACAAACGGGCATATGTTGTAAAAACGATATAGTAGTCTTAGACACTATAGCACCTGTAATAGCATGCACAGACACTATAAGTATTTCTTGTCTCGAAGATCCTCAATCTTACAGACCAAATGTTTTTGAGGAGTGTACAGAAATTATATGGAGAGTAAGAGACCTTGCTACTGAAGACATCTGTGACGTTACAGATGTTAGTCTGAATATCACACGAGAATTTATTGCATTAGATCAAGCAGGCAATGTCTCTGCTGCGTGTGTAGTTGTGATACAAGTTACACCTGCTGACCTTGCTGACTTAGAAAATGAAGGTAGTATACTTTGGCCTGTTGATATCACACTATCGTGTGAGGATTTTGAAATGAACCAACTATCTAATCGAACACTTGATACACCTAATTTAGAATCAGACATACCTACTCTAACAATAGAAGATGCATGTAATATCACTTCATTTCTTTCGGATAGAATTATATCTCAAACATCATGTGTAACAATTATAGAAAGAACATGGACTGTAAGAGATGATAGTTGTGAATCAAATCAACAAGAAGTAACTAACATACAGATGATCACTTTGATTGATGATCGTCCTCCGACAGCGACCATTTTGGCAGACACATTTAGAGTCTTAATTAGCCAAGATGAATGTTACGGATATTTTAATACAAGAAACATCGCTATACAATTAGAAGACGACTGTCAGTCTAGTTCTGCCTTAAGATGGAGTTTGGTTCTTAATGGAGAGTTTGTTCCTCCTATCGACTCTATTCCTCTACCGTATGGTCCTAACCAAGTTGTCATTGCTCTTTTTGATGAGTGTGACAATATAGGTTATGATACACTGCATGTAACAGTTCGCGACCATATTATGCCTGTTGCAATATGTCTTGAACACACAGTAATCGCGGTATCAGATGAAGTAGTTTTTTATCCTGCAGAAGCTCTTGATGTTGGCTCCTCGGACAACTGTGAAGTTGCAGAAATCCTAGTTCGTAAAATGGACAGAACCTGCCCATCTGAAGACAGCAGATTTAAAAATCATGTGATGATCTGTTGTGCTGATGTAGGAGATACGATAACACTTATGCTTAAGGTCATTGATCAGGCAGGAAATGAAAATTATTGTACGGGCTCGCTACGAGTTCAGGATAAAGTAGCACCAACTATATCATGTCCGCCGGACATCGTTGTTAATTGTACGATTGATCTATCTACGCAAGATGAAGCTGATCCTTTTGGCCATCTATTTGGAAAGATTGGAAGTTTCTTTGAAAGAAGTAATATTCAAATTCACCCAAGAGACTTCGTTTCTAGCAGCGGAGAGATGTTGGATGGATTTACAGAAGACAATTGTGGCACTCCGAATGTCGTAGTAGTTGATACCCGAGAAGAACTTGATGATTGTGGTGCTGGGTTTATATATAGATCATTTACGGCAGTGGACCAATATGGGAATCAGTCCGAGACATGCACGCAGACTATAGAAATCAGAAGCGGTGGCGAAGAACTTAATAGTCGAATGATTAGATTCCCTAAAGAAGAAATTACAATCACTTCATGTGGTGACACCTCTAATATCAGTCCGAATTTCTTAGGCCGCCCTGAATTGTCGGGGGCATCATGTGCTCTAATAGCGATGAGCTATGAAGACATGTTTCTCAATTCAGATGAAGACATAGAGGGGTCTTGTGTAAAAGTCATCAGAACATGGACTATCGTAGATTGGTGCGATGAAGATCCTCTTTCTAATGCTATTATTTACGAACAGGTTATCAAGCTGACGGACCAAAAAGCACCGACGATAACGTCATGTTCCACATACCTGCATTTTGCAGAACCTTCCGATAACTGTGATCATGTATTAGTTGAACTAAGTAGTTACGCACTTGATGATTGTGTAGCATCTTCATCACTCAGGTGGACATTAGAAATAGACTATAATGCGTCAGGTTTTGTAGATGAGAGAATGAATCTCAGACCAGATAGTACAGGTCACGTACTACTGAAAATAGAATTACCAATCGGAGAACATCTTATATCATGGACGGTTTTGGACCCATGTGGAAATTCTTCAAGTTGTTCCGAATTAATACTTGTCGAAAATAGTAAGGCGCCTGTTCCTTTTGCTATAGGTACGGCAACATCGCTTGGCGATAATGGTGCAGTAGAACTTTGGGCAGAAGATGTTATTATAAAATCAGAACATCCTTGCACCTCTAATATTCAAGAACTCATCAGTAGAAGTAATGAAGGAATAGAATCAGCCGCCGCTAGTTTGATATTTACATGTGATGATATCGGGACTCAGGATATCAAAGTATACTCAATTATAGAGTTATCGGACGGTTCGATAACATATAGTTTTACGATTGTTTCTGTAGCGGTAAGAGAAGGTGAGTACAGTTGTGGTTCAGAAGCAAGTAACAACGCAGGATTGATTTCTGGCATAGTCTTCCTCGAGGATGGAAGATTAGTACCTGATGTTAAGTTATCTCTATTCCAATCTTTTTCAAACGAGTACGTGGGAAGTGATACGACAGGGGTTGCAGGATTGTATGACTTAGGTGAGATAAGCGCGGAGGCTCCTCATGCAGTAATGCCTTCCCTAGGAGGAAGCCCAACAGCGGGCTTGTCGACATTAGATATGATACTTGTTCAACGACATTTGCTGGGCATTGAGAAATTTGATTCGCCGTATAAAATCATCGCTTCAGATATAAATAGAGACCGAAGACTTTCATCGCTAGATCTTCTTCACATGAGGCGAGCACTTCTTCGCTTAGATTCTGATTTTGATCACCATCCTTCTTGGAGGTTTATTAATGATCAACAGTATTTCAGAGATCAACGATTTCCGATGGAAGAAGAGTTGCCGAAGGACTTTTTTGTTACCTATGACAATCCGATCCTTGATCTCGTAGCAATAAAAATAGGAGATGTGAACGGTTCTGTAGAGTTATCGAATGACCATCTCTCTGCGAGTCGCTCAGTTGTATCGCTAGTCACTACTGACAAGAAAATAAGCGAGAATGAAGAAGTGACTGTGCAACTTCAACTACCAACAGCAAAGAGTTTATCTGGTTATCAGATGACTATAAGTTTTGATGCTGATATTCTTACTTTATTAGATGTGGAAACATATAAACAAGGTGAAGTCTATTTTAATTTGTTGGAGCCAGGTTTGCTTCTGGTTTCTTCTACAGGAGAAAAAGATCTTTACAATAATGATTATATAGCGCAGATAAAATTCAGCAGCCTTGCTAAGGGGCAATTATCTGAACTCCTATCAATACAAAGTGCACCTCTAGAGGCCGAGTTATACACAACCGAGCTTGAGTCTCAAGAACTAAGGCTTTCTTTCATAGATGAGATTAACATTAATGACAAGAACTGGAATCTAGTTTCTGTTTCACCTAATCCATTTAGCAGTGCGACGACGGTTACAATAGATCTTATGGAAGATACAGAACTGACGATGGAGATCTACGATATATCTGGTAGAAGAGTAGTAAGCCAACACCAAATCTTACCTCAAGGTGTAAATAGCATAGAGTTATCATCAAAAGAACTACCAGATAAGGGAGTCTATGGCTATAGACTTTCTTCGGCAACTCATGCGATAACAGGCAAACTGATATATACTAATTAGATACCTTTATCACATGCAAGCTTTCTTTCATAAGAAGTATACAGAAGCAGGATGTGATGAAGCAGGAAGAGGATGTCTAGCTGGACCTGTCTTTGCAGCAGCAGTGATACTACCTAAAGATTTCTATCATCCTAAACTCAAGGATAGTAAACTGCTTAAAGAGTCAGATCGAGAAGAGCTACGACCTTATATAGAGCAGAATGCCTTATCTTATAGTGTACAATCAGTAGATGAAAAAGAGATCGACCAAATCAACATACTCAATGCCTCTTTTAAAGCTATGCACCTTGCTATAGGCAAACTTGCGTCTATACCTGAGTTACTATTAATAGATGGCAATAGATTCACTCCTTATCTAGGTATCCCACACCGATGTATCATCAAAGGAGATAATAAATATGCGAGCATCGCTGCAGCAAGTATACTCGCCAAGACTTACAGAGATGATTATATGAAAAGGCTTAGCGAACAATACCCGACGTATGGTTGGCACCAGAACAAAGGGTACGCTACATTGGCACATCGCGTGGCATTAGAGAAGGTTGGACCCAGCGAGTTTCATCGCAAATCTTTTACTGTCAAAGTAAAAACCACTACAGCCAAATCCATATGAAAACCACAGTTAAAGAAATACTAGGTAGAGAAGAGACACTGATCTCCTATGCTTCTCCAGAAGATCCTTTAGTTAAGCGCATTATCATTAACTCTATCGAATTGTCAACTGGACGCAGACGGATAGAGAAGGCTTATCAGGCACTGAAAACACTTCAAATAGATGATGCCTCAGTTTGGTCTCATGTGTTTCCATTGCTAGATATAGAGTTGAGCTTTAATCAGGAAGCCCTAGAACAGATCCCGAAGACAGGCCCTGCTATCTTGATCGCAAATCACCCATATGGCGTCGCCGATGGTATGGCACTAGGATATACGCTTTCAAAACGAAGAGAGGACTTTCTGCTGATCGTCAATGGTGTGCTCTGTAGAGAAGAGGTACTTGGAAAGTACTTCTTGCCGATCGACTTTCGCGAAGACAAGAAGGCCGTAATGACCAATATAGAAACCCGAAAAAGAGCAATCGCACATCTCAAAAATGGAGGAGCGGTCGGTATATTTCCATCAGGGGCGGTATCTACGACACCCAAGCTACTTAGCAAAAAGGCCATAGATCTTGATTGGAAAAAATTTCTCAACAAACTAGTACAGACTTCTAGCACAGATGTGATCCCAGTCTTTTTTAAAGGACAGAATAGTCGCGCCTTTCAAGTGGCTAGCCATATACATGCTAATGTTCGGTTAGCATTGCTTCTCAATGAACTAGATCGGAAGAAAGGAAAAGTAATAGAGTTCATCATTGGAGACAAGATTGGACACAAAGAGCTTTCTGGGCTTCACCGCGATGATGTACTACCTTTTCTTAAGAAAAAGACCTTCGATTTGTGCTATGAGTAATGAAGTTTTAATCTCTGTAAAAAGAGAGTTTGATCGCCGTATTTACGAAGAAGGCGTCGCAAGAATAATTAAGACAACAGGGCTTTTATCCGATGAAGAACTGTGGTATACGCCGAATGATGTGTCTAACAGCGTTGGGGTACTAGTCTTACATCTCTGTGGTAATGTAACCCAATGGATTGGTTCTGGGATAGGACGAGATGCTGATAAGAGAACTCGAGATCTTGAGTTCAACCCTGAGATGAAGCCCAGTCACGAAGAGTTGATTAAAAATCTCAAGAAGCTACAGCCTATAACAGATAGGGCCTTTTCCACTCTCGTAAATGACCAGGATCTGCTTTCTCCAAGAAGTGTACAAGGTTTTGATGAATCAGTGATGTCTATCATCATCCATGTCATCGAACACTTCAGTTATCATGTAGGTCAGATAGCTACTATAACTAAATACTTGAAGGGTCAAGATCTGGGATTTTATGAAGATCTGGATCTGAATGTTAAGTCTTGACTTAGCAGTAATTTCTTATTATTCGTAACTATATAGTCTTTGACAGTGAGAAAGTATTCACGAAGATTCAGAGACGATGATAGATGAATAGACTTTTCATCCTTTGTTCCAATTCCTAACAAAAATGGATTTGTAAGCCGAACCCATCTACATTAGGCTCTCCGCCAATTGTAAGAGCCTAATGCCCCTATGTAATCACAGTTGTTATAGCTTAAAATATGGCATCCAGAAGCCTAAAGAGCTTATACAACAAGCGATCGCATACGGATATACATCTATCGCCCTCACGGATATCAATAATACTTCTGGCTGCCTTGACTTTATGCGGCTCTCTGAGGAAAAGAGCTTGCATTCTGTCATTGGTATCGACTTTCGTAATACCATCGAACAACTGTACATAGGCCTAGCTAAAAGTAACGAAGGGTTTAGACAACTTAATGATCACCTAAGCCTTCACCTGACCCAAGAAAAACTTGCTATACCTGCAATAGCACCAGTGTTCACCGAAGCGTATATCATATACCCGATGAATAAGAGCCCAGACAGGAAGTTGCATGACAATGAGTTTATCGGTGTAAAGCTTAGTCAACTTAATCGCTTTAAGATGAAGCCTAAGGAGGTCAGGGATAAAGCCGTTGCTCTTCAGATCGGTAGCTTTAGATCCTCTACAGAGTATCAGATGCACAAGTTGTTGCGGGCCATAGACCTTAATAGCATTTATACGAAGATTACACCACAGGACTATGCTAGCCAGGAAGACATCTTCTTAAAAAAAGAAGACTATGAGCGAGCATATCAAGAGTATGAAGACTTGCTGCTACGCACAGAGCAACTACTAGAAAGTTGTCAGGTAAGTTTTGATTTTAAAAATCCAAAAGCAAGAAATCAAAAAACCTACACAGGCTCAATATCGAAGGATATAAAACTGATGAAAAGATTATGTGCTGATAACCTCTCATATAGATATCCACGATCTACTAAGAAGATTAGTGATCGCTTAGATAAGGAGCTCTCGATCATCATAGAAAAGGGCTTTGTATCGTATTTTTTGATCAATTGGGACATCACATCTTATGCACGATCAAGGGGTTACTTCTATGTAGGAAGAGGAAGTGGAGCTAATAGCGTAGTTGCTTATTTACTACAGATCACAGATGTAGACCCTATAGAGCTCGATCTATATTTTGAGCGATTCATCAACCTATATCGTGAGAACCCACCTGATTTTGATATAGACTTCTCATGGCGAGATCGACCAGATGTTACGCAGTACATCTTTGATCGATTTCCACATACAGCCCTCTTAGCGGTGTACAGTACTTTTCAATATCGGGCTGCGGTGCGTGAGCTTGGGAAAGTATTTGGTTTGCCGAAAGAAGAGATAGACCTGTTGTGTTCTGGAAAGGTGGAGGTGGGCCGCTCTGACAAATTATCACAGCTAGTCCTCAAGTATGCTTCCCTTATACAGGGTCTTCCTAGTCACCTAAGTGTACATGCAGCGGGCATCATTATTTCAGAGAGGCCTTTAGGCTATTACACAGCATCTTTTGTGCCACCTAAGGGCTTTCCTACGACACAATTCGATATGGTAGTAGCTGAAGATATTGGTTTAAACAAGTTTGATATACTAGGACAGAGAGGTCTTGCAAAAATAAAAGATGCACTAACCATAGCTAGAGTCAACCACCCCACTCACGATGCAATAGATATACACGACTTGCCAAAATTCAAAGAAGATCCTCGTATCAAAGAGATGCTGAGAGAAGGGAAAGCCATTGGTTGTTTTTATGTAGAATCTCCAGCAATGCGGATGCTACTAGCAAAGCTCAAAGTAGATGACTATCTCGGCTTAGTCGCGGCTAGTTCTATCATTAGACCTGGTGTTGCTCAGTCGGGTATGATGCGTGAGTACATACTGAGAGATCGTGATCCAGAGAGACGAAAGCTCGCTCACCCAGTGATGCAAGACATCATGCCAGAGACCTATGGCATCATGGTATACCAAGAGGATGTGATCAAGGTCGCTCACTATTTTGCTGGGCTTTCTCTCGGAGAAGCGGACGTACTGCGACGAGGCATGTCTGGAAAATATCGCTCACGAGCCGAGTTTGATCGAGTACGTGATAAGTTTTTTATCAACTGTAAAAAGAAGGGCTATAAAGATGAACTAGCCAAAGAAGTTTGGCGACAGATCGAAAGCTTTGCAGGATATGCTTTCGCTAAGGGGCACTCCGCATCATATGCTGTAGAGAGTTATCAAAGCCTTTATCTAAAAGCTTACTATCCACTCGAATATATGGTCGCTACCATTAATAACGGTGGGGGTTTTTATCGACCAGAGCTCTATATACATGAGGCGAGGATGTGTGGAGGTGAGATCCTATCGCCCTGTATCAATGAAAGTTATGGTGCTTGCGTCATCAGAGAAAAGAAGATCTATATCGGATTATCCATGGTCCATGGTATGGAAGGAGAGATGGCTGAGCGAATTGTCCATGAGCGACTACATCATGGGATCTACACATCATTGATAGATATTATCGAACGGACTGGTATTGGGTTAGAGGCCCTTTGCACACTGGTAAGGATAGATGCACTGAGAAGCTTGGGCGTTGCTAAGAAAGAACTACTATGGAAAGCCCACCAGTTAGCGCATAAAAGTCCAGATAGCCAGTATATACAAACTAGGCTTTTTAACGCAGAAGTTAAGGACTATCAACTACCAGATCTAGCACGTGAGCAGCATGAAGATGCATTTGATCAGATGGAGATAGTCGGATTTCCACTGTCTAACCCTTTTGACCTGTTAGAAGACCAAGAATATCCACGCTTGCGCATATGTGACCTGCCGACATTACTAAATAAGACCGTAGATATAGCAGGTTATCTCATCTCGGTGAAAAACACGAGCACCAAGAAAGGAGATCGGATGAATTTTGGGACTTTTTTGGATATCGAGGGACATTTTCTTGATACAGTACACTTTCCTAATGTCGCAAGGAGGTTTCCTTTTATGGGTAAAGGCGTATATCTTATAAGAGGAAAGGTGGTAGAGGAGTTTGGATATTATAGCATTGAGACTATTGGTATGACCAAACTCACCTATATCTCAGATCCTAGATTTCGTGAAGAGGAAATAGAAAAGGATAAGTTGACGACCTCGTTTATGTCTAAGTAGACTGTTATCTTACCAAAAACTACTAAGGATGAGAAAGCTGCTAAGCCTATGCCTACTACTCTGTTTCATTGGTTCTTTGTGTTCCCAGGATTACTACTACGCTAAGTATGCCCCTTTTGAAAAGAGCATACCATCTCCAGAAGAATTTTTAGAATATGGGATCGGGGACTATCACACTCGCCATGATCAGATAGTGGCTTATCTGGAAGAACTGAGTGAGGTAAGTGATAGAGCCAACCTAACTGACTATGGTAAGACACATGAGCGACGACGGTTAGTCATGTTACAAATCAGTCAGCCTACTCACTTAGAAAATATAGAAGAGACAAGAGAGCGACATTTACAATTAGTAGATCCGACTGAAAAAGTTGATGGAGATGCACTTTCTAATTTACCTGTATTTGTTAATCTTGCTTTTAATGTTCATGGCAATGAGCCTTCAGGGTCAGAGGCTGCTCTTCTAGCGGCATATGTGTTAACCGCTTCTAATCATCCAGACATACAAGAACTACGAGAAAATGGGATTACATTTTTAGATCCATGTATTAATCCTGATGGCCGTGATAGACATACACAATGGGCTAATAGTCGAAGAGGTGTAAAAGTCTTAATAAAGGACCCTTTGGATGCAGAGCATGTGGAATCTTGGCCTAGAGGTAGAACTAATCACTTTTGGTTTGACTTAAATAGAGATTGGTTGCTAGCAGTACATCCTGAGTCTCAAGGTAAATTAGACTGGTACCACACTTGGTATCCTAATGTAGTAACCGACTTTCATGAGATGGGCACGAATAGTTCGTACTTTTTTGAACCTATGAAAACTAATGGATCAAAAGACCCCATTATGCCCAAAGAAAACTATACTACCCTCAATGATGAATTTGCAAAGTACTATGTGAAGGCAATGGATGAGTTGGGTTCATTCTATTTTACGAAAGAAGTGTTTGATGGCACTTATCCGGGTTATGGATCTTCTTATCCTGATTTACAAGGAGGGCTGGGGATACTATTTGAACAGGCGAGCTCAAGAGGTCATGTACAAGAGACACCTCTTGGAGATATCACTTTTCCATTTACCATTAGAAATCAATTTGTAAATGCGATAGCTACTGTAGAAGCTGCAGTTGATCATAAAGATATGATGCATGACTACCAAAGAGATTTTTTCAAATCTGCTATTTCTATTGCACAGTCTTCAGGCATTCAGTCTTATGTAATCAGCGAGCAGCATGACAAGGGGCGGATGAGAGCTTTTCTGGACTTGCTGCTTCAACATAAAATTAATATTTATGAAAGTGATAATGAAGGAGAGTATGTAGTGCCTACAGCCCAACCACAATACCGCATGGTACAGACGATGTTTGAGACATATGATGAGTACCAAGACAGTGTTTTCTACGATGCATCAGCTTGGTCTCTGGCCAATGCTTATAACATAAATTATAAAGCATCAAATGCAAGGTTAAATCTTGGTGATCAGATAACGAGGGGCGATATAGCGAGTGCAGATGCCGATGTAGTCTCTTCTAATTATGCTTATCTCATATCGTGGGATGACTATTATGCTCCTGCAGTTTTGCAAAAGTTGTTAGAAAAAGATGTTAATGTTTTATCAGCTAGAAAAGAATTTAGTTTGCCAACTCATAGCGGAACACACGATTTTAGTTATGGTACACTTATCATACCTGTTCAAAAGCAAGAGTACGCTGAGGAAGAGCTGCACAGTGTGATAAAAAACGCGGTAGCTGGATATGGTATCAGTGTATATTCTGCAAAAACGGGTTTTGCTTTGAGTGGTGTAGACTTGGGCAGTAGATATAATACGCCGATTAGAAAACCCAAATGCATCATGTTAGTGGGCGATGGCACCAGCGGTTATGAAACGGGATTTGTTTGGCACCTTCTGGATCAGCGTTTTGAGATGCCGATGACTAAACTTCGCACATCCAATTTTAAGAGAGCAGATTTTTCTAATTATAATACACTGATACTTACTTCAGGGAGCTATACTTCTCTTGATAGTGCTGATGTTGCAATTATAAAAGCTTGGGTAGAGGAAGGGAATACGATCATAGGTATCCGTGGTGCCGTGCCATGGTTAATTAAAAATAAGATCGTCACAGAAAAGCTATCAAAGACTAAAAATGAAGACGGAGAGGAAGAAGAGCCGCTAGTAAGAGAGCCATATATACATGCGTCAGAGATAGAAGGAAAGAATGGTGTGGGTGGCGCCATCTTTGAAGTAGATCTTGATCTCACACATCCTATAGCATATGGGTATAGAGATAAGACTATCCCAGTATATAGAAATAGTACGATCTGGCTAGATCCTAGCGAAAAGAAATATAGTAATGTAGCACTCTATTCTGGTGAACCACATATTGATGGATTTATCACAAAAGATAATTTAGAAAATCACCTAAAAGGATCTGCTTCTATCGTGACATCAAGGGTTGGATCTGGAAGGGCCGTGCTCTTTGCCGATGATCCCAACTTTAGAGGAACTTGGTATGGTACCAACAAGCTCTTTTTGAATGCTATCTTCTTTGGAGATCAGATTAGGACTTTCTGATGAGACAACCTTACACGAGAAAAGCCAAATAAATTAGCATTTCGCTAAAATAATTGACATGCTAAAGATGTTAACCCTATCTTTAGGTCATGAGCTATTTGAATAAGAACATCAGGCATCTGCGTAAGCGAAAAGGATATACGCAGTCAGATCTGGCTGAAAGAGTAGGACTCAAGCGTGGCCAGATAGGATCTTATGAGGAACATCGCGCAGAGCCTAAGCTGGAGTCTATACAGAAGATGGCCTATCTCTTTGGCACTTCGCTGGATCAGCTCGTAAATGAAGATTTGACAAAAGCCGAGACGGCACCACAAGTAGACCAAGAAGGAAAGACGCTACGTATCCTCCCTATCGTACTAGACTCCGACGACCGAGAGCTAATATCTATCGTCCCCGTAGCTGCTCGCGCTGGCTATGCACATGGCTATGCAGACCCCGAATATGTGAAAGACTTACCGAAGTTTAATTTGCCATTACCCGAGTTATATCCCGATAGGAGCTATCGTCTCTTTCAGATAGAAGGAGACAGTATGCTTCCTATCGCGGATGGGAGTTACATCATCTGTGAGTACCTCACAGACTGGCGTGATGTCAAGGATGAACAAGCCTATATCCTCGTTACAAAGTCCAATGGCATAATATATAAGCGCATCAACAAAGAAGGTGACGAGCGCCGATTACTTCTCAAGTCTGATAATGCCCTGTATGACCCTTACTATCTCAATATTGAAGACCTCATCGAAGTCTGGCGCACACTAGGTTATCTGAGTTTTGATATGCCTGATCAGAACAAGAGATCGCATGCTGAGATCAACCAACTCAGCGAACTAGTACTACAACTTAAGAAAGATGTTGACGTGCTAAAAAGCCGATAGAAAACGCACAAAAGCCCAAATTAGAAAACACCGATACTCTCCCACGTAACTATGATGAACTCTGTTCTTTGGCAGTTATCATAGGCCTGTCTAATCATATGAAAACGAACGCTGAACAAGGACAAAGTACAAGTGCTGACCTAAGCCAAAATTCTAGTATTGAATCTAATTCAAGTAGCTGTGCTGAACCCAGCCGAAATACTCGTGCTGAGCGCAGTCGAAGTACTTGTGCTGAGCGTAGCCGAAGCATCCTCCACCTCGACCTTGACACTTTTTTTGTGTCCTGCGAGCGCATATTAGATAGCCGACTGAAGGGTCGACCCGTCTTAATTGGGGGGCTTTCTGACAGAGGAGTCGTAGCAGCTTGTAGTTATGAGGCGCGGAGATTTGGTATCAGATCTGCGATGCCGATGAAGCTAGCTCGACAGTTATGCCCGGAGGCAGTCATCATCAGAGGTAATAGTGGGACGTACAGTAAGTTTTCTGATATGGTTACTGAGATCATCAAAGAATATGCCCCGACCTATGAGAAAGCTTCTATCGATGAGTTTTATGTAGATATGAGTGGTATGGACGCATACTTCGGTTGTCTGAAGTATGCGTCTGAGATGAGAAATAAGATCATCACAGAAACACATCTACCCATCTCTTTTGGGCTTTCTACCAGTAAAACTGTATCCAAAATCGCCACAGGTATAGCAAAACCTAATAACCAACTTCAAGTAGACAATGGATTTGAGAAACCCTTTCTTTCCCCACTGCCTGTACGTAAGATACCCATGGTAGGTGCTAAGACTCATCAGATGTTATGCCATCTAGGAGTAAAGGTGATAGGCACTATTCAGGAGATGCCTCGCGAGATGATGGAGAGCGTCTTTGGGAAAAATGGTACAGTTATCTGGAAAAAGGCCAATGGCATAGACAACACGCCTGTTATCCCATATCATGAGAGAAAGTCGATTTCAACAGAGCGGACTTTTGATCGTGATACCATAGATGTAAATAGACTAAAAGCCCTGATGACCGCCATGGCAGAGAATCTGGCTTTTCAGCTACGTCGCGGAAAGAAATTGACGGGTTGTATCACTGTAAAACTCCGATATAGCGACTTTCAGACACAGACTCTTCAGAGCAGAGTGCCGTATACAAGCGCAGATCACATCATCTTACCCAAAGTGAAGGACTTATTTGAGCGACTATATCAGCGACGGGTACTTATACGCTTGATCGGGGTGCGATTTAGCCATCTTGTAGGTGGGCACTATCAGATGAATATGTTTGAGGATAGCGCGGAGATCATCAGTTTATATCAAGCGATGGATAGCATAAGAGAACGATTTGGTGATAGGGCTGTGATGCGTGCGGAAGGTATCGAGGCAAGAACGATAGGAAGGATGAATCCATTTACCGGAGAACCGCCACCTCTTTTGGCGCATCGACATCAGTGAAAAAAGGTATTTTAGTCAGAGATACTTAGTTATGAATGTAGTGATCATAGAAGATGAGAAAGACGCGATTGAGTTATTGACTAGTATTATCACGGACCATCTTCCAGGGCTGAAAATTATGGGCACTGCAGGGCGAAAGAAAAGTAGCATAGAGCAGTTAACAAGAAAAGACATTGATATAGCCTTTTTGGATATACAGCTCTATGATTGTAAAGTTTTTGAAGTACTAAAGGAAGTAGATACATCACACCTCAAACTGATTTTCACAACTGCCTTTGATCAATATGCTATAAAAGCTTTTGAATACTTTGCTGTAGGCTATGTCCTAAAACCTTATGAACCTCAAGAACTTAAAGAAGTGGTC
This sequence comes from uncultured Saprospiraceae bacterium, assembly GCA_964640065.1. Taxonomy (GTDB): domain Bacteria; phylum Bacteroidota; class Bacteroidia; order Chitinophagales; family Saprospiraceae; genus JAJRXG01. The sequence continues at coordinate 64,185 of CAZXIE010000004.1, forward strand.
AAAAGGGTAATAGAAAGAGACAAAGTAACAACAGAAGATCAAGAACTACTTCAACAAATAGGATCACACTACACAGATCAAGTATTAAATTTCTCAACTCATGAAGGCATAGAAAGAATAAACGCTGATGATATCATTAGAGTGAAAGCGGACCGTGCTTATTCTCAAATATTTCTAAAGAGTACTCGTAAGCTAGTAATAAGCAAACCCTTGGCATACGTAGAATCATTAACTGATTCATCGAAGTTTATAAGACCACACATGTCACACCTTGTCAATCGGAACGCTATAGTTAGATACAGTAAAAAGGATGGAGGTTGTTTTGAAATGATCGATGGATCTACAGTACCAGTTTCTCGTAGAAAAAAGAAAGAAGTACTTCGTTTGTTATGAGATTATTATAAAGCTTCATCCATTGAAATTGAAAGATAAATCACGTGTGCTATTCTGCTACATCAGATTTCTATTTCCTCTTGTACTGCTTATGACGGCTAGTCAAATGGTGGCACAGTCTGATGATTATATAATCACCAACTACACTGTAGACGACGGACTTCCTAGTAATGAGTGTCATGAAATACTACAAGATACCTTAGGCTATATCTGGATAGCAACTGACAAGGGTTTAGTAAAGTGGGATGGGTATGAATTCAGGACATATGGAAATCAAGATGGACTTAGTGATATATCTGTATTGCTTTTAGAGTTTGGACCTGATAGTGCTTTATGGATGATGACTTTGTCCAATAAAGTGTTTAGATATGACTATG